>PAHD01000011.1 GCA_002704685.1 Fidelibacterota bacterium
ATTGTGTTGGTTCTTGGTCAGACTGGAGTGATTGCAGTGCAGGTGAAACATGTGTGTCTGGAACACAAGACAGAGTATTTGTAGTAACAACTCCTGCTGAATTTGGTGGTACTGATTGTATAGCTGCTGATAATGCTCAAGAAACGCAAAGTTGTGATGGTACTGGACAGCTTGATATGTGTAATGTGTGTGATACTGATCCAACCAATGACTGTGTTCAAGATTGTGCTGGAACATGGGGTGGTACAATTGTTTCAGGTGATTTAAATAATGATGGAGGTTTAAATATTGCTGACATTGTTCATTTAGTACATTCTATCTTAGGTGCTGATATTGATGATTCTTGCGGAGATGTTAATGGAGATGGATTTATTAATGTAAGTGATGTTACATCTCTAGTAAATATTGTTTTAGATTTCAGGCTATTTGCAATAGATGGTGCATTAGAATCTAAGTTAATACTATCTGAAAATTCTTTAAGACTAGAGTCTGATGGTTTTGTTCAAGGTGTGCAGTTGACCTTATCTCATGGTTCTCGTTTTGAAATTAATCTTAAAGATGCATTTATTTCTGAATATGTAACCAATTATAATAAAACAACATTAATGATAGTGACAGACGGTTCTCATTCTATCACTGATATTGCGACCTTTGAGGGTGATGTTACAGTTGAGTCTGTACATGTAGTAAGTCAGTCAGGAGATGTAAATGTAGAACAAGTTATTGAACTATCTAGTATTAAAGTGAAAGTTGTTGGTCCAAATCCATTTAATCCTTCAACTCAGATTAGTGTAGCTATTCCAGAGGCTGGTTTGGTATCTGTGAATGTATATAATGTTTTAGGACAGAAAGTAGCAACCCTTGTTGATGGATATATGAATGCAAACACTGCAGGTCATATTGTTAATTTTAATGCTAGTCACTTAGCAAGTGGAATATATTTAGTGCAAGCAGTATCTAATGGGGATATATCAACTCAAAAGGTAATGCTTCTTAAATAGTAATTAGTTCATAAGAAAGTATATGAAAACGAGCTTTATAGTTTATTTATAGAGCTCGTTTTTTTTATGATTTACTATAAAGATGTTTCCCTAATCCTAAGGAGTATATATATATTGATATAAATAGCCAAAGTGTAATTATTTTTTGAGAAACTACCTGTAATGTAAGCGCACTTGGGTTAAGTCTAGGGTTTGGCCCAAGTTCAGATATAAGAATGTATATAAGAACCATTATACCAAAAATTATAAATCCATAGGCATATTTATTATCTATATCATTACTCTTAAATATTAATATAGAGTATAAGANTGATGCAGCACATAAAAATCTAAATATACCATTTGCAAAGATAATATGTGGCTCTAAAAAAAGATCAGCTGGAGTTAATGCTACCCCAATACAAGATAGGCCACCAAGAANACCGCATAGNGTTGCAAAAACATTTAATAAACTTAAATCAAATACATTCCTTATAGAAAAAAAAAGCATTGAAAATGTTAAACCACAAACTGATAAACTAAAATTAAATAATATAAATGAAATTATGTTTTTTTCNCCAGAATGACTTACNCTGTTACCAAGGTCGCTGAAAAAATTTTGTGAAAACAAGTATCCTTTTGTTGTAGGATCTCCAATTGTACCACCTGGATAATAAAGCATNCCAAGTAAATTAAATAGCACAAAAATCANGATAGAGTATTTTGGCATTTTTAGAATCCAGAATTTTTTACTTGGNAATTTTATCATAAAGTATTTTTTTATATAAATCTTATAAATNNATTAAAAATAATGTAGTTATATTTTTTTAATAAGATTTAATNCTCGGTATTTAATTGTTTATCATTATTCAAATATATGTAAAATTTTGATATAAATCACAGAAAATAACTTTTGTGTTAATGGTCACATTTTAATTCAAAATATAGTTTGATATTATTACAAACAAAAAGTGGAGGTTGATAATATGAAGCACATAAATAAATCGAATAATAATATTAGTAATAATACAACCTTAAGCAATATTGAAGATGCTAAATATCTGATGTTACTTTGCAAAGAAAGATCTGATTTGNTTATCAAAACAGAATATGGAGTAGGTCATTATAGATTCTTTAAGTTTAATCAAATNAAAGGTAATTTTGTAATGGAGTTTCAATTACTGGAAGATAACACATTTAGAGATACGGATAATATTTACAAAAATATCGGTCAAAAATGCTTTTTAACCACTGAACAGTATATTTCAGTTTATAGTTATTTAGGTCAGGCATAAACTTGGAACTAATTAATAAATATTTTTAAATTACCTATATGGGTAAGAAAAATATGGGTAAGAAAAAAACAAAAAAAAATAATTATTCCTCAAAGTTTATATCTATTTTAGTTATAGTAGCTTTTAGTTTTTCAGCAGGTTATGTTTCCTTTAGAGTTGGTAAATCATTTTTANAAGAAGATTTTAATATTAACTCTAATCAGGTGTGGTGCGCAAATTGTCAAACTTATCATGATAAAGAAACAGCCGAAAAAGAAAAACAAGCACAAAAATTAACTTGGTGCATAAACTGTCAAAAATTTCATGAACCTTATGACGAATAGATAAATTCTTTGCCTGAGTTACCNGAAGTCCAAACAGTTGTNAATTCGNTCGCNAAATTAAAAGATAAAAAGNTANTATCTTTTGANTCTTTTCATNCAAAAATTACGTACAATTTAGACCATGATTCATTTNTNAATAATATAGTTGNCAAAAATGTNATAANTATTGGNAGAAAAGGAAAATANATACTTATANNTTTAAATATTGGANTAATGGTNTGNCANTTAAGAATGACAGGCCAGTTATTTNTATCTNATAAATTACCAAGATGATAANAAACACATGAGNGCTTTCTTTAAATTNAACAAAGGTTATCTNATTTATAATGANATAAGAAAGTTTGGAGGNTTTTATTNTTTNAGTAAAATNAAATATTTCAATTATAAAGTAGGGGTTGATCCTTTTGAAAAGAAATTTACTTTAGATTGGTTGAGAAAAGGATTATCAGCTAAATCTCGAATTATTAAGTATTTACTTTTAGATCAAAAATTCATTTGTGGTTTAGGAAATATTTACGTGGATGAAATCCTATGGTTAACAAAAATACATCCGGAAAAAAAATCAGATAAGGTTAAAAATACTAGTCAACTTTTTAAAAATATAATCCTTGTTTTAGATAAGTCAATCAAGCATCACGGAACGACTATTATTAACTTTACATTTGATAATATGAAAACCGGTGATTTTAGAAATGAATTAAAAGTTTACGGTAGGGAAGGTAAACCATGCTTTAGATGTAAATCAANTATAGTAAGAAAAAAAATTGCAGGCCGCTCAACACATTTTTGTAAAAAATGTCAAAAATAAATTTTTAACTGACCCTTAAAAAGTCATTTTCCTCAATATTTAGCCAATCAGGAGATTCTTCATCTTTATATTTNGATTTTATTTCACTAAGATTGGGCTTAAAAATATTTTCAGCTAAACCATCTTNAATTAAGCTTTTTTGAATTTCATGNTCTAATTTATCTGAATCAATTTTATATTTTTTTGAAGTACCGATAGAAAAATTAAATTCATCTGTTTTTATTTTTCTATTATTGGTTATTTTCATCGCGTGAACCATTCTTTCCTTAAGATTTTTAACAGAATTATCTATAGCTTTTCTTCTTCTANTGTAGTGTTCTTCCATAGATTTAAGGTATTCTGATTGGTGCTTTAAATATCTTGTAAACTTTTCATATCCATCCATTTTTGTTGACAGTTCAGATTCGTTAATTTGAAGTTTTGTTTCTATTTCATCTGTTACTTCACCACTATTTTCTATTAAATCAACTTCTAGGGATTGATAGTTAGTTAATATATCATTGAGAGTTTTTTTCATAGTTTCCTTTAAATATTTTTTAAAAAAAAGCCTCTGCAAAATGCAAAGGCTTAATGAGAGCGGGATGGACGGGGATCGAACCCGCAACTTCCTGCGTGACAGGCAGGTGCTCTAACCAGTTGAACTACCACCCCAAAATTATTTTTTCAAAAAAATTGAAATAGGAATTAAGATAACATAACCAATAAATAACAAAAAGGGAGCAAGTCTTACAGATTGAAAACTATTTACTGAACCTGNTGACATTAAAANATATCCCACTATTATTGTTAAAACTCCAATTCCAAAAATCAGATAATTAAANTTATTNAAAGGCCANATTGGCTCTTTGTTATCATTATCGTTCTTCACAACTAAGAAAACTTAAATGAGAATATGATATCTTTGCAAGAAATAAATAATTAATCAATAAATAATTTGTTAATTTAGTAGCAATAATCTATGAAAAATAATAAGTTAATATTCCCAGCATTTGCGTTAAGTATATTCATGTTTATTTTTACCTATGCTTTATTATTAACCTGGCCAGTTGAGTGTAAACATATGAATCAATATGTAACGATTCAAAAAAATTCTAATGTTAATGAGGTATCAAAAATTTTACATAATCANCTATGTATAAATAAAACAATTTTTAAGATTGCAGTAAAACTCACAGGAAATGATAAAAATTTGAGGTACGGTAGGTATAACTTTAAATCTGTTACTAATATGAAAGATTTAGTAAACCTTTTAACGTCAAATAATAAAGATCGAGTGAAGATAACTATAATAGAAGGTCTTAGGTTAAGAGATGTCGCAATTTATTTAGAAAATAAATTGAAGATTGATATAGATTATTTTATTGAACTATGTTATAAAAAAAGCTTTATTAATTCCTTGGGAATTAATGCTTCAAATCTTGAAGGTTATTTATATCCTGATACTTATTTAATATTAAATAGTTATACTGAAGAAGATATTGTAAGATTAATGGTTAACCAATTTTTATTTAATTANAGGGAAAACATTTCAGAAAATAATTTAAGTATGCATGAAATTGTAACTTTAGCCTCAATAATTCAATGGGAAGCAGTTTATGATGANGAAATGAANTTAATATCATCAGTTTATCATAATAGATTAGATAAAGANATGCTNTTACAAGCAGATCCAACNGTTCAGTATATTCTTCCAGAGAGAAAGAAAAAATTATTAAATAAGCANACAAGANTAGATAATCCTTATAATACATATTTATANAAAGGTTTACCTCCTGGACCTATAAATAATCCAGGTATAAATTCNATTATTGCTGCAGCATATCCAGAAAAATCTAATTATTTTTATTTTGTTGCAAATAAAAANGGTCGACATATTTTTAANACTACATTTAAAGGTCATTTAAAATCAAAAAAATAATGGATTTAACAAATTTAAATAAAAATCAAAAAATTGCAGTTGAAAAAATAGGACTACCTGTTTTGGTATTTGCTGGAGCCGGTAGTGGCAAAACTAGAGTTTTAACATATAAAATAGCTTATTTAATAAATGAAATTGGTTTGCCACCTGAAAATATTTTAGCAGTTACTTTTACAAATAAAGCAGCTCAAGAAATGAAATCAAGAGTTTTTGAGTTAGTTAACCAAGACATTTCAGGTATAAATATAGGAACATTTCATTCAATATCTGCTCAAATTCTTAGAAGAGAAATACATCATTTAGGATTTTCAAATTCTTTTACTATTTATGATCAGCAAGATTCTAGGTCTTTAGTTAAAAAAGTTATTAAAAATTTAAATTTAGATTTAAAACAAATTGAACCTAAATCGTTTCAAACAAGGATTAGTAATGCTAAAAACTCACTTTTATCAGTTGAACATTTTAAAAATTTCTCCGATAATTATAGTGATAAAAAATTCTATGAAATTTATAAAATGTACCAAGAAGAATTAAAAAATTGTGATTCATTAGATTTTGATGATTTACTTTTACTACCGTTAAAATTATTTAAAGAATTTCCTGATAGACTTGAAAAATATAGAGATAAATTTCAATATGTATTAGTTGATGAATATCAAGATACTAATAAACCTCAATTCGAATTTATTTATTCTCTTGCTAATGAGCATAAAAATATTTTTGTAGTTGGTGATGATGACCAATCAATTTATGGATGGAGAGGTGCAGACATATCTAATATTTTAAATTTCAGAGAAGCCTTTGGAGAAAGCCACATTGAAAAATTAGAGCAAAATTATAGATCCACAAATAATATTCTGCAGGCAGCATGGTCAGTTGTATCAAAAAATACTAATAGATCTGAAAAAAAATTATGGACAGAAAATGGTTCTGGAGACTTAATAAATTTACTTGAATCTTTTGATGATAGACATGAAGCTAAGCAAATTTATAATTTGGTTTTAAAATTCAAAAATAATTTAAATGAAATAGCTATACTGTACAGAACAAATTCACAAAGTAGAATTATTGAAGATAGACTAAGAATTGAAAATATTCCTTATCAAATTATTGGAGGAGTTAAATTTTATGATAGAAAAGAAATTAAGGATGTTCTTGCTTATATTAGATTCTTAGTTAATAATAATGATTCTATAAGCTTTGAAAGAATTATTAATTTTCCTCCAAGAGGTGTTGGAAAAAGTTCATTGGAAAAAATTAATGAATTTTATTTAACAACTTCAAATTCTTATCTTGATTTATTGAATTCACTTAATGACATAAATCTTGGTCAGAAACAGAAAGTTTCTTTAAATGACTTTTTGTGTTTAATAAAAAAATATAAATCAGAAATAGATGTAAAGAAGGGAAGTGAGATTGTTAAATCAATGATTCAAGAACTGCAATTAGAAAATTACTATCTTAAGCAGAAAACAGATGAATCAATTGATAGATGGAATAATATTCTGGAATTTTTATCTGGTATTGAAGAGTTTGAAATAAATAATCCTGATTCAAATTTAGTAGGATATTTAGAAGAAATTTCTCTTTTAACTGATATTGACAGATGGAATGATTCAGAAAATAGAGTTACTCTAATGACAGTGCATAGTTCAAAAGGTTTAGAATTTGATAATATAGTCATCGCAGGTTTAGAAGATGGTTTATTTCCGATTATTAGATCTTTTGAAGATGATAACATTGAAGAAGAAAGAAGACTTTTTTATGTTGCTCTAACTAGAGCAAGAAAATCAGTTAATATAAGTTATGCAAAGTCTAGAAGACAATTTGGAGGCTCACCAGTAATTACAACTAAATCTAGGTTTATTAAAGAAATCCCAAAAGAAATTATTAATTTAAATTTACTTAATCAGAAGATTAATTATCCAATCGATAATTATAAAAAGATTAACAAGTTTTCTAATCCTAAGAATACTACTCCTAAGAATACTACTAATGATATAGCTGTAAATTCTTTAGTTNAACATAAAGTATTTGGAAGGGGAAAGGTTCTCAAAATTGAAGGTATTGGAGATAATTCTAAGCTAACAATTAAGTTTTATAATAATGTAGTAAAAAAGTTAATTTATAAATATGCTAATCTTACAATAATAAAA
Source organism: Fidelibacterota bacterium (assembly GCA_002704685.1). GTDB lineage: Bacteria > Fidelibacterota > Marinisomatia > SCGC-AAA003-L08 > D37C17. The sequence continues at coordinate 7,481 of PAHD01000011.1, forward strand.
GGATAGTTATGAAAAATAGTTATATAATAAGTTTTAAAGAAGCTCTAAAAAAAGAAAATTTAAAGTTTACAAATCAAAGATATTCAGTTTTTAAGTTTTTAGTAAATAATGATGGTCATTACGATTGTGATTCTATAATTANCTTTTTGAATAAAAGTAAANTTAAAGTTTCTAAAGCAACAGCATATAGAACGTTAGATTTGCTAGTTAAATATGATTTTTGCAGAAAGATGGTATTAGATGATGGCATTGCTAGGTATGAAAATAAATTAGATACAGAACATCATGACCATATGATTTGTGTTGATACTGGAAAAATAATTGAGTTTGTAAGTCCTGAAATTGAAAATATTCAAGATGAAATAGCTAAACAAAAAGGATATAAAATTATTAAGCATGTTCATCAATTATTTGTTAAAAAAATATCTTGAAAGTTAAAATTTCTAATATTAAAAATCTTGTTGAGGGTAAAATAATCTCAGGTTTTTTTATTTGTAAAAGATTTAATGTTAAAGTTTCAAGGCTTGGAGATCCTTTTATAGATGTGCTTTTGGAAGATTCGNATGGTAGTATAAGAGGNAAAATATGGTCTTTTGTTGATGAATATCAAAAACAAATTTCTATAAATGAGCCCTGTGCAATTAAAGGAAAAGTTGTATCTTTCAACCAATCTTTAGAAATTGAAGTGTATCATATATCTAGAATAGCTAATAATTTGTACGATAAGTATGGTTTTAATAAAGATTTACTTCTTAAAAAAGTTAACCAAGATATTNCTTTGATTTTCAAAAATGTAATTGAAAATATAAAAATTTTAAATCATGATTGTAAAAAAGATGTCTTAAAANTATTTAGNGATAATAAAAATAAGATTATAAGAATCCCATCGTTAGATAAAAAATATAATTTAAATGGTGGCTTTATATTTCAAATTAATTCAGTAATGGAATTAAATAAAAAAATTCCCAAAAGTTATAAATATGATAGGAATCTTGTGTCTTTAGGTATATTAATTAAAAATATAGGTTTAGTAGATTATTTTGATNATAATTTTAATAAAATTGAAGAAGAAAGTCTTACTACAGGATATACTATTAAGTCTTATGAGATAATTAAAAAATACTTTGATAAATATGATGACATTTTCCCATATTTTCAAACTTTGATAATAAAAAATAAACTTTTAAAATTCCCAGAAATTAATATAGTTAAATACCTTTACAAAATTGATTTATTAATGAGAGATGAATAAATGTTTTGTATAAATAATTACTGTATTTAAATTACATAAATTGAATTATTTATTTATTATATTACTTACTTGTTTGGCTGCATTTACAAGACTTGCACCTCATCCACCAAATTTCACTCCAATTTTATCAATTGCATTATTTTGTGGAGTTTGTTTTAGAAGTAAATATATTTTTTTAGTTCCTCTTTTTGCTATGTTGATATCAGATTTCATCTTGGGTTTTCATTCTGTTATAATGTATGTTTATTTTTCATTACTGCTTATATTTATTTTTGGAAAATTAGTATCTGAAAAGATTTCATATAAGTCAACTCTTATTATATCATTGTTTAGTTCTATTTTATTTTTTTTAATAACAAATTTTGGGGTATGGCTTATTGGATACCCTAAAACATTTAGTGGTTTTATTTTATGTTACTCAGCTGCTATTCCATTTTTTAAAAATTCATTGATTTCGACGCTTATGTTTTCTTCAGTTTTTTACTACTGTTACTCATATATTTCCAATCAAAGTTTTGCAATAAATAAAAATTGATTTTACTTTTAATTTTTTCTATTTTTTTATCAAGTTTTTCACTTTGTAATAATAGATTTTCTGATGATATAGTTTTGCTTTTAGATCCAATCAATTTNTCTACTTATGTTTTAGATAAATATCACCCGAATTTAAATAAAAATATAAGTTATTACTCTATAAGNATAGATGGTTCTACAAATATGCCTTTAAATCATTTGGTACCAGAAAACTTATATTTTGATTATAATGATATTTCTGGTTCAGTATCTCAGTTATTTTATGAGCAAAATAAAAATGATAANTACTTCAATACCAAAGTAGCAGCTGCTAATTCTATTGGTAGTTCAACAAAATCTATTTTTCAATTAGAATCAAAATCATTAGTAGAAAATGTTAATCAAAATATTTTTATGAATTTAAACAAGAAAACAGATAATCTAAATTTGAATTTTAGTTATTTGTATCACTATAATAGAGAGCCAGATCAATATAATTTACATTCAAGTATAAATGAATTTAAAAAAGAGNATGAGTCATTTATTACTGGATANAACATATCTTATAAAAAAAACAATATTTCTTTTGAGTCAAGTTTATCTATTCAAAATTCATTTCATAAAAGGCCTGAATTATATGAAATGGATTTTCAGTATCTTAGCTATATTGAAAGATCGATTTTTAATAATAATNAAATNAATTTAGATTTAGGTAGCTTATCAGTTTATTTTGGTAACATAAACCAAGATATANTTCTTAANGATGATCATTCNNATACAAATTTTTATAAAAAACATAATAATACTCCTTCTNTAGGTATGAATATAAACAAAGANAAATTTAACATNAAGATTTATNGTTCAGAGATTTTTGATGAATATAAGCCTNGTTTNGAANTAGTATATTTCTTAGATAATAGCTACTTAAAGTTTAGTTCTGAAAACTATGTTTATGGATTGCTAGTTGATAATGATGAATTATATGGTGATTATAGTTTTATCGATTACATTAGAAATAACTTTACTATATCATACGATTTTAATAATTATNATTTTAATATAAACTTAGGTGAAATAGAGAGTAATCAAATTTCATATAATTATTTCTTATTTTCTGGTTTAATTGATTACAATCTTTTTGATTTTGAGTACGATTATTTTAAGTATTTAAATAAATCCGAAAATTTAGGAATTGATGATTATCTTAAAATTAGCTTNGGTATTTATCCATNTAGAAATAAATACGATTTTGATTTTTTTGCTAAGATGAATTTTAATCATTACACATTTGATAAAGAAATTGACATTCTNTCAATGAACTTATTTTCTAGCAATATTGAGCTATATCAAACACAATTATATAGTTTTGAATTTGGATTTGATTTTGATTCTTTTATCATTTCTTATAATAGTAAGAATTTATTATCAAATGATGTTATATTTCCTGGTAGTATATCACCATTTAAAAGGTTTGATNATATTAATATAATATGGATTTTCAAGGATTAAAATGAAAAAAATCACTATTCTTTCTGCAACTTCTGGACAAAATTTTTTACTTTCTAAACAGCTNNAAAATATTTTGAAAANTTTAGAAGTTTCTGTGAAAATAGTTAATTTAGAAAATTTTNATATTCCTTTGTTTATGGCTTCTGATTATAATAATTATAAAGATGATATCGGTACTAAAATCAATGATATTGTTAAAGAGCTGTTAAATTCTGATGGTATTATTGTTTGTGCACCTGAATATAATGGATGTATTCCACCAATTGTAACTAATATGATTTCTTGGATATCTGTTTCAACAAAAAATTGGAGAGATGGATTTATTAATAAAGTAAGTTTAGTAGCTTCAAACAGCGGTGGATCTGCTAATAAGTTTAACATTGCAATGAAAAATCAACTTGAACATCTTGGTTCTGTTGTTTTCCCTAGATTTGTATGTGTAAATGATGAAAATCCACTTAAAGAAAATTCTGTAAGAAAAATATTGAAAGATTTTATAAACCTACTATAATATATATAATTTATTTTTTAAATTAGATTAATTGAAATACAAAAAAATAACCAAAAAGGTATATAAATGAGCGATTATTTTAAAAGTTTTAATAATGAAAACTTTGAGTCAAGTGTGCTGAAATCAGAAAAAACGGTATTGGTAGATTTTTGGGCTGAATGGTGTGGTCCATGTAAAATGCTAACTCCTGTAATAGATGAATTAGCTAAAGAGAATAAAGATAAATATGTTATTGGTAAAGTGAATGTAGATGAATGTCCAGATATAGCTGCTAAGTATGGCATTAGAAGCATNCCTTGCTTGCTTTATTTCAAAGATGGAAAAGTTGAAAAGCAGTCAGTTGGCGTTGTTGACAAAAATGAAATTCAATTAGCTTTAGAAAGTATTTAATTTAATGAAAAGAAATATTATAATAGTTGGAAGTGGTCCATCTGGTTATACTGCAGCTCTTTATGCTGCAAGAGCCAATTTAAATCCTCTACTTTTTGAAGGTTCTCAGCCAGGAGGTCAGTTAACTATAACAACAGATGTAGAAAATTATCCGGGTTTTCCAGATGGTGTTATGGGACCTGAGTTAATGGATAAATTTAAAAATCAAGCATTAAGGTTTGGAACTGAAATAAAAAATAAAAAGATAGATAAAGTTGATTTTTCAAGCGATAATTTAAGATTATGGTCCGGCTCCGAAGAATTCTCTGCACATTCAGTTATAATTTCTACAGGTGCTTCAGCGAGACTATTAGGTTTAGAATCTGAAAAAAAATTAATGGGATATGGAGTCTCAGCTTGTGCAACATGTGATGCTTTTTTCTTTAAAGATAAAAAAGTTTTTGTTGTTGGTGGAGGTGATAGTGCAATGGAAGAAGCTATTTTTTTAACTAAATTTGCATCTTCAGTAACAATCATCCACAGGCGTGATTCGTTTAGAGCATCAAAGATAATGCAAGATAAGGCTCTTAATAATGATAAGATTGATGTAATGTGGAATTCATCAGTTTTAGATATGATTGGTGAACCTGAAGATGGAGGTCTTAAGTCTCTATTAATTGAGAATGTCTTAGAAAATAAAACATTTGAAGTTGATGCAGATGGTTTGTTTTTAGGTATAGGACATACTCCAAATTCAGAAATTTTTAAAGATTCTATAAACCTAGATGATAAAGGTTATATTTTAACTTATAATAATTCCACAGAGACTTCAAAAAAAGGTGTTTTTGCAGCGGGAGATATAATGGATCCCATTTATAGACAAGCTATTACTGCTGCTGGTTCTGGATGCATGGCAGCATTGGATGCTGAAAGATTTCTTGAAAATCTACATATTTAATATTTGTAGAAATTGTAAAGGTATTTAAATGAAAAATGTTGTGATCTTATCTAATGGTCCAGGGTTAACTGAAATAGTAAATAAATATGGTCATTCATCTGACTGGATACCAGGTATTATAAATAATAAAGATATCAACTTTACTATTAAAAAAGTATACGAGGACGATTTTGATATTAATATCAATGCTGATGCGTATATCCTTACGGGAAGTAAATATTCAATTTATGATGATATAGATTGGATATATAAGCTTAAAAATTTCACTAAAAAGTTAATAGAAAATCAACGCTATGTTTTAGGGATTTGTTTTGGACATCAAGTTTTAGCGCATTGTCTTGGAGCTAAGGTTAAAAAGAATAAACTTGGTTGGGAGCTTGGTTCTTATAAAATAAATTTAACTGAAAAAGGTTTAAAAAATAAATTATTTGAAGGCTTTTCATATCAGGAAATTGTCTACGAAAGTCACCAGGATACTGTTTTAGAGTTACCTGATAATATTGATATATTGGCTGATTCTTCAAAATCAAACCAATCTTTTAGCTACAACGAAAAAGTTTTTGGTGTACAATTTCATCCTGAGTTTTCTAAAGAAGTTACAAGAATGTTGATGGATTTAAGGATTGCAAAAGGAATATCTGTTGACTCTAATGATTTACTTGATTCTCCAAAATCTCATTCAGTATTGAAAAATTTTTTAAATATCGCTGGAGTTAATTAAATGAATAAGCCAATATTTTCTTTCAAAAATTTAAAGTTTAANAAAAATAATAATTTATTATTACATATAAGAAAATTTGATATTCATAGAGGATCATGTTATATGTTTCATGGTGATATGGGTTCTGGTAAATCTCTAATTTTAGATATTATGACAAAGAAAAATTCAGCTTATAAGGGACAAGTTTTATATGATAGTGATGATTTAAAGAAAATTTCAAATAGAATTTATAAAAAAGATTTTTCAATGGTTGCTCAGCAAAATAAAAAACCTTTTTTTGGAAATGTTTATGATTATATATACAAATATGTTTTATCCAAAAACAATAAAGATAAAGCATCAAAATATACAGATTCAATTATTAGTAAAATGAATTTAAAGTACATAAAATCAAAAAAAATAAGAAACTTGACACCGAATCAATTTCGATGGGTTGATCTAGCTTCAAAAATTGCAGCAAATACAAAAGTATTATTTATTGATGAANTTGACTCATGTTTTGGTAAGCAAAGATTNAAAGTTTTGTCTAAAATATTATATAGAAANTGTAATTACGATGGTATTACATTAGTTGCTACATGTTCAGACTTTCAAAACTTTACAAATCTAACCTCTGTTTTAATATCAATAAAAAATGGTAGAATTTCAAGTATAAGATCAAAAAATAAAAAGAAATAACTATTGAGTCACTTCAGTAAAAATATTTTTAATATATTAATTATTTCTTCTTTAGCTTTTTTTTTGTATTCATATCAAATATTTAAAAAAACAANTATAGATATTAANCCTGAGTTTNAGAGTATAGAAATTTTTGTTGATTCTGATTTTCAGACAGTAAGTAAATTAAATGAAAAAATCAATCAATACGATAATTTTGTTTCTTATTCTTATATTGATAATTCNTTTGATATAAAAGTTTATAATTCCCTAAAGCAAAAATCTATTGAACAGCTTTATGTATATGAATATTTATTTAGGCAATCTTCTATTGAAAGTTTAATGAAAAATATGATTGATAAACAGTCAGCTAATGATTTTCACAATTATTCAGAGATAATTCCAAAATTCGTAGATTTTTTATATTATTATATTTTCAATTCTAGTTGTAGTAAAAAATTAGGTCAGGATTTAATTAATGAATTGATTCTTTTGAAAAATTACAATTGTCCAGAAAAATATAAAATAGTAATAAAATCAAACAAGAAGTATTTAAATCAATTTGAGTTTCAATATGAGTATGAGAAATTTTTTAATTTTTTAAATGGCTTTGATATCATGAAAATAAAAACTAATAAAATTAAGTTTTATAATAATTTTTTACATCAAAAATATAAAAAAATAAATAAAAATGATATAGATGTTGAATTTAAGGACTGTATTCTTTGTTTTTCTGATAATTTAGATGATGTTAAAAATTCTTTTGATGCATTAGATGAAATGAATGTTGATTATGAATCTGAAAGCATACTTGATTACATAATAATTAATGAAATTGAACGAGAGAAGTATAAANTGATTAACAGAATTTTAATTAATAGTAGTAATTATAATGATTTTTCTTTTAATAGTAATTTAAGTTTTAGTTTATTTGTCAACTTACTTAAAGATTTTGAAAATTTGATTTTTTCAAATGAAGCATTTAATAATGATAACCTTAGTTATAAGATTAAGTTAATAATTGATTTTTTTGAAAATAAGAGTTCGGGTTTTGAATACTATTATAATTTATCAGAAAATTATAACAAGNTAATTGAAGAACACATTAGCTATATTGCAAATACTGAAAAATTTACTCAAGATAGACTGAGTTTATATATCTTAAAGAATTATTTTAAAAATGAAAAGTATATTTCTAAATTATTTATCAATCAAGACGATTTAAAGTTAGTAGAAGCTGCTTTTAAGTTCAATACATTGAAATTTAAGAACTAAATTATTAGATTAGCGTTCATCAATTAAATATAATTAGCTTAAAATAGTTGCATTCCAATANAAAAATTATTAATGCTTTCATAACTATTATCTAAGTATTTAAAATAAATTTATCTTTCTAAATATACTTTGATTATTTATATTATACCGACTGGTCGGTATGTTATTTTGAAAAGTAAATTAAAAGATAGTACAAAAAATCAAATATTAGAAGCTGCTTTGCATGTTTTTGTAAAAAGCGGTTTTTCTAAGACTACCATGGATGATATTGTCAGTGAATCAGGTTTAAGCAAGGGTGCAATTTATCATCATTATGGAAGTAAAAAAGATTTATTTCTTGCACTTATTGATTATTGGGAAAATTATTTTTTTAAAAATATTATTAATAAAGATTTAACAAAAAATAACCCTGATGAATTGTTAAGAGATATCACATTAGATGTCATTAAGGCTTTTAAGTCGAGCAAGCATATATTTTTAGCAGAATTAGAATTTTGGTCACTATCTAATCATGATCTTGATGTTAGGAAGAGAACGACGGAATTATATTCAAAATTAATTGTTTTATTTAGGACAATAATTTCGAAGGGGGTAAGCTCAGGATTGTATAAAAATATCGATTTAGATGTTGCAGCATTGTCTGTTATGACATCTCTTCAGGGCGTAATATGGTTTAGTATTTTTGATAAATCAGAAATATCTGCTGAAAAATATTTGAACGATGTTATAGAATTTATAATACATGGATTTAAAAAATAAGGAATAATTATGGAAGTTAAAGAACAAAAATTTGATTACAAAAAAAATATTGAAAAAACTGATTTTGAAAAACTTTATGGTCAAGGAGGTTCATTTCTGATATCTCCTTTGAATCGGTCAAAAATGTTTTCCAAAGAAATGTTTTCTGAGGATCAAAAAATGTTTGCTGATGCTGCTTACGAGTATGCCACTACTCGAATGAGGCCTCTAAAAGATAAGTTGTCAACTTTAAATGAAGAGTTAACTTTAGAAATTTTTAAGGAATTAGGAGAAATGGGTTTTCTAGGTGTTGATATGCCAGAAAAATATGGAGGATCAAATTTAGATAAAACTACAGCTGCAATTGTTGTTGATTACCTTGCTTTTTCAGAATGTGGCTCTATTATGGTAACACTTGGTGCTCATTCCGGGATTGGTGCTTTACCTATTGTATGGTATGGAACTGATGCACAAAAAGAAAAGTATTTACCAAAAATAGCATCAGGTGAATGGCTAGCATGCTTTGCTCTTACTGAGCCTAATGCTGGTTCAGATGCTATGAACGGAGAATCAACTGCTTATTTAAATGATGAAAAGACTCATTATATTTTAAATGGTCAGAAAATATGGATAACAAATGGTTCTTGGGCAAAATCTTGTATCGCATTTGCAAAAGTTTCAGGGAAAATGACTGCATTCATTGTTGATAAAGATTGCGAAGGCTGGGTGATTGGAGCTGAAGAGAAAAAAATGGGTATTAAAGGTTCTTCAACTGTTACTATGTACTTTGAAAATTGCAAAGTACCTGTAGAAAATCTATTAGGCTCAGTTGGTGAAGGCGGACATATTGCATTGAATTGTTTGTATGCTGGAAGATGGAAATTAGGTTTTTCTTCCTCAGCAGGATCAATGAGTAGTATTAACGGTTCTTATAAATTTGCTAAAGAACGAAAACAATTTTCTCGTTCCATTTTAAATTTTGATATGATAAAAAATAAATTTGCTAACATGATTGTTCGAACATGGGAATCTGATACCATTAATTATGCTACGACAGGTTCAATTGATGAGTCAATTAGCAAGCTTGATCCCAATGATAAAGATTATTATGTTAAAGTTCAAAAAATTACAGAAGACCATGCTATTGAAGCAAGTGTAAGTAAAGTTGTTGGTTCTGAAGCTCTTGCATACTGTGCTGATGAAGGGGTTCAAATATTTGGTGGTTCTGGATTCTGTGAAGAATATCCTGCTGCTGGAGTCTATAGAGATGAGAGAATTAATAGAATTTTTGAGGGAACAAATGAAATAAATCGTTTGATTATTTCTGGTACAGTCTTAAAAAAAGCTATTCTTGAAGAATTACCAATTAGAGATGCACTTATTTTGCGTTCCGAGAATATGTTTGATTCGAATTGTTTTGATAATGAAGTAAGTAAAGAAGCAGATGTTGTTGAATTTTGTAAATCTACTGGTCTATTTGTTTTGGATAATCTGATTAATATTTATGGTCAAGATTTTAAAAATAAACAATGGTTAATTGAACCGTTTGCTGATATTGTTTGCTCAATATCAATAATGCATAATTGCTTTTTAAGATATAATCAGTTAGAACCTGGTAATCATAAAAAAAATACTCTCCCTGTATTAAAATTATCAGTTTGTCAACATTTCAATAAGTTAATTTCTAGAGTTAAATCTATAAATTCTCATATTTGTAATCATATGAGCTTTAATAGTGATAGTGAAAAGTATGATTTTTGTAATCTCACTAGCTCTAAAGAATTAAATTATTTGCCTAACGAAATTGATCTAAAAAAAGAAATTGTTCAAGAATTTTATAAGCAAGAAAAGTATTATTTAAATATTTAATATAAAGGAAGGGTTTTATGAATAATTCAGTTATAGTTGATGGCGGAAGAAGCCCAATTGGGTTGAAAAATTGTAAATTAATTGGAATGAGAGCTGATGATTTATGTTCATCTGTTGTAAGACAGCTCCTAGATAGAAATTCAGAAATAGATAAGAAATTATATGAAGATTTAGTTTTAGGTTGTGCTTTTCCAGAAGGTAGTCAAGGTATGTTAATGTCAAAAGGAGTCGCTATACTTTCTGATTTACCAGTTACATCTGCTGCTAAAGTTGTAAATAGATTTTGTGGTTCATCGATGGATGCAGTCCATCAAATTAGTCAATCAATAAACTCAGGTGATAGTATTGCAGGAATAGCAGCAGGAGTTGAAGATATGTTTCAAGTTCCAATGGGTGGGTTTAATCCAAGCTTTCATCCTGATTTGTATGAAAAGGAATATTATATAGGTATGGGTGAAACAGCTGAAAACTTAGCCAAAGATTTAGATATTTCTAGAAGTGATCAGGAAGAATTTTCTATCAATTCTCATAAAAAAGCTTTAAAAGCTCAAGAAGATGGTAAATTTAATAATGAAATACTTGAAATTGAATTTAATGAAGAAAAATTAACTAAAGATGAGGGACCAAGAGAACCTAATTTGGAAAAAATAAAATCATTAAATCCTGCTTTTGATGAAAATGGGACAATAACTGCAGCAACTTCCAGTCCAATTTCTATTGGTGCAGCAGCTATGATTATTATGGATGAGACTAAAGCTTTAGAATTGAATTTAAATCCTAAATTTAGAATAAAGAGTAGAGCAGTTGCTGGTGTTGATTGGACAAGAATGGGATCAGGACCTTTACCTGCAACTGAAAAAGCTTTAAATAAAGCTGGTTTAAATATTAGTGATATTGATTTAATTGAATTAAATGAAGCTTTTGCTGCTCAATCATTATATGTCATCCGAAAAGGTGGATGGGATACAAATAAAATTAATATTAATGGTGGTGCTATTGCTCTTGGACATCCACTAGGATGTTCTGGTTCTAGAATCATTGTAACTCTTATGAATGCTATGGAACAAAATGACTCTAATCTTGGTCTGGCTACTATGTGCATTGGTACTGGTCAAGGTATAGCAACAGTATTAGAAAGGATTAACTAAATGGGTATGGAAATAAAAAAAGTTGCTGTTCTTGGAACAGGTGTGATGGGCTCTCAGATTGCAGCTCATTTAACTAATGCTGGTATTAAAGTTTTTGCTTTTGATATGACTCAAGAAGTTGCAAGTGAAGGATTAGAAAATTGTAAAAAATTAAAACCAAGTCCATATTATAATTTTAAATCCTCTGATTTAATTACTGCTTGTAATTACAGCGATCATTTAGATAGAATTAAAGAGTGCGATTGGGTAGTAGAGGTTATATCAGAAAGATTAGATTGGAAACAAGAATTATATAAAAAAATTATTCCTTATATAAGTGATGATTGTATAGTAACGTCAAATACTTCAGGTATTTCACTTCAAAATTTATCAAAGGGTTTGCCTGAAGATTTTTTAAATAAATTTTTCATAACTCATTTTTTCAATCCTCCTAGATACATGAAATTAGTTGAAATAATTTCATCTGACAAAACTAACATGAAGTTAGTTGAAATAATGGATTATTTTCTAACGGATATTTTATGAAAAAATGTTGTCCACGCTAAAGATACGCCTAATTTTATTGCAAATAGAATTGGTGTTTATGGAATGATGGTAACTTTACACGAATCTAAAAAAAGAAAATTATCTATTGAAGATGTTGATGCATTAACAGGAACATTAATTGGTAGGCCTAAGAGTGCAACTTTTCGGACTGCAGATGTTGTTGGATTAGATACAATGTGTTTTGTTGCTAATACAGCATATAATGATTGCGAAGATGACCCAGAACGAGATATTTTTAAATTACCAGATTATATTCAAAAGATGGTTGATAATAATTGGTTAGGTCAAAAAACAAAGCAGGGTTTTTACAAGAAAATCGATAAAGGTGTAATTCATTCATTGGATTTAGATTCTATGGATTATAAGCCAATGAAAAAGAAAAAATATGCTGCGTTTTCAATTGCCAAAGAAAATATTTATTTATCTGATAGATTGAATTCTGTCGTTCGAGTTGATGATTTAGCAGGAGAGTTCTTATGGACCTGCTTTGCAAAGTCTTTAGCTTATTCTGCAAATTTGCTAGGAGAAATTGCTGATGATGTTTTAAGTATTGATAATGCAATGAAAGGTGGTTTTGGATGGGAACTAGGACCTTTTGAAGTATTAGATGCAATTGGTCTAGAATATTTTGTAGAACGATGTACAAAAGAAAATATAAAGTTACCAGATTGGTTAAAGAAAATGCCAAAAAATAATTTTAAATCAATCTATAAATATAAGAGTGGTAAAAAGCATCTTTTTGATATAAAAGTAAATGACTATATCCAAATTGTTCAGAATGATAGAGTTATTGATTATAGTCATTTAAAATCAAATAAAATGTTAATTGATAAGCATTGGTCAGCCTCTTTGTATGATTTAGGTGATGGTGTTGCATCTATTAAACTTCATTCTGTTTTGAAACCTGAACTGAACCCAATTGATGGCTCAATGATGCAGGTTTTTGCTAAATCTATTGATTGGGTTAAAGAAAATAATTACAAAGGTTTAGTCATTTCAGGAGAGGGTAGTAATTTTTGTGCTGGTGCAAACTTAAGTTTAATTTTGCAAGCTGCTGAGAAAAAAGATTTTGAATCTTTAGAAACTTTTATTAATACGATTCAGCAGATATTTCAAAATATTAGATTTGCTGATTATCCAGTTGTTGCAGCTCCATATGGATTAGTTCTTGGTGGAGGTATGGAAATCATCGGTTCATGTGATAGGAGAGTTGCTGCGGCAGAATCATATATTGGTCTTGTTGAAGTTGGTGTAGGTTTGATTCCAGGAGCAGGAGGCAACCTTAGAATGCTATCAAATTTATCTAAAAAAATTAAAACAGGTATAACGGGTACCTTGCCATTAGTTCAAAAAGCTTTTGAAACAGTAGGTTTTGCGAAAGTTGCAACTTCTGCCAGACAAGCTCAATCTTATGGTTATCTTACTGGAGATGATAAAATTATAGTAAATAGAGATCATATACTATCTCATGCCAAAGATATGGTTTTAGATTTATCAAATGATTATTCTACACCTGAAGTTGAATCTTTTAAATTACCTGGTTCTGCAGGGAGACTAGCTATTGATGTACAAGCTAAAAGTATGGTTAAAGCTGGAAAAATCAGTGAACATGATGCATTAATTGGAAGTAAGCTTGCCTATGTTTTAACTGGTGGTAAAAAAGGTGGTATGTTTACTGCTGTAGATGAACAATATTTGCTTGATATTGAAAGAGAAGCTTTTTTGAGCTTATGTGGAGAAGAAAAAACTTTAGATAGAATAAGATTCATGTTAACTAAAGGTAAGCCACTAAGAAATTAACAATTCAATTATTTTTCATTGTATTTTTCTATCAGAAGGCACCTCTTAAGCAGGTGCCTTTTGTTATTTAAATAAGTTTTTAATTATATATTTGGATATGTTTGGATTTTCTTTTATTCTTCTGATTGAGTACTCATACCAGTTCTTTCCATATGGAACATAAATTCTAATTTTAAAATTTTGAGACATTAATTTTTTAATCGTGCTATCCATTGGAACACCATAAAGCATTTGAAATTCTACATTTTTCTTATTAATTTTTTTTGACTCAATAATTTTCAAGCAAGATTTAATTAGTTTTTGATCATGAGTAGCTATACCTACATAAATATTTTTTTCTAGAGCTTTGTTTAGCAGTTTTAAATAGTTTTTATTTATATCAATTGGATTTTTAAAAGAAATAGATTTGTCTTCATTGTAAATTCCTTTGCAAAGTCTTATATTTGAAAAAGAATCCAAGTTCTCTATATCCTTTTCAGTTCTCTTTAAGTATGCTTGTAAGACAATTCCTATGTGAGATTTTTTTTCAAAGTTTTCTCTGTAAATACTTATTGATAAATCGGTTAAATTACTATCTTCCATGTCAATTCTAAGAAAATTATTATTTTTTTTTGCCGCGTCAATAAGTTTTTTAATATTATTACTTAAAACTTTAATATTTACATCAGAGCCTATGTGTGAAGGTTTAACGGATATATTGCAATCAAGTTTATTTTGTCCTAGCTGTTTAAAAATATCCACATACTTGTTAGCTATTGCATAAGACTCATTTTTAGATTTAGTATGTTCACCTAGAATATCTAAAGTGCAAGAAAGATTATTTTGGTTTAATTTTTTTACTATATCTATAGCTTCTGAAGTTTTGATACCTGCTACATACTTATTTGCAAATATTTTTACAAAAAATTTTGGTAGTAAAGGAATCGTTAGAATTATTAGTTTATTTAAAATAAAAAACATATCTATAATTTATCTAAAAAAAATTATTAAAATTCAATTCAAAATTTGTTGGTGCTAAAAAATATAAATTCGTAAATTAAGTATCTATTGTTAGAACTAAAAATTAATTGAAGAAGAAATAAAATTGTATACAGATTTTTTACCAGTTCCAATATATGCAGTTCTAGTTGTCGCTTTAGTAGCGCTTCCGTTAGTAATTCAATACATTGTTTCACCAAGACATAATAAAGGAGGAGAAAAGCTTACTTCCTATGAATGTGGTGAAGTTCCTGAAGGCTCAGCTTGGGTCAAATTTAATGTAAGATTCTATGTGATTGCTTTGATTTTTATTATTTTCGATGTCGAAGTTTTATTTTTATTCCCTTGGGCTGTTGTTTTTCAGAGTCTAGTTGATAGTGGCTTAGGTTTTTTAGCTTTTATAGAAATGTTTATTTTTGTTTTAATTTTAATCGTAGGATTTGCATATGTTTGGATTAAAGGTGATTTAGATTGGGTTAAAATGAAGTTAAAGTATGGTGAAGGTAGATACTCAAAATTAAAAATAAAAGAAAATTAATATGTCACATGAAGATTATTATGTAAAAGATGATTTTAGTCTTGTAGAAAAATTTGATAAAGATAATGTTGTAGTTGCCAAGCTTGAAGACTTGATCAACTGGGGAAGAGCAGGTTCACCATGGTTTTTTCAATTTGGTTTAGCTTGTTGCGCAATAGAAATGATGGCTGCTGCTGGTCCTAGGCATGATTTGGAGAGATTTGGTATGATGCCAAGGGCAACTCCAAGGCAAGCAGATGTAATGATTGTAGCAGGTACAGTAACATTGAAAATGGCTTCCAGAGTTAAAAGATTATTTGAACAAATGGCAGATCCAAAATACGTTATTTCCATGGGAAGTTGTTCAAATAGTGGTGGCCCTTACTGGCAGCATGGTTATCATGTTTTAAAAGGTGTTGATATAGTCGTACCTGTAGATGTTTATATTCCTGGTTGTCCTCCTAGGCCTGAGGCTTTAATACAAGGTATATTAGAATTACAAAAGAAAATAAAGCTTGATAGGCCATTAACAAAAAAGGTTTGATTGTATGTCTAGTAAAATTAAAGATATTTTAATTAAAAAATTTAAAGATGATTTATCTTTTGATGAAAAATCAAATTATTTATTAATAAATATTCCAAAAAAATGGTCTTCAATTTCAAAGTTTTTATTTAAAAACAAAGATTTAAAATTCGACTATTTAATGTGTTTATCAGGTTATGACTTGAGTAATAATAAACTAGGTGTTGCTTATAATTTTTATTCGACCAAATTAAAGCATTATTTAGAGGTAAGAATTGAGGTTGAAGAAGAAGTTGAAATACCTTCAGTATCAGATATATGGAAGACAGCAAATTGGCATGAAAGAGAAGCTTTTGATTTAGTTGGTTTGAAATTTACTAATCATCCTGATATGAAAAGAATTTTATTACCTAAGGATTGGGAAGGTCATCCACTTAGAAAAGATTATGAAACTCCTGACTTCTATAATGGTATGCCTGTTCCAAAAGATAAAAGTTATTGGGAATAATATGTTTAAAATTGTAGATAAAAGTATTATTAGTGCAGATGAAATGGTTGTAAACATGGGGCCTCAGCATCCTAGTACTCATGGAGTTTTAAGGTTGAAAATTATTACAGATGGTGAAATTGTTAGTAATGTTGAGCCTATAATAGGATATTTGCACAGGTGTTTTGAAAAACATTGTGAAAGCTTATCTTACGAACAAATAGTTCCTTTTACTGATAGATGTGACTATTTAGCTTCAATGCATATGAGCCATTCATATTCAATGGCTGTTGAAAAGCTATTGAGTCTTGAATTACCAGAAAGAGTTGAATACATAAGAGTTGTTGTTGCTGAGCTACAACGTATTGCTAGTCATTTAATAGCCGTAGGTGTTTTTGGACTGGATGTAGGTGCCATAACACCTTTTACATGGACATTAAGAGATAGGGAAAGAATTCTTGATTTATTTGAAATGCTATGTGGAGCTAGATTGCTTTATAATTATGTTTGGCCCGGTGGAGTTTCTCATGATTTGCCTCCAAAGTTCATTCAAAAAACTCATGAATTTCTTGATTATTTTCTACCTCAAATTGATGAATATAATCAAGTTTTAACCTCAAATAAAATTTTCATTGAGCGTTCAGCAGATGTAGGTGTCTTACCATTAGATGTTGGTATAAATTATGGCGTAACTGGACCAACTTTAAGGGGTTCTGGTAGTACTTTTGATCTAAGGAAAGATGAGCCTTATTCTGTTTATGATAAATTTGATTTTGATGTACCTGTTGGAGAGGGTTTAATGGGAACTGTTGGTGATTGTTGGGATAGATACTATGTTAAGGTTTTAGAAATGAAGGAATCAGCTAAGATTATTAGGCAAGCACTTGATGGTATCCCATCAGGAGATGTTCACGAAGTTTTACCCAAAAAAATAAGACCACCAAAAGGTGAGGTTTATTCAAGGTATGAATCAGCTCGCGGGGATGTTGGTTTTTATATAAGAAGTGCTGGTAAAAATATGCCTGATAGATTGAAGATGAGGTCCCCGGCTTACTGCAATCTTTCTGTGCTAAATGAAATATCTGAGGGTTGGATGATGTCCGATGTCATAGCAGCGTTGGGAAGCTTAGATATTGTTCTTGGAGAAATTGATAGATGACTTCTATAGTTGATTCAATATTAGATGCTATTTCTTTCATAAATATTGATGTTAGTATTTTACTATTATTTGCTGTTGTCGTCCCTGGTCTAGTTTTATTTATTCTTATGGCATTAAATGTTATGCTTTCTGTTTATTTTGAAAGAAAAGTTGCAGCCTTTATGCAAGATAGACTTGGTCCAATGGAGGTTGGTATCTTTGGTTTTAAAGGTGGTAAAAAATTCTGGGGTGGTATTGGTCAAATTTTTGCTGATACTGTTAAGTTGCTTACAAAAGAAGATATAATGCCTGCAAATGCAGATAAAGTTTTAATGTTGGTATCTCCATTTATAATTGTTGCTGGTGCTCTTCTTACTTTTATAGGTATTCCTTTTAGTGATGGATTAATAGTTTCTGATTTTAATATTGGAATATTATATATTATTGCAATGAGCTCTGTTGGTGTTATTGGCGTGATACTAGCTGGTTGGTCATCTAATAATAAATGGTCATTATACGGAGCTATGCGATCTGCAGCTCAAATAATTAGTTATGAAATTCCAATAGGTCTTAATTTATTATTAATTGTTATAGTTTGTGGAAGTTTACAAATTTCAGATATTGTACAATGGCAAGCTGATAATAGATGGTTTATTTTCCACAGCCCTTTTACTTTTATTGCTTTTTTTATTTTTTTTATATCTGTTGTTGCAGAAACAAACAGAACTCCATTTGATATACCTGAAGCTGAATCTGAGCTTGTTGCTGGATGGATGACAGAATTTTCAGGCTTTAAGTGGTCGATATTTTTTATGAGCGAGTATGCAAATATGCTTATAGTTTCACTGGTTGCATCTTTTGTTTTTCTAGGTGGATGGCTTTCCCCTCTAACTATTTTTAATATTCTACCTGATTCCTGGTTGTTTTTAGATGGATTTTATATTGGTATTTTTTGGTTGCTTATAAAGGCTATTTTTTTAGTTTTTGTAATGATGTGGTTTAGGTGGACTTTTCCAAGACTGAGAGTTGACCAACTAATGTATACATGCTGGAAAGTTTTTATTCCTTTTTCCTTAGCTAATTTATTTTTTGTAACAATTTGGGAGTTAATAGCTGGAGCTTTATCATGAGTCAATATTTTGTAAACATTTACGATGCAGTTAAAACAATGATTTCAGGAATGAGTTTAACTCTTGAGCATTTAAGAAAAAAGAAAGATTTAGTTGCAACTTTGCAATATCCAAATGAGAAGTGGCCTCAACCTGAAAGAAGTATAGGTTTTGAACCAGAGGAGTACAATGTAATAAGATCTAGATTGCATGTCGATATAGATGACTGTATCGGATGTTTACAATGTGAAAGAGCATGCCCTGTGGATTGTATTAAAATCGATACCATAAAACCAGCAAGAGGNGTTGACTTTGATTGTGGTGAGACTTCTAATGAAACTAGAAAAAAAATGATTGTTCCNAGGTTTACAATTGACATGTCTGAATGTATGTATTGCAATTTGTGTGTTTATCCTTGTCCTGAAGAATGTATATACATGGTTGGAGGTCCCAATGAACCGAAACATGATATTGACTATGAGTATAGNAAGTATGTAAAACATGATTTGGTTTTTGAATTTTCTAATGTGACAGATCAACAAATTATTGATATAGGTGCTCAGTCATATTTAGATGAAAGAAATAGTAAAATTAATAAAATTGAAGATGGTAAGAATCTTGAAGGCAATAAGATTCATGAAACCGTATCGGCTCCAGCAGCGGCAGCTCCAGCAGCGGCAGCTCCAGCAGCGGCTCCAGTGGCAGCAGCGCCTGTTCAAGCAGGAGATAATTTAGATATTAAATGTTTAGATGTGATTGATGATAAAGCGTTAAAGACTCCAGCAAAGAAAGTATTCTTTAAGTCAAAGAGAGCTGGTGAAGATGATATAGTTAAAATAGATAAAGTAATAGCTGAGATAAGTAAGTTGGATGGTTTCACTCCAGAATTAGAACAAAAGTTAAAGGATTTGCTATAATGCCTTTCCCAATTCCAGATTTTGGCCAAATTTTATTTTTCTCAATTATTTTTTTAGTAATTGTGTCATCCTTTTGGGTTATAGTTTCACCTAATTTAGTACATTCTGCTGTATCTTTATTATTTACTTTCTTTGGTGTAGCGGGTCTTTATGTGTTTTTGTATGCAGATTTTATAGCTGCGGCACAAGTAATTATTTATGTCGGAGGAATTTTAGTTCTCATTATTTTTGGTGTAATGTTAACTAATAAAATTGACGATCCCAATTTATCAAATCTTAGTAAAAATCAATTAGTAGCTGCTATATTTTGTTTGATTTTGTTTGTTTTTCAAATTCAAATAATTTTTAATACGGATTGGTATGTAGGTGACTTAATTTCTAGAGATTCTACTGTTAATGATATTGGAATGTTACTATTAACAACTTATTTATTACCATTTGAGATTGTTTCAGTACTTTTATTAGCAGCACTGATTGGTGCAGCAATGCTATCAAGAAAGAAGGCTGAATAATGAATACTTTAGAATCGTATTTATTTGTATCATCAGTACTTTTTACATTTGGTATTTTTGCTGTAATAACAAGAAAAAATGCAGTTGCTATTTTAATGGGAATCGAGCTTATTTTAAACTCTGCTAATATTAATTTTATTGCATTTAATAGATTTGGGAATTTCCAAATTTTAGATGGTCATATTTTTAGTATTTTTGTAGTTGTTTTGGCAGCAGCAGAGGCTGCTATTGCTCTAGCAATTATAATTAATTTNTTTAAGAGTATTGGTACTGTAAATGTTGATGAAGCTAAGGAATTGAAAGGTTAATGGAATACTTAACTTATCAAATATTATCCTTTTTATTTTTACCACTTTTATCCTTTATTATTTTAATATTTATTGGAAATTATTTTAAAGAAAAGTCNCACTTTGTTGGTTTNTTTTTAATAGGTNTAATGCTTGTTAGTGCTTTTTTANTATTATTAAACGCTCAGCCCTACAGTAAATATGATAGTGTCTCTACTAATTGGGTATTATCTGATTCATTTGAATGGTTTTCTTCAGGGGATTTTTCGATATCTCTTGGTTATTATGTGGATAATGTTACTGCAATCATGCTGATTGTTGTTGCATTTATAGGTTTTCTTGTTCATCTTTATTCAACAGAATANATGAANGGNGATAAAAGGTATTCTCGNTATTTTGCTTTTCTNGGAATTTTTATTTTTTCCATGAANGGAATTGTACTGGCAGATTCTCTNATCATGATGTATATATTTTGGGAGTTGGTTGGTTTGAGTTCTTTTCTNCTCATTGGTTTTTGGTTTGAAAAAGATAGACCACCTCTTGCTGCTAATAANGCATTTTTGACTAACAGGGTNGGTGATATAGGNATGTTNATTGGTATTATGATTTTATTTTTTCATGTAGGTTCTTTTAATATTAATGATATTATNNGTGGAGTTTCCAATATGAATCCTTTTCTTCTAACTNCAGCGGGCTTNCTNGTNTTTATGGGTGCTGTAGGAAAGTCTGCTCAATTTCCCCTGCATATTTGGTTACCAGATGCTATGGAGGGACCAACTCCAGTTAGTGCTTTAATTCATGCAGCAACAATGGTTGCAGCTGGTGTTTATATGACTTTTAGAATTTTTCCTTTTTTAACACCTGAAGCATTATCAATAATTGCAATTATTGGNGCAGTTACAGCGCTTATGGCTGCTATAANTGCAATAACAAGAAATGATATTAAGGCTGTCTTGGCATATTCAACTATAAGTCAATTAGGTTATATGGTTATGGCGTTAGGCGTTGGTGCTCCTGTATATGCCTTGTTTCACCTAGTAACACATGCTATGTTTAAAGCATGTTTATTTTTATGTAGTGGTTCAGTTATTCATGCAATGCATCATTCATTACATCATTTAGATGATCATNATACCGATCCTCAGGATATGAATAATATGGGTGGTTTAAAAAGTAAGATGCCAATAACTCATGGATCAATGCTCATATCAACATTTGCAATAGCTGGTGTTCCATTTTTTTCTGGTTTTTTATCAAAAGATGGTATTTTGGCAGCTGTATTATCATATTATTATAANTATGAAGGCTGGACNATTATTCTTCCTTTAGCAGGGTTTGGNGCTGCTATGATAACAGCTTTTTATATGTTTAGGTTAATCTTTAAAACATTTTATGGTGAACCCAAAAAGAAAAATATTTTTAAACATATTCATGAATCTCCATTGCCAATGATAGTCCCGCTTGTCTTATTGTCAGCTTTAAGTTTTGCTTTTGCATTCACTGTAAATATAAATCCATTGAATAGTTCTGGCTGGTTTAAAGACTTAATTTATAAATATGGTAAGACACATAATTTCTTAAATATGAAATATGTAAATAGTGGTATTGAANCAGCTCATTATGATGCTATGTATCTATCTTTGTTTGTTGCTACGTTAGGTATAGTATTATCAGTTATTATATATTTAATCCAAAAATTGAATGCTGATAAAATGGCTTTATTATTCAATAAGATAGGTTTTTATAGTTTATCTCGAAATAAATTTTATGTTGATAAAATATATAGNAAAATTTTATATAAACCTTTTATGAAGCAATCAAAGCTAGCATCATTTTTAGATTGGGATATTTATGATCAAAAAATTGTTGATGCTTGGGGGTGGATAACATTAGGNCTTTCAAAACTATCTGGAAATGCTGACTACAATATTTTAGATCAAAAAATTATTGATGGAACTTCNCANATANCNAATTTTACATCTAAAAAATTAAAGAAAGTTCANTCAGGAGTAATCCAAAATTATTTATTAGGTGGGTTTATGTGTCTTGTAATTATATTCTTATTAATACAACAATTTAATTAGGGAGATTATGGAAAAATATATTTTATCATTATTAATATTTATACCAGTATTTGGAGCAATTATGATGCTTCCAATAACAAAAATTTATGGTNCTTCGAAATCAAAGTATGTTGCACTAGNAGCAACCGGAATTCAATTAATTTTATCTGTTTGGCTTTATTGTAATTTNGACTCTTCTTTAAGTGTAGCTAATCCGTTAAATCCTTTTACTATTAATATTCCATGGATTGAACATTTTAATATTTTTTATTATGTTGGAGTTGATGGATTAAGNATGCCAATGGTATTGTTAACTGCTTTACTNTCATTTCTTTGTATNGTTGTAAGTTGGAATATTGAGAAAAGGCCNNTGGGTTATTTTTCTTTGTTTTTNNTNCTTGACGCTGGTATGATGGGTGTATTNCTTTCTCTTGATTTTTTCTTATTCTATATTTTTTGGGAAGTAATGTTACTACCAATGTATTTTTTAATTGGAATGTGGGGTGGACCTCAAAGGCATTATGCTGCAATTAAGTTCTTTTTATATACGCTATTTGGNTCTGTTTTCATGNTACTTTCCATGTTAGCATTATACTACTACACTACTCCGAATACATTCAGTTTAACTTTATTAATAACTGAAGCTCCAAAAATTGATGCTACATTATGGGGTTTTGATATANGNTTTTTAATTTGGATTGGATTATTTATAGGATTTGCTATTAAAGTACCTGTATTTCCATTTCATACATGGTTGCCGTTAGCTCATGTTGAAGCGCCTACTGCTATTTCAGTTATATTAGCTGGTGTTTTATTGAAAATGGGAACATATGGTNTACTTAGAATNAGTTATCCTTTATTACCNTTTGAAGCTATTAATTTTGCATATACTCTTGCAATTCTTGGTGTTATTAATATATTGTGGGGTGCTGTAAATGCAATAGCACAAATTGATATGAAAAAAATGGTTGCGTATTCTTCTGTTAGTCATATGGGCTATGTAATTTTAGGCATGGCTTCNGTTGTTAGTCAGTCTAATGCAGGAGCACAAGCTGGCTTAAATGGTGCAATTATGCAAATGTTCAATCATGGTACAATTACAGCTATGTTATTTATTTTAGTTGGTGTTTTGTATGATCAAGCACATCATAGATGGATAGTNTTTCCTGANAACTACAAAGANCAAGAAGTAGCCGGAAAACTNGCTTTTGGTGGACTTGCGTCAAAAATGCCTTTATTTAACGCATTAATTATTATAGCATTTTTTGCCGGCCTGGGATTACCGGCTTTATCAGGTTTTATTAGTGAAGCTTTATGTTTCATTGGTGGTTTCAGTGCATTTAGAACGATTACAATTATTGGTACATTAGGTATTTTGTTAAACGCCATTTACTTTTTAAGGGCTTATCAGAGGGTATTTACAGGTCCATTTAATAAAAAATATGATTATTTAAAGGATATTTCAAAAAGAGAGTTGTTTACAGTTATTCCAATTACATTTTTTATCTTTTTATTTGGTGTTTATCCAGCTCCATTGATTAATATGATTAAATATTCTGTTCAAGATATAATTTCAATTTTTCAGGCTGTAATGTAGATGCAAAATAATTTTCAAAGTTTATCTTATTTTTTACCTGAAATAACAATCGTGTTAACGATATTATTTACTATTATTTCAGATTTGATAAAAGATTTAAAAAAGTATACTCACAAATTAGTCCTATTTGGTCTTGGACTAACAGGTATTCTTTTATTTTTAGATAGTTCAACAAGTGTTTCAAGATATCTATTTAATAATATGTTGATATTTGATTCTGTATCTTTTTATTTTAAGTGCATAATACTCTTATCAACATTTTCTATAGTAATGGTTTCGAAATATTCTCTTGAATTAGATGATGAATACANGTCTGAATATAATACTTTATTACTTGTTGTTTTNCTTGGAATGTTCCTCATGACTAGCTCCATAAATTTAATAATGATTTACTTATCCTTAGAGCTTGTAAGTATTCCTTCCTATGTTTTAGCTGGTATTTTAAAAAATGACAAAAAGTCAAATGAAGCATCTTTAAAATATGTTATTTTTGGTTCATTTGCATCTGGTTTAATGTTATTTGGTTTTAGTTTATTATATGGATTATCTGGAACCTTAAATATTTACGAAATCCATACTTTCTTATTAAATGTAAATAATCCAACTGCTGTATTATTTGCAATATTATTGATTCTTGCAGGTTTTGGATATAAGATTTCAATGGTCCCTTTTCATTACTGGACTCCTGATGTATATGAAGGATCTCCTACAACAATAACAGCTTTTCTATCTGTAGCTCCAAAAGCAGCTGGATTTGCACTAATGTTAAGATTCTTTTTGAATATTTTTACTTATGAAGGTAGTTTTTTATCTACAACTCCAATTTTAGGAATTGATTGGCCAATGCTACTTGCAATATTGTCTGCATTAACGATGACTATTGGAAATATACTTGCCTTAAGACAGGATAATGTAAAAAGAATGCTTGCTTATTCAACAATTTCACATGTTGGGTTTATGCTAATGGCTCTATGTACCTTGACACCTGTTGCATTAACAGGTATAGGATTTTATTTACTAGTTTATTCATTTATGAATTTATCATCCTTTTACATGGTTATATACATGTCAAATAACTATAACGCCCAATCAATTGATGATTGGAAGGGAATTGCTTTTAAATCTCCTGTATTGTCTGCATTTACCGTTTTAAATATGGTTTCTCTTGCAGGTTTACCTCCAACTTCTGGATTCATTGGTAAGGTATATTTATTCAGAGGTCTTTTTTATGATCAAGAATTTTATTGGTTAGGTATAATTGCGGTCTTAAATAGCGTTATATCACTTTATTATTATTTTAAAATTGTTAAATCAATGTATTTTTTTGAAGATAATACTAAAAAATATAAAAAAGCTAATCCCATTATTTATTGGTCAATTATTGCTTTATCTTTACAAAATCTAGCTTTTTATTTATATTGGTCAGATTTGTACACTTACATTGAAGGAGTCTTCAGCCTTTAGTGGAAAAAACAATAAAAGAATCTCAAGTAATTATGCATGAATTAGTATTGCCTAATGATACAAATGTTTTAGGAAATGTACATGGTGGAAGAGTCATGTGCTTAATGGATATTTGCGCTGCTATGTCAGCATACAAGCATGCTAGGCAACCTGTAGTTACTGCCTCAGTTGATAGATTGGATTTTTTAGCTCCTGCAAAAAAAGGAGATATTTTAATTCTTAAATCATCTGTAAATTATGCTCATAAAACATCGATGGAAATTGGTGTTAGAATAGATGCAGAAAGTCCTTTTAGTGGAGAGGTTAACCATACAGCGACAGCTTATTTAACATTTGTAGCTATTGATAAAAATAATAAGCCGTCTTCAGTACCTAAAATAAAACCTGAGACTAAAGATGAAAAAAGAAGATATGAAAGGGCTAAAGCAAGACATTTGGTGAGAAAAACTAATAGGATGAAATGAAGTTTTTAAAAATTAAAAAGGGTCATAATTTAAAAATTGATGGAAAACCTTTAAACGAAATTATAGATGTAGAAAATTCTGATTATATTTTTTATCATCCTGCTAGATTAAAATCGTTTAAAACAAAGTTGTTAGTAAAAATAAATGATTCAGTTAAAGTTGGAACCCCTTTATTTTTTGATAAAAATAATAATAAAGTAATGTTTACTTCTTCAGTGTCTGGAACTGTAACTGATATTCAATTTGGGAATAGAAGGGTTGTTAAATCTTTAATTATTGAAAATGATAACAAGTTTTCTCAAATAAATTTAAAGTCTAAAGTTTCGAAAGATACTTTATTACAATCTGGTTTATGGTCTTTAATTAGACAAAAACCATTTTCAATGATTCCAAGTTCTGATTCAAATCCAAAATCATTTTTTATATCTACTGTTCCTACAGAACCTTTTGCTGTAAATAATGAATTTATTTTTGAAAATATCGAAAATTGTATTCAAAAAGGAATTGATGTATTAAAAGAAGTTTTTGATTGCGATATAAATATGGCTATTTCTAATAAATCGTCTTTCGAAGGCTTAAAAAATATAAATTTTTTTGGCATTAATAAATTACATCCTGCTGGAAATGTTGGTGTACAAATTCATCACCTGGATCCTATAGTTAATAGTGGTGATACTAGATGGTATTTATCTTTACAAGATTTAAATAGAATTGGTTATTTTTTCACCCACAAAAAATTTTTCAATTATAAGTTTTATTCTGTTGGTGGTAATGCTGTCAAAAATCCATGTTATTACAAGACTATTGTTGGTACTCCAATTAATCAAATGATTAGTATTTCTAATGATAATACAAGGGTGATATCGGGCGATGTTTTAAGTGGCAATGAAACAAGTTTAAACTTATCAATAGATTATTATGATGAGGTACTATCCGTAATTAAAATGTCTAAGAAAAGAGAATTTTTAGGTTGGCTAAAACCAGGTTTTAATAAATACTCATTAACAAGAACATTTTTATCTAAACTAGTTTCAAATAATAAATCAAAACTTAACACTCATTTAAATGGAAGTGTAAGAACAATAATACCTATGGGAAACTGGGAAGCTGTTTTACCAATGAATATTTATCCTGATTATTTGGTTAAAAGTATATTAGCTAAGGATATTGAAATGATGGAAAAATTAGGCATTTATGAATCATCTCCAGAGGACTTTGCTCTATGTTCATTTATTTGTCAATCTAAAGTTGAGGTTTCATCTATTATTGAAGATGGTTTAGATCTTGTTAGGAGTGAAATATAGTGTTGAGAAAGTTTTTAGATAATATTGAAGAAAAAATACTTAGTAGTAATAAGTTGAAAAAGTTTCATCCCCTTCATGATGCACTGGATACATTTCTTTATACAAAGAATACTCAGACTCTAAGTGCTCCTTATGTTAGAGATTCAATAGATTTAAAAAGGACAATGATTATTGTTGTATTAGCATTATTGCCATCTTTAATTTTTGGAACATATAATGTTGGTCTTCAGTCACCAGAAAATACTTCAACATCATTTATAGACTGTTTTATTTATGGTTTGTATCGAGTATTACCAATGTATTTAGTTGTTTTTGCTGCTGGAGGATTGTGTGAAGCATTATTTGCAGTAGTTAGAAAACATGAAATAAATGAAGGCTTTCTAGTAACTGGTTTTTTAATTCCACTAACTATGCCACCAACTGTCCCTCTTTGGATGTTAGCACTTTCAACAGTATTTGGTGTTGTTATTGGAAAAGAAATTTTTGGAGGTACTGGATATAATATATTTAATCCAGCTTTAACAGCAAGAGCATTTTTATTTTTTGCTTATCCTTCAAAAATGTCAGGTAATGTTCCTTGGATTTTTCCAGCTGATGGTTTATCTAAAGCTACTCCATTACTGGAAACTTCGTCAAGTTCAACTTTATCCTATTCATGGTCAGATATGTTTTTTGGTTTTATACCAGGTTCAATCGGTGAAACTTCTACTATTGCTGTCTTAGTTGGTGCTTTTATACTAATTCTAACCAGAATTGCTAGTTGGAGAACTATGGTTGCTACAACAATTGGAATGATTTTTACTTCTTTACTGCTTAATCAAATTGGTAAAATAGATGGAACTAGCCCAATGTTAGATATTACACCTACTTATCACTTTGTAATGGGAAGCTTTGCATTTGGTATGGTTTTTATGGCTACAGATCCTGTTTCTAGTGCCCATACCAATCTAGGAAGATGGTATTATGGATTATTAATTGGTTTTATGGTTGTTATAATTAGATGTATTAATCCTGCCTACCCTGAGGGGATGATGCTGGCTATATTATTTGCAAATGCTTTTGCTCCTTTATTTGATTATAATGTAATTCAGAAACACATAAAAAAGCGTGAAATTTTATATGAAAAATAAATACATCTTTATATTATCAATTACATTTGTATCAAGCTTATTACTATCTTTGTTTTCTGAAGGTCTGAAAGAAAAAACTTTGTTTAATATACAGTTAGATAAAAAGAAAAATCTGCTGCAAACAATCGGTGTAAATACTGATATTTTAACAACAGATGAAATATTAAAAGAATTTAATGATAATATAAAAGAAATAACACTTGATTTAAATGGCAATGTTCTTTCTGGAGTTAATCATAATCAATTTATTACAAAAGAGAATAATGCTACAGGTGAATTAAAGTATTATGTTGATGAAAATGAATATTTACCAGTATTTTTATCTGAAACAATGAATGCTATAATTGTTCCAATTTCAGGCAAGGGTCTTTGGTCGTCACTATATGGTTATTTTGCGATAGATAAAAATAATTTTTCAACAGTTAAAGGTATTACTTTTTATAAGCATGGTGAAACGCCAGGTCTCGGAGCTGAAATTACTAAAGAATGGTTTAAATCAAGTTTTATAGGAAAAGAAGTTTATTTAGATGATAGTATTGAATCAATTAAGGTAACCAAAGCAGGTCAGGCAAATAAAAATAGTTTATATGAAGTAAATGGTATTAGTGGTGCAACAATTACAAGTAGGGGGGTTGAAGATTTACTTAAAAGAGATTTATTAAGGTATGAAAACTATTTTAGGAAAAATAAATGAATAAAAAAATATTTTTAGATCCTCTTGTAGATAATAATCCTATTAGTAAGCAAGTACTTGGCATTTGTTCTGCTCTTGCTGTTACTGTTAAGTTAGAGCAAGCTGTGGTTATGACTCTTGCTTTGACTTTTGTTGTTACAATGTCTAATGTTATAATTTCTATGCTAAGAAACTATATTCCATCAAGTGTTAGAATAATAGTACAATTAACTGTAATATCAACACTAGTTTCTTTGATTGACAAGGCACTTGCAGCATACATGTATGATCTAAGTAAGTCTTTATCAGTTTTTATTGCTTTAATTGTTACGAATTGCATAGTAATGGGAAGAGCTGATGGTTTTGCAATGCAAAACAATGTTAAAGATTCATTTTTTGATGGTTTAGGCAATGGTATAGGCTATGGAATAATGTTAATTTTAGTTGCATTTTTTAGAGAATTATTTGGTTTTGGTACTATCTTTGATATAAGAATTTTTTCTGAATCATTTAATAATGGATTAATGATTTTAGCACCTGGAGCATTTATTATTTTAGGTTTAATTATATGGGCTCAGCGCTCATTAACTTCTGTCGCTGAGGAATAACATGGAATTACTTGTACATTATCTTAGTTTAGCTACAAAGTCTATTTTTATAGAAAATATTTTACTTGCTTATTTTTTAGGTATGTGTTCCTTCCTAGCTATTTCTAAAAATGTTGAAGCTTCTAAAGGCATGGGTAAAGCTGTAATATTTGTTAATGGATTAACTGTACCTCTTAATTGGTTTATTAATTCGTATTTATTGAAAGATGGTGCATTATCTTGGACTGGAATTAGTCTTTTAGGTGAGGTTAATTTAGATTTTTTAAGAATTCTATGTTTTATTGCAACTATTGCTGCTCTCGTTCAATTTGTTGAAATGTTTATTGATAAATTCAGTCCTACTCTTTATAACTCACTTGGTATTTTTCTTCCATTAATAACAGTTAATTGCTCTATATTAGGTGCTTCACTATTTATGAATGAAAGGGGCTATACTTTTGGAGAATCTGTTGTTTTTGGTTTAAGTTCTGGAGTAGGTTTTTATTTAGCAATTGTTTCTATGGCAGCTATACGTTTTAAGTTAAGGTATTCACATATTCCTGAGGGATTAAAAGGCTTGGGTATTACAATGATTCTTACGGGATTAGTTTCAATGGCATATTTAGCATTTTCGGGTATTCAATTATGATCATAACAACATCAATAGTATCTATATTTGTATTTTCTTTTTTAATTCTACTTTTAGTTGTAATGTTAAGTTTTGCTGAAAAGCGACTATTGCCGCAAGGTGACGCAAAAATTTTAATTAACGGAGATAATGATAAATCACCTTCAGTCAAACCCGGTAGTTCTCTTTTATCAACTTTATCAAATGAAAATATTTTTATTCCTTCTGCTTGTGGTGGTGGTGGTACATGCTCACAATGCAAATGCCAAGTTTTGAGCGGAGGTGGAGATATTTTATCAACAGAAGTTTCTCACTTTACAAGGTCTGAAATTAAAGATAATTATAGGTTAGCTTGCCAAGTAAAAGTTAAAGGTGATATGGAAGTTCGTATTCCTGATGAAATTTTCAGTATTAAAAAATGGGAATGTACTGTTAAAAGTAATAATAATGTTGCAACTTTTATTAAAGAGCTAGTTCTTGAGCTTCCACAAGGAGAAAACTTAGAATTTGAATCTGGGGGTTATATACAAATAGATATACCTGAATATGAATTACAGTTTTCTGATTTTGAAGTTGAAGAAGAATATAGGGAAGACTGGGATAAATTTAAAATGTGGGATTTAGTAGCAAAAAACAGCAATCCTGATGAATTTAGAGCCTATTCAATGGCAAATCATCCAGCAGAAGGTAATATTGTAATGCTTAATGTTAGAATAGCACATCCTCCTCCAAGTAAATGGGATGCTCCTCCAGGTATTGCTTCTTCATATATTTTTAATTTAAAACCCAGAGATAAAGTTACAATTTCTGGTCCTTATGGAGATTTCTTTATAAAAGATACTGATAGAGAAATGGTATACATAGGAGGTGGAGCTGGTATGGCACCATTAAGATCTCATTTATTCCATTTATTCCATACACTTAAAACTGGAAGAAAAGTTTCTTATTGGTATGGTGCTAGATCTAAAAGAGAAATGTTTTATGATGATCATTTTAAAAAAATTCAAGAAAAATTTCCTAATTTCAGTTATAATGTTGCTCTTTCAGATCCTATGCCAGAAGATAATTGGAATGGGTACAAGGGATTTATTCATCAGGTTGTTCTAGATAATTATTTAGGCAAACATGAAGATCCAACAGAAATAGAGTACTACATGTGCGGTCCTCCAATGATGAATTCTGCTGTTTCTAAGATGTTAGATGATTTGGGAGTAGATGAGGAAATGATTGATTTTGATGATTTCGGTGGTTAAGTTCAAACAATTTCTGTATATACCCTTATTTCTTTTAATTGTACCTTTATTTAATTCTTGTTCCAAAAATAATTTAGATTTATATGGTTTTACTATGGGAACTAGCTATAGTATTAAAATCAATCACAATAAATTTTTTAAAGATAGCAAACTAAAAAATAAAATTGAAAAGGAACTTAATTACATTAGTTCTGTCTTTTCTACGTATGATGAAAAATCTGAATTGAGTTTAATAAATAATTCAAAGAAAAATAGTTTTACTATTTCCGATGATATGATGATAGTTTTAGAAAAATCTTTATATTTTTCAGAAATTTCTGATGGAATGTATGATCCTACTGTTTTTCCTTTAGTTGACTTATGGGGTTTTGGACCTTCTTTAAAAAGTGATAAACCTAAAAATGATAGTATAATCAAAGTATTAAATTATGTTTCTTATAAAAATATAGAAATTTCAAATAATAAAATTAATTTAAAAAATAAAAATACAATTATTGATTTAAGCTCAATTGCTAAAGGATATGCTGTTGATAAAGTTGCAGATTTACTTTTAAATGAAGGTTATGATAATTTTATGGTTGAAATAGGTGGAGAAGTTAAGTGTATTGGTAAAAATCATGGTGCTGAATGGGTTATAGGTATCACAAATCCTTTAGATGACTTTAGTTTAATTAAGACCAATCTTTCTAATTTATCAATGGCTACATCAGGAAGTTATAATAATTATACATATTATGATGGAATTAAATATTCTCATATTATAAATCCTAAAACGGGTTTTCCTCTTGAAAATAATATTATAAGCGCTACGGTCATAGCCCAAGATTGTATAGATGCTGATGCTATTGCAACTTTATTGATGTTATTTCCATATAAAAAAGGTTTAGATTTAATAAATACTATTGATAATGTAGAATGTTATCTAATTATTGAAGATGAAGAAAAAAAAGTAGTAAAGCAAAGTACAGGATTTTACAAATATTTATTTTAGCTTTTTAAACATTTATATTTTTCAATTAGAGAGCAAGTACATGGATTTTCATCAGTACCACAAGTTGATTTAATACCTTTGTTATTAAATAAATATCCTATGCTCATTAATAAAAAAATAAATAATAATAAAATAGTAGCAATAAATACTGTTAGAATCATATTAAATATTACTAAATTTATGATGTTATTTTCTATTCAAATATATGCAACTGAATAAGTTTATATTATCCTTATGTTTTTTTGGTATCTTAATTTCAGGTGATTATGGTACTTCCGGCATAGCTAATCATGCTGATCAACATTTGCATATTGATGGTTCTACTATTAGTTTACTATGGATAATTCCTTTTATTGGTATTCTTCTGTCTATTGCTATTTTTCCTATTATTAATCCAAGTTATTGGCATCATAATTATGGAAAGATTTCAGCTTTTTGGGGTATATCTTTTCTATTGTTTTTTATGATTTATTTTGGTGTAAGTCCATTAAAGTTTTATTTAGTTGAGGTGTATTTAAAAGAATTCCTCCCATTTATTGTCATATTAATTGCTTTATTTACTATTTCAGGAGGAGTCCTCATTTCCGGCAATATGCAGGGTACACCTTTATTAAATACTTCTATATTATTAATTGGAACTATTTTAGCTTCATGGATGGGAACCACTGGAGCATCAATGTTATTAATAAGACCGTTGATTAAATCAAATAAAGATAGGAAAAACAAAGTCCATATATTTGTATTTTTTATTTTTCTAGTTTCTAATATTGGAGGAGCGCTTACCCCCCTTGGAGATCCTCCTTTATTTTTAGGTTTTTTAAAAGGTATCAACTTTTTTTGGACAACAACCAATCTTTTATTACCTATGATTTTTGTTTCAATACCTTTATTGATAATTTTCTATATTTTCGATTATTATGTTTATAAGAAAGAAAGTTTAAATTTAAATAATAGCGATTTTTCAATAAAAATTGATGGGAAATTTAATTTAATATTAATTTTATTTGTAATCCTAACAGTTGTATTAAGTGGTGTATGGAAATCTGATATTTCTGACAAATCTAATTGGTTTGTAGAGTATGGAGGTGAATGTATGATGACTTATGGTACCTTTTTCCAGGTAACTTCATTACTTCTTCTTTCAATTATATCATTAAAGTTCACACCTAGTTATATTAGAACAGAGAATGATTTTACTTGGGAACCTGTAAAAGAAGTATTTAAATTGTTTGCTACTATTTTTATAACTATGGTACCAGCTATAGCTATGTTGAAAGCTGGTCTAAATGGACCTCTACAACCTATAATATCTCTTCTTACAAATTCGGATGGTAATAATATAAATATAATGTATTTTTGGATAACAGGTGGATTATCAAGTTTTTTGGATAACGCGCCTACTTATCTTGTTTTTTTCAATACAGCAGGTGGTGATCCAATTTATCTTATGAATCAAGGTAGAGAAACTTTGCTTGCAATATCTGCTGGTGCTGTATTCATGGGTGCTATGTCATATATTGGAAATGCTCCAAATTTTATGGTAAAATCAATAGCTGAAGAAAATAAAATTGATATGCCCTCATTTTTTGGCTATATGCTTTGGTCACTAATTTTTATAGTTCCTGTATTATTAATATTTTCAATAATTTTTTTCTAATTTATGCTTAATTGGAATCTATTAGATAAAATTTTAAAAGGTACTAAGAAAGTATTTCTTACAACTCACGTTAATCCAGATGCTGATGGTCTTGGTTCTGAATTAGGTATGTATTATTTTCTTACTAGCCTTAATATTGAATGTAAGATTATAAACTCATCTAAGACGCCTGATTATTTAAGTTTTTTAGATCCTGATAATATAATTGAAGTATGGGACAATGATAAGCATATGAATTGGATTTCGAATGCAGATGCTGTAATATCTTTTGATATAGGTGATCATAAAAGGATGAATGAGCTTAGTGATGTAATAAAAATCCATAATATTTTTTCTATTGTTATAGATCATCATCCATACGATTCTGATTATTTTGACTTAGTATTAGTAGATACAAATTGTGCTTCGACTGGTTATATGGTATGGTCTTACTTACAATATAAAAATTTTACAGAATACAATCAAATTTCTCTTGATGCGCTTTATTCAGCATTGATAACAGATACTGGTTCTTTTCGATTTAATTCAACAGATTCCAATAGTCATAAAATGGCTGGATTTTTGATTGATAAAGGTGTGAAACCTTATAATGTTTATGAAAAAATTTATGAAAGACGAAGTTTAGAACAAATAAATCTTCTTTCTGAGTCAATTAAAAATTTAAAGTTTAGTTTTAAAAATCAAGTCTGTGGAGTTATAATTTCAAAAGAAATTCAAGAGCGAGCTGGATCATCTTATGAATATGTCGAAGGATTTACTGATTTTTTTAGATCAATAAATAACGTTCAAGTTGCTTATTGTATAGTTGAGCAAAACCATTCATTTAGAATTAATTTTAGATCAAGAGGAAAATATATAATTAATGATATTGCAATATCTTTTGGAGGAGGTGGACATAAGTTAGCAGCTGGAGCAACCGTAAATAATCTTGATGCTGAAGAGATAGAGCAGAAAATCTTAAATAAATTAAAAGGAAAAATAAATGTCAATTAAATCTGATAAATGGATTAAGAGAATGTCAATTAATAATAAAATGATTGAGCCTTTTGTAGAAAGTAATATTCGTAATGATGTTGTCTCATACGGTCTTTCTTCTTATGGTTATGATATAAGAGTTTCTGATGAATATAAAATATTTACTAATGTAAATAATAGTATTATTGATCCAAAGAAATTTGATGATAAGTCATTTGTAAATTTTAAAGGTGATGTATGTGTTGTTCCAGCTAATAGCTTTGCATTAGCAAGAAGTATTGAATATTTTAAAATTCCAAGAAATGTTTTAACTATATGCTTAGGTAAATCTACATATGCCAGATGTGGAATTATCGTAAATGTTACTCCTTTTGAACCAGAATGGGAGGGTTATGTAACCCTAGAAATATCAAATACAACTCCTTTACCTGCAAAAATTTACTCTAATGAAGGATTATGTCAGGTTATATTTTTTGAATCTGATGAAGATTGTAAAGTTTCTTATAAAGATAAATCAGGTAAATATCAGTCTCAAGTTGGAATAACGTTGCCTAAGCTATAAATGAAGATAATTATTGCAAAAAATGCTGGATATTGCTTTGGAGTTAGAGATGCTGTAGATATGGCACACGATATAGCAAAACAAGAAGGTGAAGTTTATATGCTTGGAGATATAGTTCATAATGAAAAAGTAGTGAGTGATTTAAATAATGCTGGTGCAAAAGTAGTTAATTCATTAAAAGATGTACCTAAAAATGGAACAGTATTGTTTAGAGCGCATGGAACAAAAAATGATATTTGGGAAGAAGCTAACCGTTTATCTCTCGATATAAAAGATGCAACTTGCCCTTTAGTACATAAAATTCATGAAGATGTAAGAAATCTACATAGTGAAGGTAGAAAGATTATTGTCATTGGTGATCATGGACATGATGAAGTAGTAGCAATTGCTGATCAAGCAAAAAATACTATTGTTGTATCTAATCCTGAAGAAGCAAAAAATTTAAAGAGAATAAGAAAAGCTGGTATTGTATCACAATCAACTCAAGCAATTGAAAATGTAAAGGAAATAATTTCAATATTAATGACTAAAATTTTTGATTTAAGATTTGTTAATACGATTTGTTATCCAACCAAAAGAAATCAAGAACAGATAAAAGATTTAGCAAAAATTGTTGATATAATGATTATAATTGGCTCTTTTACTAGTGCAAATTCAAAGAGGTTAACATCTTTATCAAAAGATTTAAATAATAATACATTTCAAGTTACAGATGAAAATGAATTAGATGAAAAATGGTTTCATAATTGCAAAACAGTTGGTATAAGTGCTGGAGCATCGACACCTGATTACTTGATTAAAAACATTAAAAATAAAATAGAAAGAATAGGTAAAAAAATATGAAAAAAAATACATTTGAATTAAAAGTTGGATTAGCTGAAATGCTCAAAGGTGGAGTCATAATGGATGTAACTAATTCAAAACAAGCAAAAATTGCAGAAAAAGCTGGTGCATGTGCTGTCATGGCTTTAGAGCGAATTCCATCAGATATTAGGGCAGATGGTGGCGTTTCAAGAATGTCAGACCCTAAAATGATTATGGAAATACAAGATAGTGTATCTATACCTGTAATGGCTAAATGTCGAATAGGTCACTTTGCTGAAGCACAAGTATTGCAAACATTAGAAATTGATTTTATTGATGAAAGTGAAGTTTTAACTCCTGCTGATAATGCTAATCATATATACAAACATGATTTTAAAGTTCCCTTTGTATGTGGTGCAAGGAATTTAGGTGAAGCATTAAGAAGAGTTGATGAAGGAGCTGCTATGATTAGAACAAAAGGAGAGGCAGGCTCTGGTAATATAGTTGAAGCTGTTACTCATATGAAAACTATAGTTAGTGAACTTAATGCATTGCAATCCTTTTCCTCAACTAAATTAAAGTCATATGCTGAAAAAATCAACGCATCTTATGAAATAGTTAAGCTTACAAAAGATAAAAAATCGTTACCCGTACCAAATTTTAGTGCTGGAGGTATTGCAACTCCAGCTGATGCATCTCTAATGATGCAGCTTGGCGCAGAATCTGTTTTCGTGGGTTCAGGTATATTTAAAGCTAAAGATCCTGAGGGTATGGCAAATGCTGTTGTTGAGGCAACTACTTATTTTGATGATCCAAATATTGTATGCAAGGTTTCAACAGGACTTAAAAAAGCAATGGAAGGTTTAGATATTTCACAAATACCAGAAGATCAACTCTTACAAAAGAGAGGTTGGTAGTGACAATTGGTGTTTTAGCTTTACAAGGTGATTTTTCTTTACATTTAAAAGTTTTAAGTAAATTAAAAGTATCTGGTATTTTAGTAAAAAAGACAACTGATTTTGATTTAATTAATGGATTAATAATACCAGGAGGTGAATCAACTGTCATGTCTTTATTAATAGATAAGTTTAATTTGTACAAAAAAATAAAAGATTTTGCCATTGAAAATTGTGTATATGGAACTTGTGCCGGTGCAATTTTGGTTTCATCAGAGTGCGATGATAAGAAGATAAATACATTAGATTTAATTAAAATTAAATCATTAAGAAATTTTTATGGTAGACAGATAAATTCTTTTTCAAAAAAGATAAGTATCAATTTTTTAAAAAATAAAATCAATGCTTCTTTTATTAGAGCTCCTAAACTTAAAAGTTTATCAAAAAAAATAAGGTTTTAGCACTTTACAAAAATGATCCTGTATTATTACAACATAAAAATATACTTGTTTCTTCATTTCATCCTGAGTTATCATCAAGTACTATTATTCATCAATATTTTATAAAGATGGTTAAAAATAATGTATAAAATTTTAAATAAAATTAAATCACCCAAAGATGTTAAAAGTTTATCAATTAATGATTTAAAAAATTTATCTTCTGAATTATCACATTATATACATGAAGTTGTATCTGAAAAAGGTGGACACTACTCATCTCCTTTAGGTGCAGTAGATTTAACTATTGCTTTGCACTATGTTTATAATACACCTATAGATAAATTAATTTGGGATGTAGGTCACCAAGCATATGCCCATAAAATAATTACAGGAAGAAAAAATGAGTTTAAAAGTATAAGACAGTATGGAGGTATAAGCGGTTTCTTGAAAATTGATGAAAGCGAATTTGATAGTTTTGGTGCGGGACATGCAAGTACTTCAATTTCTGCTGGACTTGGTTTTGCTCATTCAAGAGATAAAGACAAGAAAAATCATCAAATAATTTCAATAATTGGTGATGGAGCTATGACAGGAGGATTAGCCTATGAAGGTTTAAATAATTTGGGTTTTCACAAAACTCAGATGACAGTTGTTTTAAACGATAATTCATACTCAATATCTGAAAGTGTTGGTGCATTATCAAAATATTTGACTAGAATTGTTACTAATCCAACTTATAATAAATTAAGAAAAGACTTATGGAATCTAACTGATAAAATACCAACAATTTCTAATCCTATTAAAAAAATTATTAAGAAAACTGAAGGAAGTTTAAAAGCTTATTTAACACCAGGTATTTTATTTGAGGAGCTTGGATTAAGATATATTGGTCCAATTGATGGACATGATATTGAAAATATGATTAGAGTCTTTAACTCTATAAAAGAAATGAATACTCCAGTATTACTTCATGTTCATACAAATAAATCAAAAGGTATAAATATTGGAGATAAAGACGCAATTAAGTACTACAGTTTGTCAGGTAGCTCTAATAGTACTGATCTTGAAAAAAATACAACAAGTTACTCAAAGTTATTAGGAAAAACATTAACTAAAATGGCTGATGATTATAGTTTTGAATGTATAACAGCAGCTATGGGTATTGGAACTGGTCTTGAAGAATATTACAAAAAGTATCAGAACAGATACATAGATGTTGGTATTGCTGAAGAGCATGCAGTTACATACGGTGCAGGATTAGCTGCTGATGGCAAAATGCCTGTTATTGCTATTTATTCAACCTTTATGCAAAGAGCATATGATTGTATCCTTCATGATTTTGCTCTACAAAAATTACCTGGTTTATTTTGCATGGATAGATCTGGCTTAGTAGGAAACGATGGTCCTACTCATCATGGTGTTTTTGATATTAATTTTTTGTCATCTATTCCCGGTCTTATTTTAAGTGCTCCTAAAGATGGTAATGAGTTTATGGATTTAATATATACAGCCATAAAAAATAAGCACCTAATGTCTATTAGGTATCCAAAGAGCGTAACTGTATTTAATGAAAAA
The DNA here is from genome assembly GCA_002704685.1 of Fidelibacterota bacterium. Classification (GTDB taxonomy): domain Bacteria; phylum Fidelibacterota; class Marinisomatia; order SCGC-AAA003-L08; family D37C17. Next base: position 46,878 of record PAHD01000011.1, read on the forward strand.
CATAATTTTAATGATATAAAAATTGGTACTTGGGAATATATAAGAAAATCTAGTTCAAAAATTTGTATTTTAACATTTGGAAGAATGATTGAACATGCTAGTTTATCTGCAAAAGTTATTAAAAGTGAGCTTAATGTAGATGTAACAATTATAAATTGTAGATTTATAAAACCTCTTGATGAAAAGATGCTAAAATTACTTTCTGAACAGCACGATATCTTTATTACAATTGAAGAAGGGATGGTTAGAGGAGGGTTTGGTTCATCAATTCTTGAGTTTTTCTCAAAAAATAATATTTCAAAAACATTAAAATTAATTGGAATAAAAGATCATTTTTCTAATCATGGTAATAATTCTAATTTATTTAAAGAAGAAGGTTTGGATGTTGATTCAATTACTAATATCATAAAAGAATACATGTAATGTCAAAAAATAATAAAAATAATGAATATAAATCTTTATCAGGAAAAGATAATAAATCTTTTTATAAACCTAATGAAGCAGATAAAAGATATGACCAAAATCTTAATGATCCTGGTGAATACCCTTATACACGTGGCATACATAACAGTATGTATAGAGGAAAATTATGGACCATGAGGCAATTTGCTGGTTTTGGTAAACCAGAAGAAACTAATGAACGTTTTAAATTTCTACTAAATCAAGGACAAACAGGCCTATCAGTAGCTTTTGATATGCCAACCTTGATGGGCTATGATCCTGACCATGATTTTGCATTAGGTGAGGTGGGACATTGCGGTGTATCAGTATCTAATTTAAAAGATATGGAGCGTTTATTCGAAGGTATTGATTTGACTAAAGTTAGTGTATCCATGACAATTAATGGTCCTGCAATAATTATTTTTGCTTTTTACGTTGCCTTAGCAATAAAAAGAAATAATGATTTATCTTTATTAAATGGTACTTTGCAAAACGATATTCTGAAAGAATATATTGCACAAAAAGAATGGATATACCCTCCTAAAGAATCAATGAGAATTATAACTGATATGGTTTCATATTGTAAAAATAATTTACCTAGATATAATACTATTTCAATAAGTGGATACCACATAAGAGAGGCGGGTTCTACTGCACAACAAGAATTAGCATTTACTTTAGCTAATGGATTTACTTACGTAGATCATTGTATTGAAGCAGGTTTAGATGTAGATGATTTTGTTCCAAGGTTTTCTTTTTTCTTTAATTCTCACTCAGATTTTTTTGAAGAAATAGCGAAATATAGAGCAGCAAGAAAAATTTGGTCAAATTTTATGAAGAATAAATATAAAGCTAAAAATCCTAAGTCCCATAAATTACGATTTCATACTCAAACAGCAGGTTGTTCATTAACTGCTCAACAACCAGAAAATAATATTACGCGAACATCTTTTCAAGCATTGTCTGCTGTCTTAGGTGGTACTCAATCTTTGCATACAAACTCCATGGATGAGACATTAGCACTGCCTTCACAAAAAGCTGCTGAAATTGCTCTTAGAACACAGCAAATTTTAGCCCACGAAACAGGTGTTGCTAATGTTGCTGATCCTTTGGGAGGTTCATGGTATGTAGAAGAGTTAACAGAAAAGATGGAGAAAGATGTTCTTGAATATTTTAAAAAAATTGACAAAAGAGGTGGTGTTGTTGAATGTATTGAATCTGGATATTTGCAAAGAGAAATTGCTGATTCTTCAGCTGAATTAAATGAAAAAATTGATAGTAATCAAAGAATAATCGTTGGAATGAATGATTATATTAATGAAAAAGAAGAAATAACTATACCAATATTAAAAATTTCTAATAAAGTTGAACAAGATCAGATAAAATTAATTAGTAATCTTAGAAAATCTAGAAATGATACTAAAGTTAAAGACAAATTAAAAAAAATAGAACAAACTTGTAAGACAAAACATAATTTACTTAGCCCAATAATTGAAGCAGTATTAGAATATGCTACTCTAGGTGAGATTGTTGAATCAATGAAAAATGTTTTTGGTGATTGGCAGGAGAAATCAGTAATATGAAAAGTAATTATACTATTGGAGTTGAAGAAGAGTATATGCTTTGTGATAACGTTGGTGACTTAGCAAATAAAGCAAAATTTTTAATGAAAAATTTACCTAAAGATTTAACAGATAGATATAGTTACGAACTTATTTTATCTGAGTTTGAATCAAATACTTCTGTCCACGATAACGTGTCTAATTGTTTATCTGAAATTAGTTTATTAAGAAATACAATTAATAATATTGCAAAAAAAAATAATTTTAAAATAGGTATCAGTGGAACTCATCCAACTGCTAGAACTGATGAACAAGAATTTGTTATTAATGATTCTTATAACTGGGTTTCTGAACAATTAAAGTATTATGCTTCAAAAAATATAACTTTTTCAATTCATGTTCACATAGGCTTAAGTGATAAGGATAAATTAGTTAGCGTAACCAATACTCTTAGAAGGTGGATTTCTCCTCTTTTAGCATTATCAACAAATTCTCCTTTTTTTGAGGGTCAAAATACAGGTATGCTTTCTTCTAGAACCTTTCAGTTTGGTTTATTTCCTAGAACAGAAATACCATCTTTTTTGAATTCTTACAAGGATTATGAAGAAATTATAAATAAATATATTGAAACAAAAACCATATCAAAACCTCGTCAGATTTGGTGGAAAATTAGGCCACATTATGATTACAATACTATTGAATTTAGAGTATGTGATGTTCAAAGGTCTCTTCAAAATACAGAAATGATTATATCTTTAGTTCAAGCATTGGTTCGAAGTATTGTTATTAATAATGATTATAATCATGATTATTGCTATGAGTACCTAACAGATGGGCTTTGGAAAGCTTCTTCAAAAAATATGTCATGTAAAATAATAGATCCTTTAGATTCTAAATTACTAACTATGGAAGATATGATAGGTAGAATGATTGCATATAGTAAAAATTCTTTAGATTACTTTGGTAATTCTCATGTTATTAATACAGTTCAAAATATTATTAAAAATGGAACTGAAGCTAATGATCAAATTAAAGTATATGATAAACATGGTTTTAAAAAATTAAAAAAATACTTAATGTCTTCCATTGATTATAATTACAAAAGGAGAAATTATGTCTAGGAAAATTGTTCACGTAGTAGGTACTGGAACTATTGGAGAGCCGTTAATTGGATTATTGTGTGATTTTAAGGATGACCTTGGTATTGATGAGGTTACATTTCATAAAAATACACCATTAACGACAGATAGATCTAAAGTACTTAATTTAATAAAAAAAAGAGGAGCAAGATTAACAACTCATGAGGATAAGTTTGATGGTTTTAATAATATTGGTCTTAATCCTGACTTCAATACTGAAGAAGCAATTTCAAGAGCTTCTGTAGTAATAGATTGTACACCTAAAGGTTTTGGTCATATGAATAAAAATCAATATTATGAGAAATATGAAAAAAATACTCTAGGTTTTGTTGCTCAAGGGTCAGAATCTGGGTTTGGCAAGCGATATGCAAGAGGAATTAATGATGATGCTTTAAAAGTTGGTGAAGATAAATATATTCAAATTGTTTCTTGTAATACGCATAATTTATCAACCATTATAAACACACTAGTGTTAGATGAAGGAGATGATAATTTAGTTGAAGGTAAATTTACTTTAATCAGAAGATCTAATGATTTAAGTCAAACTTCAAGTTTTGTTCCATCACCTCAAGTTGGCTCACACAGCAGTGAAAGATTTGGAACACATCATGCTGAAGATGCATACAAACTATTTAAAACAATGGGATTAGATTTGAATTTGTACTCTTCAGCAATGAAGGTCAATTCCCAGTACATGCATATTTCTCATTTCTCTTTAAAAGTTAAAAATAAAACATCAATGACTAAAATTATTGATAAACTAGAAAAAAATGATAGAATTGCTTTGACAAACAAAATTAATGCAAACGAAGTTTTCTCTTTTGGAAGAGATCATGGACACTTTGGTAGAATTTTGAATCAAGTTGTTATTCCTGTACCTTCACTCGCTATGATTAATGATTATGAAATTACCGGTTTTAGCTTTACTCCACAAGATGGTAATTCAATACTTAGTTCAATATCAATAGCAGAGTGGTTTTTATATCCAAATTCATATGAAGATAAGATACAATGTTTAAAGCCATTGTTTTTTGATGAAGTCTAAAGTTAATGAAATATTTAAATATTTTTTAGATAATAAAATAAAAAATGTTTTATTATCAATATCTAGTGGTGTAGATAGTTTAGTTTTATTACATGTTTTGTTAAGAACTAGAGAAATAAATAATAAATTAAATATTTCTTTATTTCATACTAATTACAATTTTCATAATAAATCTAATGATGCAGAATTATTATGTCGACAGATATCTTCCAAATTTAATCTAAAACTCCATTTATTAAATAAAAAATTAAATAATAAAAACTTTGAACATAATGCTAGAAAAATAAGGTATAACGAAATATTTAGACTTGTTAAGGAATATAATTACGATAAAGTTTTAACTGCTCATAATTATAATGATCAATTAGAAACGCTTATAATGAAAGATAATGATAATGCAAATTGGATTTCTCGAATTGGAATTCGTAAAAAAAATCATTTATTATATAGACCAATTTTAGATATTAATAAAAAACAAATATATAATTATGCAAAAAAAAATAACTTGATATGGATTGAAGATTCAACAAATAAAGATATATCATTCACGAGAAATAAAATAAGATATTTAATTAGCAAAAACCGTTATAAGAAAATTTATTATAACAACTTGATAAAGTTAAAAAATAAATCTGATGTTAAATATTTTGATTATTTAAATAAATTTAAAAAAAATAGTAAAGATTTTATTTTAAGGAAAAGTAAGTATTTTATTGAGATAAATTTAAATTTTTTAGATTTTTTCTCATCATTGGAAACCAAGCTTTTTTTTAACTATTTAGTTTCTAGTTCATTTAAAGATGAAGCATTAAAAATAACTGATTCTCATTGGTTTAATATTTACGAAATAATTAAAAATGGAAGAAATGGTATATCGATAAATCTTTCTAATAGAATTTTATTACAGAAAGAAAGGGGTAGTATTATCATATCAATTCCAAGAACCCTTAATAATAAAATTCTAATTAATGATGAAAACGAAACCTATAATTGGTATGATTCTCATATTTCCTTTAAATCTTTTGAAAATAATGATATGAATATTGTGCCGATTAATTTGATAAAGAATGGCTCTTATATATCACATTGGAAGAAAGGTGATAAAATTCGTTTAAAAAACTCAACAAAAAAAATTAGTGATATATTTATAAACAATAAAATATCAAATTATGATAAATTGTACTACCCTGTAATAAGAGGTAATAAAGGAAATGTGATTTGTGTGCCTAACTTAGCAACTATGTATTATAGTAAGTTTAATAAATCTAAATGTTTATCATTAATAATGAAAAAGGGAGATTTAAAATGATAAGAAAGAATATAATAAGCTTTATTTTGTTAATAAATTTTGTAATTCCTAACTCAAATAATCATACTGTGTATACCAGTTTTGATATTATGGATTTAAGTGGATGTCCATCCTTGAAATCTGGTATAATCTCTAATGTTGTAATGTCATTTCCTACTCCTCATGGTAAAACAAAAAGTTTTCACATGTACAAATCATCAGTAATTCCAAGAGAACTAAGTGATAAATTTTCATCTATTTTAACTTATACTGGAGTTGGTGTTGAATTCCCATCTGAAAGGGTTAGTTTGACTGTTAGTGAATCTTTCGTAAAAGCTATGATATTAAGTTCAGAAGGAAATATTTTTATTTCTAATTTAAACCAATCTGACCAATTTAGAGTTTCTTTTAATGAAAGTGATTTAGCGCTTGAGAATAATGAATTTAATTGTGGTAATACCATTTCTTCTAATAGTTCGATATTGCGTAATTTTGATAGTTGTATTGGAGAAAATGAACCATGTTATACAATGGGTGATAAATTAATTACCTATAGAATAGCGATGATAATGACAACAGATGCAACTAATGCAGTTTCTGATGGTACCGTTCAAGGTGGTCTAACTTGGATTGCTTCAATGGTTAATCAGCTGAATTTACTTTGGAGAAGAGAGCTAGGCTTTGAATTTGTTCTTATCCCAAATCAAGATATTTTAATTTTTACAGATGATAATTTAACACCAGGTGGTGATGATGGTTTTACTTACACTTGGGATACCTGCACACAAGCTGATGGTGACCCTAAATATTGTGAACTTGGTAATGTTGAGCCATATCTGGATTCGGTAATAGGAGTTGGTGGTTTAAATGCTCCAAGTGAATCACGTTTATGGGAGTATGGATTAGTTCTTAATCCTATTTATAATGGCGGTGTAGCACAGGCTCCAGGACCTATTTCTGCTAATAATCCTGATTATGCTGTATTAAACCATGAACTTGGTCACAATCTAGGTTCAGCTCACAATATTACTATTGAAGGAGGGTACAGATGTACACTTGGTGGTACAATAATGGGTTCAAGAACTAGAACATCTGATGGAGGTATAGGAGATCAATACTCTTTGCATACAATTGAGATGGGATATAAAAAATATAATGAACTCTTAAATAATCCAATATATTCAAATACATATTCTTATTTAAATGGATATACAAGCATTCAATCAAATAATATTATACCAGAATTAAATGTTCCTAATTCCAATTTCTCAATACCAAAGGAAACGCCATTTTTATTAGAAGGAAGTTCAACTCCGAGTAATCCCAACTATTTATTTTCATGGGAGCAAAACGATCCATCCTCAGTATCATATTGTATGGATTTAACTGGAGCTGCTGGGGAATGTTCAGGTTTATCTCCATGGCCATCAAATGAAGGGCCATTATTCGCAACAGTTGATCTAAGTCATGAAGGTTATAAACGATATTTTCCTTCAATGAAAAGTTTATTAAATAATCAGTATTCTTCAACTACAGATGACTATGGTACAATCTTAACTGTTGAAAGGTTACCTTTCGCATCAAGAGATATTAATATGAGGTTGCAGGTTAGAACAAACGATCTTCAGTCAAGTGCAATTAATTTTAAAGGTGTTCAATTTTCTGTAGATGGAGATTCAGGTCCTTTTAGAGTTACTTCTCAAGCTGAGCCTATTTCATGGCCATCTGAATCAACTCAAACAATTACTTGGGATGTATCAAATACTAATCAAGCTCCTGTAAATTGTTCTAATGTTGATATATATTTATCTAGAGATGCAGGAAGAAATTTTGATATGCTTCTTGCTGATGATGTATCAAATGATGGATCACATGATATTGCTCTTCCTATGCTTGCTAATATAGATTCTTGCCGAATAATGGTAAAAGCTTCAGATAATATTTTCTTTGATATTAACAATGCTTACATAAGTATCACAAATACTCAAAATCCTAATATCTCTCTAGCTACAGATGTTATAAGTTTAGAGACAATATCTTCCAATACAGTTAATACTGAATTTACACTAACAAATAGCGGTGAAAATGGTTCTGTTTTAGTTTATGATATTGGAATTATTGATAACATATTTTTATCTGAAGATTTTGATAATTTAACTTTAGATAATACTCTTTCAACAACTGAATATAATTTACCAGAAAATTGGGAAAGATCATCAAATGGAAGAGGTTGGATTGTTGGAACAGAAGAAACAAGTGCATGGCCGTATGAAATGAGTGATTTGTATTTTGATATTCCAGATTGGTCAGGAGGAAATTATGTTTACACTGATGATGAACAATATAATATCTGTCCATCGTGTACTACTGATTGTTCTTCTATAAATGGGTGTACTGATGGTAGTATGGATTTTTTAATTACTCCATTAATTACAATTCCAAGTCAATCATTAGCTGAATTATCTTTTGACTATTGGTTTAAATATACTATTGGAAATCAGCATTCTAATTCGATTCAAGTATATGATAATAATCATTGGATTAACCTTGATGTCTTAAGTCAAAGTTCAGATCAGTTTATAAAAAAATCATACAATTTAGAATCCTATGCTGGAAAAGAAATTAAAATAAGGTTTCATTCTGAGTCAGATGAATCAGGCGATGGTTTAGGGGGTGGTTGGGCCATTGATAATATTCTATTAAACTCAAACCCAAATTGGATTTCTACATCATCAAATTCGGGTAGCTTAATAGGCGGTGAAAGTGTAAGTATACCCTTGTTGATAAATACAAATGAATTTAATTATGGAGAAACCTACAGCACAAATATATTTATAAATGATTCAATCAATAACTTATCAGAACAAATAAATTTATCTCTATGTTTTGGTGAATATGATCAATGTGGAATTTGCGGTGGAGGTAATACTCCAAATACTGGTTTTTGTGATTGTGAAGGAACACCTAATGGATTAGCAGAACAAGATTGCTTTGGAACATGTAATGGTACTGCTACTATAGATAACTGTGGAAATTGTTATGGTGGTAATACAGGTATTGATGCCTGTTTACAAGATGAGTGTGGCGTATGGGGTGGTCCAGGTACAGGATTAAATCAATGTTGTGGTGAAAACATTCCAGCTGTTACAGAACCTGTTTGTTTAGATACGGATAATGGTGCTGTTGATCCATATGGAGATGATTGCGCAGCATATAATGATTATCCTTCTTGGTGTGGGAACTATGATGATGACGATTTTATATCTAATGAAATGTGCTGTATATGTGATGGTGGTACTATAACTGAAGATATAGTTACTCCAGAAATCTTAGCACTTGGCCCTGATGGAGAACAGCAAGATTGTGCAGGAATATGCGGAGGTTGTGCTACTGAAGATGCTTTTGGTGTATGTGATGGTTTGTCAACGTGTCAAATCGTAGGAGATTTAAATAATGATTTATCTGTAAATATTGTAGATGTTATTTTTCTTGTTAACACAGTTTTAGCTACAACCTATAATCCTGATGGAGATTTCAACAATGATAATGTTGTAAATATCGTTGATATTATTTTCCTTGTAAATATTATATTAGAACAGTAAAGGATTGATTTTGGAAAAAATTAAATATAAAAATCATAATTTTATAAAATATTTATCTGAGAAAGATATTAACAGTAGAATTAATGATATCGCAAAGCTTTTAAATAAAGATTATAAAGATAAAAATCCAATTGTTGTTGGTGTTTTAACAGGTTGTGTTTTTTTTATGATGGACCTATTAAAAAAATGTGATTTTGATTATGAAATATCGTTTGTTTCAGCAAAATCATATTCAGGAAATCTTCGAGGAAAATTGTCAGTTGAAGAGATTGATGAAAATTTTAAGAATAAAGATATTATTATAGTAGAAGACATTATTGATTCAGGTGCAACTATAAAAGAAATATATTCACGTTTTAATAGTTTGGGACCAATAAGTATAAAAGTTGTAACTTTACTACATAAAAATATAGCAAAAAACATAGAAGATATCGATTCGATAACTGCTTTTGATATTGAGAATAAGTTTGTAATAGGATACGGCTTAGATTATAATAATTTATTTAGAAATTTAAAGGATATATATATAGACGATGAGTGAAGAAAAAGATAAGATAAAAAATAAGTTAATGAAAAATTTAGGTGGAAATTTTTTATTATGGATTGTCATAATAATAGTTTCAGTTTCTGTTTTACAGTACGCTTCTATTGCACCAAAATCAATAGAGATTAGTTATGCTGAGTTTACTGATATTTATAAGGATCAATATGAAAACATATCTTCGGTTACTATTGAAGATAAGTTTTTAGTTGGAACTTGTGAGCCAACCTGTTTTGGTACTTTATCAAATAATGAGATTAGCTCATTTACTGTAGTTTTACCTGAATTGACAAATGATTTAGTTAATGAACTAGTAAATCTAGGAATTGATGTTAAAATTAGACAAAAAACATTATCTTTTTTAGATTATGTTTTTCAATTTTCTCCTTGGATTCTTATATTAGTTTTTTGGTTTTTGATAATGAGACGTATGCAGGGTGGTGTCGGAGGACAAAATAATATTTTTTCATTTGCTAAAAGTAAGGCAAAAGTTGTTGATTCTAAAAAAACAAAAAAGTTATTCAAGGATGTTGCTGGTTGTGAAGAAGCCAAAACAGAGCTTCAGGAGATTGTTGACTTTTTAAAGAAATCTGACAAATACCATAAAATTGGAGCAAAAATTCCTAAAGGTGCTTTGCTTTTAGGCCCTCCTGGAACAGGTAAAACATTACTTGCTAAAGCAGTTGCAGGAGAAGCAAATGTTCCATTTTTCACAATTAGTGGAGCTGAATTTGTAGAAATGTTTGTTGGAGTTGGAGCAAGTAGAGTTAGAGATTTATTTAATCAGGCTAAAACTAATTCACCTAGTATAATATTTATTGATGAGATTGATGCTGTTGGTAGACATAGGGGTGCAGGTTTAGGTGGTGGTCATGATGAACGTGAGCAAACTTTAAATCAGATATTAGTCGAAATGGATGGTTTTGATACCAATACAAATGTAATACTTCTTGCAGCAACTAATAGACCTGATGTTCTTGATAAAGCTCTTTTGAGACCAGGAAGATTTGATAGACAAATCGTTGTTGATTCTCCGGATGTTATTGGAAGAGAAATGATATTAAAAATTCATACAAAAAAAATACCTTTAGCAAAAGATGTCAAATTAAATATTATTGCTCAAGGTACTCCTGGATTAGTTGGTGCTGACCTTGAAAATCTTGTAAATGAAGCTGCTTTACTTTCAGCAAGAATGAATAAAACAAAAGTCAGTATGAAATATTTGGAGGATGCAAAAGATAAAGTTATGATGGGTGTTGAAAGAAAAAGTATGGTCTTAACAGACGAAGATAAAAAAATAACTGCTTATCACGAAGCTGGTCATGCACTTGTAGCTTTCTTTACTAAATTTGCTGATCCTGTTCATAAAATAACAATTGTACCTAGAGGGAGAGCAATGGGGTTAACTGCTCAAATACCTGAAGTTGAAAGATATAATTATTCTAATAAATACTTACTAGGTAAATTAGATATTCTAATGGGTGGAAGATGCGCAGAAAAAATAATTTTTAATAACTTTACTACTGGTGCTGGAAATGATATATCAGTTGCAACAAATATTGCTAAAAAAATGGTATGTGAATGGGGTATGAGTGAAGCAGTTGGACCTATGGCTTTGGGAAAAAAAGATGAAGAAGTGTTTTTAGGAAAGGAAATTTCAAAGTCAAATGATTTCAGTGAAGAAAAATCTAGGCTTGTTGATAATGAGATTACTACTTTAATTAAAAATGCAGAAAAAAACGCAACAAATATTCTTAAAAAATACTTAAAACAATTACATGACGTATCCAAAGTATTAATTGAAAGAGAAACTCTAGATAGAACTCAATTTGAAAATATAGTTAAAAATGGTGTAGCTGATAAAGAAGAGTCTAAACCCTTAAAAAAACGAGTAAGACGAAAAACAACTAAAAAATAATTTGTCATATGTTAAATAATAGTTGTGAAATTATGGGCGTCCTTAATATCACGCCTGATTCCTTTTATGATGGTAAGTGTTTATCTAAATCCTCTTTACAAAAAAAATTCATCAATTTAGAATCATCTGATATCATAGATATAGGTGCTGAATCTACAAGGCCAGGCGCAAAATCAGTACCTGAAAATGAAGAAATCAGAAGAATTGAAGAATTTTTAAGCCTAAACTTAACTCATAAAAAATTATCAATCGATTCATATAAATCAAAAGTTATTGAATATTGTTTAATTAATGGTTTTAATATGATCAATGATATTTCTGGAGGAGGAAAGAATTTTGAAAATATTGATCTATCAAAAGAATATGATGTACCGATAGTTATCATGCATATGCAAGGNAATCCTTTAAGTATGCAGAAAAATCCAAATTATAAAAACCTAATTGATGAAATATCATTNTTTTTTGATTTGCGATTAAATTATGCAGCTAAAATAGGTTTAAATATGGATAAAATAATTTTAGATCCAGGTATAGGTTTTGGTAAAAGTTTTAATAATAATTATGAAATTATTAAAAATATTAATGAATTTAAAAAATTTAATTGTAAAATCCTTATAGGTTTATCAAGAAAATCTATGCTAAATTTTAATAATAACTCACCCGATGACAGGCTATATAAAAGTTTGACTATGCAAGCTATTAGTGTATTAAATGGAGCTAATATTATTAGAACTCATGATCCTNTAGAAACCAGGGATTCATTAGAACCTGTTTTGAAGCTAAAANAATTATAAATGGAAATTCAAGATTATATTAATAAATCTAATATTTGTTTTAGTAAATATGAAGATTTAAGGAGTTATCTTTGACGAAAAGAAAATTTCAGATAAAATATTTTACTACGAATCTAAAACTTCTGAAGAAAATTTTTGGGAAGATAAGTCTTTAGCTCATAATATTTTAAAAAAAATTAAATATTTAAATGATGAAAAAAATAGAATTTCTAAGTTAATATCTAATCTTGATTTACTAAAATTTCATTTAGAGATATTAAACGATGAAAACCATGTAAGTGATGAATCTATTGCTCATTTAAACAGTATATATGATGACTTGAAAAATTTTGAGATCTCTAGTATTATGTCTAGTAAAGATGATACTAGAAACGCTATTTTAAATATACATCCAGGTGCTGGTGGTAAAGAGTCTGAAGATTGGGCTTTTATGTTATTTCGAATGTATAAAAGATGGATTGACCAAAATAAATTTGATATGAATATTTTAAATTATCAAGATGGTGATGAAAATGGTTTAAAGGATGTATCACTTGAAATAAATGGTTTAAATGCATATGGAAATCTAAAATCAGAAGGTGGTGTTCATAGATTAGTTAGAATATCACCATTTGATACCAATTCAAGGAGACACACTTCTTTCGCTTCTGTTTTTGTTTACCCAGTAATTGATGAAGATATTGATATTACTATTGATGATAAAGATTTAAAGATTGATACTTATAGGGCAAGTGGAGCTGGAGGTCAACATGTAAATAAAACTGACAGTGCAGTTAGAATAACGCACATACCAACAGGTATTGTTTGTCAATGTCAGAATCAACGAAGTCAATTGAAAAATAAAAATATTGCTTTAAAAATACTTAAATCTAAATTATATGAGATAAAAATCAATGAAAATAAAGAAGAAAAAAATAANTTAAATGACCTCAAGAAAGATATTTCCTGGGGGAGNCAAATAAGATCATATGTGTTTCATCCATATCAAATGGTTAAAGATCATAGAACAAATTATGAAACAAGCAATATTGACAAAGTATTGAATGGAGATATAAATGAATTTATTAGAAAATATTTATTATTTAAAATGGAGAGTAAATGAGCAATAATCAAAAAAACCTAAATGAAATTAAAAAATTTAGATTAGAAAAGTTAAAATTTTTGGAGAGTAATGATATTGATCCATTTCCACATAATTTTAATAAAGATGATGATATTTCTGATATAAAAAATGATGAGAAAAAATATCTTGATAAATCTGTATCAATAGCTGGAAGAATTATTTCAATGCGTAAAATGGGCAAATCATCTTTCTTGAATATTAAAGATATGTCAAGTAAAATTCAGGTATATACAAATAATAATAATTTACCTGAAAATATATATGATATTATCGTTAGAAAATTAGATATTGGAGATACNGTCGGAATAAAAGGAAAAGTTTTCTTTACTAAAACAAATGANTTATCAATTAATGCTGATGAAATCCAATTATTATCNAAAAACTTACATCCTTTACCAAATATGAAAGAAAAAGATGGTGAATTATTTTTCTCTTTTGATGATAAAGAACATAGATATAGAAAAAGATATNTGGATCTTATAATCAATGATGATAGCAAGGACGTTTTTATAAAAAGATTTAATATTATTAATAAAATTAGAAATTATCTTAATGATAATAAATTTATTGAAGTTGAAACTCCTATTCTTCAACCACTTTATGGAGGTGCTAATGCTCGGCCATTTACAACATATCATAATACACTAGATCAAAAACTATTTTTAAGAATTGCTGATGANCTTTATCTTAAAAGATTAATNGTTGGTGGATTTGAAAAAGTATATGAAATATCTAAGAATTTTAGAAACGAAGGAATGGACAAAAACCATAACCCTGAATTTACAATGCTTGAGTTTTANTCAGCATATAGTGATGTTTATGATATGATGAAGTTAACAGAAGGCATGATTAAAAACCTAATTAATGATTTAAATTTTGAAATTGAAGGAATTAACTTAAAAAAAGAATTTGATATTTTCAATTTTTTTGAAATATTAGATAAATCAAGTAATAGTGATGTTAGTAAAATGGATACTAGTCAAATTCATAAGTTAATGATGAAAAATAACGTAAAACTTGATAGTTCTTATGGATATGCTAAATCATTAGATAAAGCATTTTCTTTCTTTGTTGAGCCAAAGTTAATAAATCCAACATTTATAATAAATTATCCAATAGAACTATCACCATTAGCAAAAGTTGAGAGAAACTCTAATGGAAAAATTGTGGAAAGATTTGAATTATTTATAAATAAAATGGAAATAGCNAATTCTTTTAGTGAACTTAACAATCCAATTGATCAAAAAGAAAGATTCATTGAACAGCAAAAGCTGAAAGATAAAGGTGATGATGAAGCTCAAGTTCTTGATGAAGATTTTATCGAATCTCTAGAAGTTGGAATGCCGCCAACTGGTGGTGTTGGAATTGGTATAGATAGATTAGTCATGATTTTAACNAATAAAAAATCTATAAAAGATGTTATTTTATTTCCAGCTATGAAAAATGAACATACAAATTCTTAGAAAGTTTATTTCATTTAACAATAAAAATAAAAATTTTAATTCATATCTAAATTTTTTTTCATTTTTTATATCAATTTTATCTATAGTTTTTGTTGTATTAATAATATCAGTTAATTCAGGTTTCAAAAACTCAGTGGAATTGTTATTGATCGATCTCAATGGTAAATATAAAGTTTCCAATAAATATAATCAGAAATTAACAGAAGATGACTATAATTCAATTAANTCATCTAAAAATTTTAAGATATCAAAAATTAANGAANTANATCTTATTGTNAAGAACAAAAAAATATCTGAACCTGTAAACATTATTTCATTTTCAAATAAAAAAAAATTTATAAATAAAATTGATAATTATCTGATATCNGGCTCACTATCTGATGATAAAATAATTATTGGTAATATTTTAGCAAAAAAATTAAATGTTGATATTGGTCAAANGTTAACNTTTTTAGAGCTTAGTAAAGATAATATNGAAAATATAGATGTTTTGACTATTGGTGGAATATTTAAAACTAATATTCCAAGTTTTGATAGATACAGAATCTATGGTAATTCTCAATTATTTAATAATTTTAAAAGTTCTGGTTATGATTATTTTATTACAAATAATAACNTAATTGAAAATTTAGATAATAAGAATTACTNCATTGAAAATATATTTGATTTAAATATNAATTTTTTTAAATGGTTAAATACCTATGATGCTCCAATTAATCTCCTTGTGTTTTTTATTNTAGTAATATGTATTTTTAATATATTNCAAAATAATTTTTTATATATTTCTNACCGTAAAAAAGAGTTTTTTTTATTAAAAACTTTAGGTTTAAAAAATTCCTTTATTTTTTCTGTTATTTCAATTAGGTCCTTAATAATATTATTTTCAAGTTCAATCGTAGGTTTTGGTCTATCATATTCAATGCTTTTTCTTGAAAAGAAATTTAAAATTATTACTTTACCTGAATATGTTTACTTTACAGATTCTCTTCCTGTGGAAATAAATTTATTGTTACCTTTATATGTTTTACCTGTTACAATTTTTATTATTTTCTCTATTTCTATATATTTTTATAATATTATAATCAAAAGATATGAGTTTTAAGCAATTACTTGTCTTTTTTTTTAAGGATAGCAAAGGAAAACCAAAGCTATCATATCTTTTCTCAGTTATGGGACTTTTTTTCAGTACTTATTCAATTTTTATGATTATGTCGATTATGAACGGAATCGAAAGTAATTTTCTTAAAAAAATAGATGCTTATCACTATAAATACTATTTAAACGATAATCAATTTATAAATCAAGACAATAAAATTTCTTATAATCCAGGTTTTGAAAAAAATATTTGTATAGAAAAATCTAATACGTTTTCTAAAATTATTGGTTTTGGTAATTTTGATAATTATTTTAAAACGAAGTTATCAAATTATTGTGATTATAAAAAAAGTGTAGAACTTAATTCAAACCATATCATTTTAGGTAGTGATATTGCTAGAAAACTAAATGTAAATATTGGAGAAAGAGTATCATTGTTTTATACATCTGATATTAATATAGCATCAAATTATATAGAATATAAGGATTTTGAAGTTTATGGTATTTTTAATATTGATTTTCTAGATTTTAATAATAATATACTAACAAATTTAAATAATCTTGAAATTGATAGTGATATTAACTTAAAATATTTTTTTGACGATTTAAATTATAATAATAGTAGTAATTATTTCAATAATAACATTTATTCAAATCTAATTATAGATGGTTTAAATCTTGAAAAGAAAATATACTACTTTTTTGCATTTTTTGCTATTTTATTATCTTGTTTTATCCTATTTTCAATCATGACAACATTAATCAATCAAAAAGTTAAACAATTTTTTATAATCAATATTTTAGGAATGACTATGAATGAATTAAATCTTAAATTATTTTTTTTAAACTATATGCTTTCATCTTTTATGGTTTTAATATCCCTTACATTTGTAAATTTGTCATTATATTTATTTAATCATTATAATTTTTTTAATTTAATTTATGGAGCGCTTCCTTTTTCACCTAATTTTATAAAGTTTTTTGATTTGGAAACGATTTCATTATTTTTTATAATTACTGTTATAATTTCATTATTCTCAACTTTGCCAATGTATTACTTAAATAAAAAAGATAAATATGTTAGATTTTAAAAATATTAATAAGTCATATACTAATATGACTAAAAGCAATTTAGTGCTTGATGATGCGAGTATAAAAATTAATATTTCAGATATCAATTTAATTATAGGTAGTTCTGGCGTTGGCAAGTCTACGCTTTTAAATATAATGGGTTGTTTGATTAGACCAGAAATTGGAACACTATTTTGCGGTGGAAAAAGATATGATTTACAAAAAGATAATATGAACGATTTTAGGATACGTTCATATTCTTATTTATTTCAAGATTTTAATTTATTGCCAGAGTTTAATGTTTATGATAATCTTTTATTGCCATCTTACATAAACAAATTAAACTTAAATGAAACAAAAATAAGTATTGAAAAGTATATGAAATATATTGACATTGAACATCTAAAATATGTTTTTCCAAATACATTATCACATGGTGAAAAGCAAAGAGTAGCAATGCTAAGGTCATTATTAGGAGGTAAGAAAATTATTTTAGCAGATGAGCCAACTGGAAATTTAGATGAAATAAATACTAAGCTTTTATTAGAATTAATTGTTAATATAAACAAAGAATTTGGTTATACTTTTGTTATAACAAGTCATGATATGAATTTCAAAAAAATTACAAGTAATATTTTTAAAATAGAAAATAAAAAAATTAATAAAATAAAATGAATGAAAATTATACATCAGGTGTGCAAAGATTATTAAAAATATCTAAGGAAGAATCTCTTAAGATAGGACATTCTTATGTTGGTTCCGAGCATCTATTGTTAGCTATTATTAAAGATTCAAAGGGAAGTGCATCTAATACTCTTATAGCAGTAGGTTGTGATCTTGATAAGATGAAAAGTCTATTAAAAGAATCTTTGACAGCTTCTAACGTTACTTCTACGCTTGGACACTTGCCTTTAACTAGGAGGGCAGAAAGAATTTTAAAAAATTCTTTTATCGAGGCCAGAAATGATAAAAGGAAAAGTTCAGGTCAAAATGATTTACTACTATCAATGTTGCTTGAAAAAGATTGCACATTACATAAAATTTTTAACTTATGTTCAATTGATTATCAGATTATAAAATCATATGTAACTTCAAGTAATAATATTAAAATAATCCATAAGAAAAAAATTACTGATACAGAAAAAGAATCAACATTAAAAATGTTTTCAAGAAATATCAGTAATATAGCTGCAAATGGAGAGTTAGATCCAGTAATAGGAAGAAATTCTGAAATAGAAAGATTATCTCAGATATTATCAAGAAGAAAAAAAAATAATCCAGTGTTGATTGGAGAACCAGGAGTTGGGAAGACTGCAATTGTTGAGGGTCTGGCCCTGAGAATATTAGATAAAAAAGTTCCAAGATTGCTATGGGATTATACTATCATATCTTTAGATATTCCTGGAATGTTAGCTGGAACAAAATACAGAGGCCAATTTGAAGAAAGAATGAAAAAAATGATGATTGAGATAGAAAAATCTTCTAATATCATCCTATTTATTGATGAGCTTCATACAATAGTTGGTGCAGGTAGTGCAGCTGGTTCCTTAGATGCGGCAAATATGCTTAAGCCAGCCTTAGCAAGAGGTGATATCCAAATAGTAGGAGCTACAACTTTAAGTGAGTATCGTAAATATATTGAATCAGATGGAGCATTAGATAGGAGATTTCAAAAAATTATAGTTTATCAACCATCAATTGAAAGTACTATTGATATTCTTAATGGTATTAAAGATAAGTATGAATCGCATCATAATGTAAAAATATCAAAAAATGCTATTAATGCTTGTGTTGAATTGAGTGATAGATATATTAATGATCGGTTCTTGCCTGATAAAGCGATTGATATAATGGACGAAGTGTGTTCAAGAATTAGCTTAAATAGCACTACTGTACCAGAATCAGTTGTAAAACTTGAAAAAAAGTTAAAATCAATTATTGATAGTAAAAATAAAAATATTATTAATCAACATTTTGAAAATGCTGCAAAATTAAGAGATAAAGAAAAAAGAATCTTAAATAAAATTGCTTTAATTAATAGTAAATATAGAACTACAATTGATGATAGTGAATTAGTTGAAATTTCAGACAAAGATGTTGCTGATACTGTCTCAATTATTTCCGGGATACCCATTTCAAAAATTAACGAACATGAGTCTGTAAAAATTTTAAATATTAAGGATAGTATAACAAAATTTATTGTTGGTCAAGATTATGCTGTAGAAAAGTTGGTAGCAGCTATACAAAGATCAAGATCAGGATTTAAAAACCCTAAACATCCAATTGGCTCTTTTATGTTTTTAGGTCCTACTGGTGTTGGTAAAACTGAACTAGCTAAACAGTTGGCTCACTCACTTTTCAATAAAAAAGAATCTTTGATCAAAATTGATATGTCTGAATATATGGAAAGGTATAATGTTTCAAGACTTATTGGTGCACCTCCAGGTTATATAGGTTATGAAGAGGGGGGGTTGCTTTCAGAAAAAGTAAGAAGAAATCCATATTCTATTGTATTATTTGATGAGATAGAAAAAGCACACTCAGATGTATTTAATATTTTACTTCAAATACTTGACGAAGGAAAATTAACAGATAGTCTTGGACATGTAATAGATTTTTCAAACACTATAATTATTTTAACTTCAAATATTGGAACACAAAGTATGAGTTCAAGTAATATTGGATTTAATAAATCTAAAGAAAATGATTTAAAAACTGATTTACAAGTAGAAGTAAAAAAATACTTTAAGCCTGAATTACTAAATAGATTAGATGAAACAATAATATTTAATTCACTTAATAAACAGAATTTATTTGATATAATTGATTTGCAGCTAAATGATCTCAGGAATAATCTTAAGTCAAAAAATATGTCTTTAAGAATCAGTAAATCAGCTAAAAATATATTATTAATTAATGGTATCCATAGAGAATGGGGAGCAAGACCAATAAGAAGAATTATTCAGGATGAGATTGAAAATGTTATTTCTTATAAATATTTAAGTGGTGAAATAAAAGAGAATTCAATTATATATATTAACGGTAAGGGTTCACAGTTAATTTTTAAGTCTAAAAATAAAAAAACAAAATCAACCAGTAAATCTTCCTAATCATGACAAAAGTGCAGTTTTTGACTGTTTTGGCATAATTCTTGATAGTAATTAATATAGTTTTTAAATATTAAAGGAGCATTAAAGGTTATGGGAAAAATTATAGGTATAGATTTAGGAACAACAAATTCATGTGTTTCGGTTATTGAAGGTGGAAAACCTGAAGTTATAACAAACAATGATGGTTTAAGAACAACACCCTCGATAGTAGCATTTTCTAAGGATGGTGATACCTTAGTGGGACAAGCTGCTAAAAGGCAAGCTGTGACAAATCCAAAAAAAACTATATTTTCTGCAAAAAGATTTATTGGCAGATCTTACAATGAAGTAATTAGTGAGAATAAAAAATATCCTTATGAAATTTCAAAAGGAAAAAATGATTCTGTAAATATTAAAGTAGATAATTCTGAATATGCTCCTCCACAAATTAGTGCTATGGTACTACAGAATATAAAAAAAACTGCTGAGGATTATTTAGGTGAAAAAGTTTCTGATGCAGTAATTACAGTTCCTGCATATTTTAATGATTCTCAAAGGCAGGCTACTAAAGATGCTGGTGTTATTGCGGGTTTAAATGTTAAAAGAATTATAAATGAACCAACAGCTGCTGCTCTTGCTTATGGTTTGGATAAACAGGGAGATAGAAAAATTGCTGTTTTTGATCTTGGTGGAGGAACTTTTGACATATCAATTCTTGAGCTAGGTGATGGTGTTTTTGAAGTAAAATCTACTAATGGTGATACAATGCTTGGTGGTGATGATTTTGATGATATATTAGTAGATTGGTTAATTGATGAATTTAGAAATTCAGATAATTACGATTTATCTAAAGATTCTATGGCAATTCAAAGATTGAAGGAAGCTTCAGAGAAGGCTAAATGTGAATTATCTTCCTCAAAGCAAACTGAAATTAACTTACCTTTTATTGCGTCAGACGATAATGGTCCTAAAAATCTTCTAGTTACACTTACAAGGGCTAAGTTTGAATCATTAATTAAGTCAACAATAGATAGAATGATAAAACCTTGTGAAGATGCTTTGAAAGATTCAAAATTAAGTAACGCTGATATTAATGAGGTTATTCTAGTGGGTGGTTCAACTAGAATACCTATTGTTCAGGAAACAGTCAAAAAGATTTTTGGAAAAGAGCCTAGCAAGGGTGTAAATCCTGATGAAGTAGTAGCATTAGGTGCTGCTATACAAGGTGGAGTCCTTGCTGGAGATGTTGAAGATGTTTTATTGTTAGATGTAACGCCTCTGTCACTAGGTATTGAAACTTTAGGTGGTGTTGCAACTAAACTTATTGAAGCTAACTCAACAATTCCTGCAAAAAAAAGCCAAGTATTTTCTACTGCTGCTGATAATCAAACCTCTGTTGAGATTCATATTTTACAAGGAGAAAGAGAAATGGCTGCTGGTAATAAATCACTTGGAAGATTTCATTTAGATGGTATTCCTGCAGCTCAAAGAGGTGTACCTCAAATTGAAGTAACCTTTGATATTGATGCTAATGGTATTTTAAATGTATCAGCTAATGACAAAGCTACTGGAAAAGAACAATCAATACGTATTGAAGCATCTAGCGGTTTGAGTGAAGATGAGATTGAAAAAATGAAAAGAGATGCTGAAAAACATAAAGAAGAAGATGCTAAAAATAAAGAAAAAGTTGATACCATTAACAATGCCGATCAAACAATACATCAACTTGATGCTCAATTAAAAGAATTAAAAGATAAACTTTCTAAAGATGAATATTCTTCAATTGAGAAGAAACTTGAAAAATTAAAAAAAGATAAAGAAACTGGAGATATAGATTTAATTAAAAAATCATTGGATGAATTAAATCAAGAATTTCAAGCTTTATCTCAAAAAATGTATCAAAATGCTCAGCAAGAACAGCAAAATCAATCAGCTTCTCAGGAGAAGAAGCCAGATAATGACAAAGATGTAAAAGATGCTGATTTTGAAGTAGTTGAAGATGATAAAAAGTAATGAATTACAAAGTTTTCTTAATATTATTTTCTCTTTTTATTTTTTCATGTAAAGATAGCGGTGATATAAAAAACTGGGAAAAAGCACAAGGGTTTTATATTAATAATGACTTTAATAGTTGTTTAGTAGAGTTGAACAGTATTGTTGAGAACAGTAATAGCGATGAGTATATTACAAGATCTTTGTTTTTAATATCTGAAATTTATTTAAATGAATATAAAAACTATGATATTACTATTGAATATTTAAATAAAATACTTTGGGATTACCCNGGCTCTGAATTAGCTAAACGATCTTTNTTTACAAAAGCATATATTAATAGTAATTACATCCAATCATTTACTGATGCAANNGAGNTATATAATCAGTTTTTAGAAAAGTATCCNGATGATGATTTAGTTCCNTCAGTTAAATATGANCTGAGTGAACTTGATAAACATACAACTACAATCNANAATCTTTTAAATAAATAGTTATATTTATTAGATTTCAATTAGTTTAATACTTTATATTCATTTTATATTATTATAGTATTTAACTGATAAATAAAANTAATAAAGAGATGATATGGCTAGCACTTCAGATTTTAAAAATGGTCTTATAATAAATCATAAGTCNAACCTTTGGAAANTTGTTGAATTCCAACATGTNAAACCTGGTAAGGGTGGAGCNTTTGTAAGAACCAANCTCAAAAATATTAAAACGGGTCAAGTTGTTGATGAAACATTCAGAGCAGGACATAAAATAGAAATTATCAGAATTGAAGCTAGAGATTTTAATTTTATATATTCCGACAATGATTTTTATTATTTCATGGATCAAGAAACATATGATCAAATATCTATTCAATCAACTTTTGTAGAAAAAGATATATCTGATTTTTTAGCAGAGAACACCCCAACTACTATAACTTTTGATCCTGATAATAATCCTGTTGAAATTAGAATTCCATTACATATGAATATGGAAATCATTGAAACAGATCCTGGTGAAAAAGGTAATACAGCTCAAGGTGGTACAAANCCNGCTAAATTAAGCACAGGAGCTGTGATAAATGTTCCNCTATTTGTTCAAGAAGGTGAAGTTGTAAGAGTTGATACAAAGGAAAAAAAATATATTGAAAGAGTAAAATGAGTTTAAAAAGTAAGATTTCAAAACTTATCGAAGTAATCAAAGATACTGATATTAATGAAATAGAAATTTCATCATTTTGGGGCGCTCAAAAAATTAAATTAAAAAAATCTAACAATAACACNGCTCAAAACAATATTTTAAATTCTTCTTCATCAACAAATTCTAATACATCTTCAGATAGCTCTACAGATTCAGTAGTATTTAGTTCAAATGATAATTTAGATTCAAAAAGTGAAGCAACTACAGATAATAAAAATTTAGATGAAAATATTACTGAGGTTATCACAGCACCGTTAGTGGGAACNTTTTATGAGTCTCCAAAACCAGGTGAGCCCCCGTTCATTAATATTGGAGATGTTATTGAGGTTGGTCAATCTTTATGTATAATAGAAGCTATGAAAATTTTCAATGCAATCGAATCTGATTACAGTGGTGAGATTGTAGATGTTTTAGTTCAAGATGGTGAACCTGTAGAATTTGGTCAACCATTATTTAAATTTATTAANAAATAATGTTTAAAAAAGTATTAGTAGCAAACAGGGGTGAAATAGCATTAAGAATAATTAGAGCCTGTAAAGAAATAGGTATAGATACAGTGGCAATATATTCTGATGTCGATAAGTTATCACTACANACAAAATTTGCGGATGAGGCTATTTGTATTGGTCCAGCAGATTCATCAAAGAGTTATTTGAATATNCCTTCAATTTTATCTGCTGCNGAGCTTACGAATGCNGATGCTATACATCCTGGTTATGGATTTCTATCAGAAAATTCTGATTTTTCAACTATTTGTAAAGATAATAATTTGACTTTTNTAGGNCCNAGTTCNGATATAATTTCAGTAATGGGTGANAAAGCATCTGCTAGNGATGCAATGAGAAAATTAAATATTCCAATTATACCTGGATCATTAGGNATTGTAAATAGTGCTGATNAAGGTCTTGAGATTGCAAAGGATTTGGGTTTTCCNGTTATTATAAAAGCTTCNTCAGGTGGTGGTGGTCGAGGAATGAGAATNGTTAATGATCCTAATGATTTTAAAAATGCATTTGATACAGCGCAATCTGAAGCAAAAATATCTTTTAATGACACTAATGTTTATATAGAAAAATACTTTGTTTCTCCAAAGCATATTGAAATACAAATAATCTCTGACACACATGGAAATGTATATTCATTATTAGATAGAGAATGTTCTGTACAGAGAAGACATCAAAAAGTATTAGAAGAAGCACCATCATCATCTATTAGTGATGAAATAAGAAAAAAAATGTCTGAAGTATCAATTAAAATAGCTAAAGAAGTTGGTTATGTTGGCGTTGGAACAATAGAATATTTATATGATTCTGATTCAAATAAATTTTATTTTATGGAGATGAACACTAGAATACAAGTTGAACATCCTATTACAGAAATGATTACAAATTTTGATATTGTTAAAAACCAAATATTGTGCCATGCAGGATTAGTTTTACCAGAATGGCTAACAAATTTAAAGCCAAGGGGACATTCTATTGAATGCAGAATAAATGCTGAAGATCCATCTAAAAATTTTATGCCTTCACCTGGTGAAATAACTAGTCTACACATGCCAGGTGGAAATGGTGTTAGAGTTGATACTCATATTTATGCAGGTTACAAGATACCTTCAAACTATGATTCAATGATAGCTAAAATTATTGTTCATGCATCATCTCGATCAGAGGCAATTCACAAAATGTTAGGTGTACTTGATGAGTCAGTAATTGAGGGTGTTAAAACTACTATCCCTTTTCAAAAACAAATACTTGCTGATAGTATGTTTATTTCAGGAAATTACAATACTAATTTTTTAAATACTTTTCAATATAAGGAGCTTGATAATGAGTGATAAGAAAAATCTATTATTTACAAAAGAACATGAATGGCTAGATTTTGATGGTGATGAAGCACAAATAGGAATAACAGATTTTGCCCAAGGCGAATTAGGAGATATTATTTTTGTTGAATTACCTGAGGTAGGTGATACATTCAGTAAAGATGATGTGTTTGGTACTATTGAAGCAGTTAAAACTGTTGCTGACCTTTATATGCCAGTTTCTGGTGAAATTCTAGAATTAAATAATGTTATTGAAGATAGTCCTGAGTTAATAAATACAAGTCCTCATGATAGTGGATGGATTATTAAGATTAAAATTACTGAAAAGTCAGAGGTGGATACACTTTTAAACGAAAATCAATATAAAGAGTTAATAAATGTCTAATATATCAATAACCGATAGTCAATTAAATGAAATGCTTGAAAAGCTTTCATTAAAAAAAATAGAAGATTTATTCAAAATTATACCTGATTCATTTAAATATGACATTAATTCACTTTCAATAAAAGAAGCATTATCTGAACAAGAAATAACTAATTATTTTAATGTTCTTGGAAATAAAAATTTAAATTCTTCAAATTCTCTTTTCTTTATGGGTGGTGGAAGTTACGATCACTATATTCCAAAAATTGTTGATACTTTATCAAGTAGGTCTGAATTTTATACAGCATACACTCCTTATCAAGCTGAAGTTGCACAAGGAACTTTACAATATTTGTATGAATTTCAATCTATGATTTGTGAACTATCTGGAATGGAAGTATCAAATGCTTCACTATATGATGGTGCATCTTCATTGGCTGAAGCATGTTCTATGGCAATGTCAATAACAAAAAATAAAAAAATATTTTTATCTAAATCAATTCATCCTTCTTATGTTGATGTTCTAAAAACTTACTTGGATCCTGTTGGTATAAAAATAAAATTCTTTGATGATAATGAAGATGGAACAACCTCTTGCGATACTAAAGTTGAAGATGATGTAGCTTGTATTGTTGTTCAATCACCAAATTATTATGGACTTATTGAAGATTTAGAATCATTTAATAATGTTAAATCAAATTCACTTTTAATTGTTATTTCTGATCCAATTTCATCATCAGTCCTTAAATCTCCAGCAGATTGCGGTTGTGATATATATGTTTGTGAAGCACAATCATTAGGAAATTACATGTCTTACGGTGGTCCTAATATTGGTGTTTTAGCATCAAGAAAAAAATATATAAGGCAGATGCCAGGTAGAATAATTGGTAGAACTACTGATGTAGATGGAAAAACAGCTTACAGTATGGTTCTTCAAACAAGAGAACAGCATATTAGACGAGATAAAGCAACCTCAAATATTTGTACAAACCAAGGATTACTAGCATTACGTTCAACTATTTACATGGCACTCTTAGGTAATTCATTGTATGATATTGGAAAAATATGTTTTGATAATTGTCAGTATGCTGCAGATAAAATTAGTAATATAAAAGGTTTTTCAATTTATAGGAATAATAGATCTTTCATAAAAGAGTTCATTGTAAAATCAAGTGTTTCTGCTAAAAGTATTCAAAAAGATGGAGTATCAAAAAATATATTAATTGATTTGCCTGTTAATGATTTAAATGATAATAAGATTTTATTATCATTTACCGAAAAAAGAACAAAGGAAGAAATTGATACTTTAGTTGAATTTTTTAAAAGCTATGAGTAGTAATTTTCAATTAAAAAAAATTGAAGAAAAATGGCAAAAAATTTGGTCAGACGATCCATCTCTCAAAGTAAACCTTAGTAATTCTAAAAATAAAAAATATGTTCTAACGATGTTTAGCTATCCCTCTGGTGATAAGCTTCATATAGGGCATTGGTACAATTATGGACCAGTTGATACGTTTGCAAGATTTTTAAAAATGAATGGCTTCAATATTTTTCAACCACAAGGATTTGACGCATTTGGATTACCAGCAGAGAATTTTGCTATCAAACATGGCGTTCATCCAAAAGAAAGCACTAATAAAAATATTTCTGTTATGAGAAGTCAATTAAAGAAAATAGGTGCCTTATTTGATTGGGAAAGTGAGGTAGTTACTTGTAATGAGGATTACTACAAATGGACTCAGTGGTTGTTTTTGCTGTTATATAATAATGATTTAGCCTATCAGTCTGAAGCTTTAGTTAACTGGGATCCTGTAGACCAAACTGTTTTAGCAAACGAGCAAGTTTTGTCTGATGGCACATCGGAAAGATCTGGAGCTAAAGTAATACAAAAGCCATTAAAACAATGGTTTTTTAAAATAACAAATTATGCTAATGAATTATTGAATTTCAACACATTGAATTGGCCAAATAAAACAATGCTAATGCAAAAAAATTGGATTGGCAAAAGTGAAGGATCTTTAATTAATTTTGAAATTGAAGGTCAANANGATAAGATANTAGTTTTTACAACTAGGCCTGATACTATTTATGGTGTTACATATCTTGTTCTATCTCCAGAGCATAAATATGTTAAGATGCATACACCTGCAAAAAATATAGAAAAAGTTAAAAAATATTGTCAAAAATCAGAGCTTAAAAGTGAAATGGAAAGGCTTGATACTAAAAAATCTAAAACAGGAGTTTTTAGTGGGCTTTACGCGATAAATCCTATAAATAAAAAAAAGGTACCAATTTGGATAGCTGATTATGTATTAACTGGTTATGGTACGGGTGCAATTATGGCTGTTCCTGGGCATGATGAAAGAGATTATGAATTTGCTAAAAAATATGATATCGATATCTTAACTGTAGTCAAACCTAAAAATAATATTTCAAATTCCAAAGACGACTTGTTTGTTGGTAATGGTATATGTATTAATTCAGATTTAATTAATGGCCTAGAAACAAACGATGCAAAAAATAAAATTATTTCTCTGTTAGAAGAAAAGGGTTTAGGAAGTAATTTTACAAATTATAAGCTTAAAGATTGGTTGATTTCAAGACAGAGATATTGGGGTGCACCAATACCTATTGTATATGATCCTAATGGTAAAGCACATCCGATTCCAGAACAGTATCTGCCATGGAAGTTACCTGATGATGTTGAATATAAACCTAAAGGTACTTCACCGTTAGGTTCATCAAAAAAATTAATAGAAAGAACTGAAAAAATTTTTGGTAAAGGATGGAAACCTGAATTAGATACTATGGATACATTTGTTTGTTCATCATGGTATTATTTAAGATATCCCAATTCTAAAAATAATGATAATCCTTTTACTTCCGATTCAAATAAATGGTTACCAGTAGATTATTATATTGGTGGGGCAGAGCACGCTACAATGCATCTATTATATGCAAGATTTATAACTAAATGTCTAAGAGATTTAGGTTATTTAAAATTTGATGAACCATTTTTAAATCTTTACCATCAAGGTACCATTACTAAAGATGGAAATAAAATGTCAAAATCTAAGGGTAATACTGTTTCTCCAGATTCTTTTATTGATACTTATGGTTCTGATACATTTAGATGTTATTTAATGTTTATGGGTCCATTTGACGAAGGTGGAGATTGGAACGATAAAGGAATAAAAGGTGTAGACCGTTTTTTACGCAGAGCTTATAGTTTAGTTTTATCGTCTAAAGATAATATTAAACTTTCAAATGATGATGAATATAAGTGTAATCATACTGTCAGCTACATAACAAAAAATATGCATAGTATGAAATTTAATACTTGTTTAAGTAAGTTGATGGAATTTGTTAATCATTTTTACGATATAGGTTTGCCAGATAAATATAAAGAAATTTTCACTTTATTAATTGCACCTTTTGCACCTCATCTTAGTGAAGAGATGTGGTCAATAATTGGAAAAAATGGAAGTATTTTTAATGAGAACTGGCCTTTGGTTGATGAATCTAAACTAGTACAATCAATATTTAAAATTGCTGTGCAAGTAAATGGTAAAGTTAGATCAGTCATTGAAGTAAATGATGCTGCTAATAAAGAAAAAGTTTTGGANATTGCTAGGCAAAATAACAATATTCAAAAATATTTGAATGGTAAAGAAATTAAGAAAGAAATATATATTCCAGGAAAAATAATAAATTTTGTAGTATATTAAACGCATGAATAATCCTTTAATTACAGAAAACACATGTGAATATAAATCTGTTCCTTTTTCCAAAATAAAGGCAGATCATTTTATGCCTGCATTAGAACATGCAATTAATGAGTCTAAAAATAATATAGACCTTATATGTAAAAATTCAAATCAACCCACATTTGACAATACTATTCTTGCATTTGAAAATTCATCAAATTTATTAGATTATGTGACAACAGTTTACTATCATTATTTCGCATCAATTGCTGATAATAAAATAAGATCATTAGTTGGTAAAATAAGTGAATTGACTTCCAAGTATAGTAATGACATATATTTAAATGAAGATTTATTTAATAAAATTAAAAACGTTTATGAAAATAAAGATTTATATAATCTAGACAGTCATGATTTAAGGTTGATAGATGAAACTTATAATGCATTTATAAGAAGTGGTGCGAATTTATCAGCAAATGATAAAGAAGAATATAGAAAATTAAGTCAAGATTTGAGCAGGATAAGCCCGAAATATTCTAATAATGTTTTAAGTGCTACTAATAAAATTAATAATTATTGGATTAAAGATTCTAAAGATTTAAATGGTATTCCACAAAATGCTATAGATTTAGCAAAGTCCAATGCTAGTAAAAATGGTAAGTCTGAATTCTGGTGTTTTACATTGGATACAAATGTAGGTGTTTTACTTAGTAATTGTGATTCAAGATCAATCAGAGAAGATGTTTACAGAAAATTTGGATCAAAGTGTAATGGTGGAGAATTTGATAACTCTGATAATCTAAAAATGATATCAAAATTAAGAGATAAGAAAGCTAAGTTACTAGGATACGATACACATGCAGATTTTGTTTTAGATAGAAGGATGGCAAAGTCTAAAGAAAATGTTTATAANTTAATAGATGATTTAATTAAACCTTCTCATGAGACTGCTTTAAAAGAGTATAATACTTTACTTGATTTTGCAAAAAAAACNGACGGTCTTGATATATTAACACCATGGGATTTACCGTATTACAGCAATAGGTATAAAAAAGAATTTTATAATTTTGATGATGAATCNTTAAGACCTTATTTTAAATCTGAAAACGTTATTAATGGTGTCTTTGATGTTGCTAATAAACTTTATGGATTGAATTTTGAAAAACTTGATACTGTTGATAAATTTCACGAGGAAGTTTTTGTTTATAAGGTTACTGATTTAGAAGATAAGTATNTAGGATTGCTTTATCAGGATATTCACCCNAGATCTACAAAAAGAGGTGGTGCTTGGATGAATCAATTAAGAGCACAAGGTCTTAATGGTGATACAGTAGATTGTCCTCACGTAACCTTTAATTGTAATTTAACTAAATCAACACCTGATAAGCCTGCATTGTTAAGCTTAAGTGAAGTGAGAACAATTTTTCATGAGTTTGGTCATTGTTTGCATGGACTTTTAACTAATGTAAAATACAAGTCTTTAGGTGGAATGAGTGTTTATTGGGATTTTGTTGAACTACCATCACAAATTTTTGAAAATTGGCTACTAGAGCCAGAAGTGCTAAATATGTTTGCTTTTCATTATGAAACAGGTGAGGTTATACCTGAGGAGTTTATAGTAAAAATTAATGAGCTTAGAACATTTATGTCCGGTTCAATGTCATTAAGACAATTGCAATTATGTAAAATTGATATGGCATGGCATGATGGTTATAAAGAAGTCGATAGTGTCGAAGAATATGAAAATTCAATTTTAAAAGACTTTAAAATAGTGCCACAGGTTAAAGGAAATTCAATATCACATGCTTTTTCACATATTTTCAGTGGGGGATACTCTGCTGGGTACTACTCGTATAAATGGGCAGAATTGCTTGAAGCTGATGCTTTCGATAAGTTTAAGAAGACCGGCATTTTTAACAAAAATACAGCTNAAGAATTTAAAAATAATATTTTATCAAAAGGAAATACAGATCACCCAATGAATCTGTATGTTGGATTTAGGGGTAGAGAACCTAAAGTAGATGCTCTTCTAAGAAAAACAGGATTAACAAAATCTTAATGATATATATATTAAGCTTATTAATATCTATTTCATTTTCCTNNAATCAAGATAATTCCGANNTAATTGANGTTTCATTTGGNAGAAATAANCCNACAGGTGAGTTTGGAGANAGATATGCTAATGATGGATTTTCNNTAAAAGTTTCTTATTCAAATGCTTTTGAAAATAATAAGCTTCTAAAATACCAGTTTAGTGGACAGTATATACATTTTGGTACAAATTATTACCAAGACCAACTTTTGCTAGAAAGTGGTATGAGTGGACCAACCTTAGATGTGAGTAATAGAGAACAGGCTTACTTGGTTACTGCTGGATTAAGATTTTCATCTGATAAGAAAATTTTCAGTACTGGTATCATAAGACCATATATAGGTGCATCAGTAGGATTGGCATATTTTAGTGAAAAAATAGTATGGGATTATAGTAATAATACTTGGGCTCAATATGATTGCTCAGGAGCTGAAATATTATTATCTATATTGTTTCAAGATAATTGGTGTAGNGAAAATAGGAATTATTTTGAAGACAAAATTCATTCTAATATTGAGCCAGTTTTTACATTAGATTTAGGTTCAAATCTTTTTTTCAAGGAAAATCAAAAAATTGGTGTTGATTTTGGTGTTAGATATAATATGGTAACCGGATTAAAAAAGCCTGATATTGTTTTTTATGAGACCGATACTAATAATGGTATTGTGTCAAATGCTAATAGTTATATCATTGATAAGTTAAATGTAGATTACTTTACTGTATATTTAGGTTTTTCTTTTAAACTTGATTCTAAAAGAAAAGATAAGAGGAAATCAAGGAAAAAAGANAAGGGTCGNCATATATAGTATATATTTTGAGACATAATATATATTATCAGAAATTATGTACCAGCTGGAGGAGTCGGAGGTTTTGTACTATTTTTTGTTTTCTCCATTGAACTAATCGTTTTCACAATAATATTATTATAGAAAGATTTGCTAATATCTCTCGATCTTTTTTCTATAACAGAAAAATCATTGTCAACAATACTTCTAAAATCATACTTGTATTCTAAAATTTCTTTAATGTTTTCCATACGTGATTTTTTGTAATAATAATTTTTATATTCATTAGTTTTATATTTCTTCTTACTTTTCATTGTATTATCAAGTAAGTAATTTCCAGCATCTTTATTGTAATCTTTTTCAATGATACCAAGATTACCTAATTGATTTAGAAAATTATTATAATCAATGTTATGGTCTACTTTTAGTTTACCTTTGCTTATTTTCCAATGTGTATATGGTGATTGAGGTATAACATGTTCAATGCTTATTTGATCAAAAGAATATGTTTCATTTCCACTTAGCTCATTTCTTTCATATACATCAATTATATATCTAATTTTAAATCTTGATTCACTAGAACTTTTACTGTAATAGTTGTTTTCAATCAAACCTGCAATAAAAGGTTCTCTATTAACTAAATTTATATATGAAAGCATTTTTTCATAAAAAGGGTTTAAAAATTTCCAATTTAATTCATTAATTTGATTTTTACCTGAGTATTTATTTACTATATCTTCAAACTTTTTAGCATATGTAAACATCAAGGTAAAATAGTTATTAGGTTTTAGTCCGAGTATTTCAAAATAGATAAAAGAAAATTTAAAAAAGACATCTACATGTTTATATAAATCAATTTCAGATTTTTTAATGTTTCTTATAAATGAAAGAAGTAAAACTATCCAAGTTTTATTTTTTAGGTTTCTAAAATTATATATTAATCGATACCATTTTTTAGATTTTTCGTTTGAATATTTATTTAAATTATTTTTAAGATATTGATCAACATGAGGAAAATTATTAAATGTTACTTCTTTTGTAGTTAAAAGAGATAAATGCTTTGACCCTTTGGAAATATTTTTTAAAAATTTTTCCCATGCATCATTAAGTGTGTTTGTTTTAAATAGTTTTTTATGATTTTCTGATATTTCACTTGTAATAACCTTGTATAATGTTTTTGGAGGTATATATCCATGTTTTGAAGACCAGTAATATCTTAGAAATTCTTGGGAATCAAGAGAGCTTCTATTTAAATATTCGATAGTTTTTTTCCATTTTTCAGATATTGTCTCTTTTTTTGAATCATATGATTTTTTACTTGTTATTCCCTTTAATACTTCAGTAAAAATTTTATTTTTGATTAAATCAGCAACTTGTAATTCTAGTTTTTTTGCATTAATAGATTCAAAAAATTCATAAGCTTTATAATCGTCTTCAATAGCTAAGATAATAAGTTCAAATTTACATGTAAGTGCATAAAAATAACCCCATAGTGCATTAGTATATGAAGAAAAAAGCTTTTTGTCTGTCTGAATTTCTATTTCACTTTCAATGTAATCATAAAATATTTTATAAGACTCAATGTTTTTATAAAATTCATTATTTTCATCATTCTTGCTACCAANTTTTAATTCTTCATCTAAAGCAGGAGCTTTTGTTGCTTTAATAATATTTTTACCTTTTGCTTTAATAGTTTCATATGGTTGGTTGAAATTACTATTTTGAATATATTGTTTAAAATTATCTTTGTTTTTATAATCATCTGACGGTCTAAAATAGAAAGAGTATTTTCCTCCATCCTTCTTACCAATATAATCTTTTTGAATTCTTTGAGCTAAATCTAACATATCTTTACTCTTATCCTTGTTACTGTAATAATAAAAATGTGCTAGGTCACGTATTGCTGCTAAAAGTATTATAACTGATGTCATTCTTTGTTGACCATCAACTAACCTTACTATTGTTTCATGATGTCCTGATTCTGTAGATATAACTAGTGTTCCAAAAAAATAAGTATCAATTTCTGTACTATTTTTTAGAGTTGGAAATAAGTCATGTACCTCAGTACTTGGTAATTTCTTAAAAATAGCATTTGAGTATTCAATTAAGTCTATTACTAGCTGCTCTGATTGATCATTTGGTACCCATGAATAGGGTCTTTGATTTTCAGGTATGACTAAATATCCATCATCGTTTACATCAACATGAGATGAATAAAAAGATTTAATATTTGTATTCGATGGTTTAAATTGTAAATTATATTTAGACATTTATTTTTTTTGATAAAACCTTTCCAATTTTACTAATTACGTTAACTACAAGTGCATTTCCCATTAAAAAAGCTCGTTTGGTATTCAATATTTTAACTTTTTTACCATTTTCATCCAAACCAAATTTTGTAAAGTCATCAGGGAACATATTTAATCTCTCAAGCTCTATGGGAAATAGTCGTCTATGTTGACCATTTATATTAACGATATGCTTTGTTCGAGATGCTGATTTTCCTCCCTCACTGGTTATAATTGTCCTTGACGGCTTATTTAAATCATCAGTAGGAGACATACTCCCCTCTGCCCATGTGTATGAAAATCCATCTTTCCCTATTCTTTTTATAGATTTTGATCCTTTAGCTTTTATCCATTTATTATTAAAATCTTTTTTTGAAACAAAAAATTCTTCAGGTTCATCATTATATTTACTATACTCATCAATACTTAAAAGATTATTTTTAAGCTTATCAGGGTTAGATTTTTTTGATTTAAGTTTTCTTGTATAAAAAGAATTATTAATCATTATACCAGAGTTGCTAAAAGGAGAAGTCTTAGTATTATTGTCTATTTTAATATTTTTTAAATCTCTAAATGAATTATCAAGTGTGTTATCAATATCGTGTTTAAATGTAGATAATAAAACGCCTTCTTCATTATTTATCCAGTTATGCTTTGATTTACTGATTTTTTTATAAATAGTTGTACTTTTATGATAAGCTAAAATANAAATTCTACGTCTTCTTTGTGGCATTCCATAATCACCTGCATTTATTACTTGCCATTCAACAGCATAATCAAGCTCATTTAAATGTTTTAAAATTTGTCTAAAATCTTCTCCTTTTAAATTAACAGGACATTTCAGTAGTCTATCAACATTTTCTAAAAAAAGGTATTTTGTTGGTTTGCCAGCATTGGATCTTTTCTCTAATATTTTTTTAATAGAAAACCATAGAACACCTTTTTTCCCTTTTAAACCTTTGGAAAACTTGTTTAATGAGCCAACAGAGAAGTCTTGGCAAGGAAAACCACCAACTAGCATTTCATGTGGAGGAATGTCTAATGGATTTATTGTATTGATATCATCGTTTGAATGGTTTGCTGATCCAAAGTTATTTACATAAACCATAGATGCGTGTTGTATTTTTGTTGAAGGTTCCCATTGATTACTCCATACAACATCAAAATTAGACTTTTCTAAACCAAGTCTAAATCCACCAACTCCTGCAAACAATTCTGCGACTTTTATTTTTTTTGACATATTTATTAAATTTTGGGGAGTTTTTACACTCCCCTTAATTTACTTACTTTTAACTTATTTTTGACTATTTTTTGGAAATTTCATAATAGGACCAATATGCCAACCAGGTGAAAACTCAGCAGGATACTTTCCTTCACTATCATGATATAAGTTAGCAAAATCTATACACTCTTCAAGTGTTTTAAAACTATAGCGGTCATCTTCGTTGATAAAAACAGTAAAGATAATCTTATCCTTACCATTTTTAACATACTCTCTACCTTTTTGTATATAGATATATTTACTATTTCTAACAATAGCTCGTTTCTTCCAGTTATTAGTATTTAGCTCTTTAGCTATATATTTATGATTTAAACCATATTTTAAACTATGAGCAGGACAAAGTCCATAGAAAGTTATTTTAGCCATTATTATCCTCCTTTTTGGTCACATTATACATTATGCCACCAATGTGAGGTTTAA
>PAHD01000012.1 GCA_002704685.1 Fidelibacterota bacterium
AGTTGGTTTATTGAAGATTTGGGAATCAGTAGAAAGTAATTACTCACTGCTATCACCTAAAATAATTAGTGTTTGTAATGCTTATGCTGATGGTATAAATAAATATATTGAAACATTCCCATCGAAAAAAATCAGAAATATATATCCTGTTAAAGGGAAAGATATTATCGCAGGGTTTACCCTGCGTACTCCACTAATGTTTAAACTTGATTGGTATATTACCGAGCTTATGAAAGATGAAAAACCAAACTTTTCTAATTATTCAGATGCCTATACAGATTTTTCAATGTTTGCTTCTAATGTTTTTGCTGTATCACCAAATAAAACTCCTGACAAACATACTCGCCTTGCTGTAAATTCTCATCAACCATGGGAAGGACCTGTAACGTGGTATGAAGCTCATGTAAGTAGTAATGAGGGGTGGAATGCAACNGGAGGATTATTCCCGGGATCACCCGTAATCCTCAAAGGATATAATGATAATTTAGGATGGTCACATACAGTTAATAAACCTGATTTGGTCGATATTTATGAATTAGAANTAAATCCAAACAATGACAATCAGTANTTACTAGATGGAAATTGGAAAAATTTTGTAAAGGTTAATCTTCCTATAAAGATAAAATTATTTGGACCAATAAACTGGACATTCAATAGAGATTTACTTTATTCAGAACATGGTCCAGTACTTAAAACTAATCACGGATATTACGCAATAAGGTATTCTGGTATGGGTTTAAGCGGACAAGTTGAACAATGGTATAATATGAATAAAGCTAAAAACTTGACAGAGTTTAAAAGTGCAATGAAAATGATGGAAATCCCAATGTTTAATACTGTATATGCTGATAAAAAAGGAAATATCTTTTATGNTTATAATGGGTTGATTCCTAAAAGAAGTCCTAATTATTTATGGGATGAAATATTACCAGGAAATAATAGCAGTCTTATTTGGACAGATTATTACAGTTTTGATGAACTTCCTCAATCAACAAATCCTCCTTCAGGTTTTTTACAAAATTGCAACAGCACACCTTATTTAGCAACAGTTGGTAAAGGAAACCCTNCAAAAACTCTTCCAAATAACACTGGAATAGAAGAATATCAGACAAATAGAGCATTTAGAGCAAATGAACTCTTTGGTTCAGATAANAGTATTTCAAAAAATGATTTTTATAACTACAAGTATGATACATATTATTCTAATAATTCTGTAATGGCATTNGCACGAGATAAATTTATATCAGAATTTACAACTGATGATCCAAAATTAATTAGCGCATTAAAAGTTTTAAAAGAATGGGATCTTGGAAATCAAAAAACTAATACTGGGGCAGCAATAGCAAATCTAACGTTTAAGCTAACATACGATATAGATGATTTTATGTATGACTTTGAGTCATTAAAAAATAGATTTATTGAATCTGTAGATTTTTTAATAAAAGAATATGGTAAAGTTGATATAGANCTNGGTCAACTTCAAGTAATAAGAAGGGGAAATTTAGAGTTGCCTTTAGATGGAGGTCCTGATGTTTTAAGAGCAATATATACAAAAATGGANAATAATAAAAAAGTTGGTACTGGCGGTGACTGCTATTTCCAAATGATAGAATGGGATACNGACGGGAAAGTTTATGCAGAAAGTATTCATCAATATGGAAGTGCTACTCTTGATTCTACATCAGTACATTTTTCTGATCAAGCAAAATTGTTTGCAAATATGAAAATGAAACCATCTATAATTGATTTTAATGAATTAAAACCTTATATCATCAATTCCTATACGCCTTAATTGTTATAAAATTTTACAATTGATTCATTAAGGTTTATAAAGATTTTTTTTAATATTAACATATTAAATAATACTATTTTTATGGAATGTAATTATTATGACATATTAGATTTTCAAAAACTCGAAAAATTATGGAAAATTAATTTTATTAATTCTATTACGGGTTTTAAACCTGCAAATCTTATTGGCACAAGATCAAAAAACAATAAAGATAATGTTGCTATTTTCTCTTCAGTGGTTCATCTTGGTTCTAATCCAGGATTATTAGGATTTACATTAAGACCACAAGATGAAAGACAAACTGATACTTATAAAAATCTTAAAGAAAATAGTTTTTTTACAATAAACTCTATTAATATTGATAGCATAGATAAAGCTCATCAAAGCTCTAAAAAATATACAAATGATATTTCAGAGTTTACAGAATTAAATATTGAACAATATAATTACAAAAAATTTAATGCACCATTTGTTAGAGATAGTGATATAAAGATTGGACTTAAAAAAGTTGAACAACATTTACTTTATAACAAGTGTATTTTAGTGGTAGGTAAGATTGAAAATATAATAGTTAATAGCTCAATAATAGAAAAAGATGGGAATATAAATTTTGATAAATCAAAAATAGTTTGTATTTCAGGGCTATATTCTTATTATAAACCTAAATTAATTAAAAAGTTAAATTATGTAAAATCATAATAAATGTTAAAAAGAAGACTTGAACATAAAATATGTGTTACATGCAATAGACCATTTAACTGGAGAAAAAAATGGCGTAACAATTGGGAGCATGTGAAGTATTGCTCAGTTAAATGCTCAAAGTATAAAACGTATGAATAAAAAAGATAAATTAAATATAGCAGTAATTGGATCTGGTATTTCAGGTTTAACGACAGCTCATTTATTAAGCAGAAAGCACAATATAACATTATTTGAAAAAAATGACTATCCAGGTGGTCATACTCATACTCATTCAATTGAAGAAGAAGGTAAGATATATAATGTAGATTCAGGCTTTATAGTTTATAATGAAAATACATATCCAAACTTTATAAAACTATTAGATAATTTAAATGTAAAAAGACAGCATTCATCAATGGGTTTTAGTGTTAAGTCTCGTAATAAAGATTTTGAATATTCTGGCAATTCATTAAGTGCTGTTTTCTCAAAAAAATCAAACTTATTCAATCCTTATTTTTTAAATATGTTAAGATCTATACTACGTTTTAATAAAAACTCTGTAAAAGATCTTGAAACCATGAATGAGTCTACATTACTTATAGACTACTTAAAATCCAATAATTTTTCCGATTATTTTATAAAGTATTACATAATACCAATGGCTGCATCTATTTGGTCAACAAGCCCTAAGCTTATTTTAGAAATGCCTGCTATATTCTTTATAAGATTCTTTGATAATCATGGATTATTAAAAATTACAAATCGTCCCCAATGGTGGGTCATAAAAAATGGTTCTAAGCAATATGTTAAGAAGATTCTTGATGATTTCAATGGTACTATTCATCTAAATACTACTATCAACGAATTAACAAGGGAATCAAATAAAGTTTATATAAAATTCAATAATAATACTAAAATATTTGATGCTGTAGTACTAGCAACACATAGTGATCAATCACTGTCTATCATAAAAGATTTATCAGAAAATGAAAAAAATGTTCTTGGTAAAATAAATTATCAAAAAAATACAGCCATAATTCATACAGATACTTCAATATTACCAAACAGAAAAAAGGCTTGGTCAAGTTGGAACTATCTTTTAGATAATAATGATAATGAAGTTATTTTGACCTATAATATGAATATTTTACAATCATTAAAATCTAAGAAAACATATTGCGTAACATTAAATAATACAGACATGATTAATAAAAATCAAATTATAAAGAAAATTATATATCATCATCCACTTTTTACAAAAGACTCAGTAAACGCACAATCTCAAAAAAATCTTATATGCGGAGTAAACAATACATATTTTTGTGGAGCTTATTGGGGTAATGGTTTTCATGAAGATGGAGTAAACAGCGCACTTGATGTATGTAAGAAATTTGGAATAAATCTTTAATGAAGGATAATCTTATTTATACTGGTAAAATAAGGCATAGAAGATATACACCTTTTAAAAGAACATTTACATATTCAATTTTTATGACGTATTTTGATGTATCGAAAATTGATACACTGTTTAAAAAATCATTTTTATGGAATACAAATAAGTATGCTCTTGTATCGTACCAAAGAAAAGACTACCACGGTGATCCAAAATTATCATTAGATGAATCTGTTAGAAAAACAGTTAAAGAAAAAACAAAGATAAGTCTAAAAGGACCTATACGAATTTTGACCCATTTGAGGTATTTTGGGTATTGTTTTAACCCTGTTAGCTTTTACTATTGTTTCAATGAAAGCGATACAAAGGTTGATTTAATTATGGCAGAGGTCACAAATACACCCTGGAATGAAAGACATTGCTATTTTATAACGGATAAGAAATCCAAAANTTTTAAACAACATTTAAAAAAAGAATTTCATGTTAGTCCATTTTGGGATATGGACCATGATTACGAATGGTTTTTTACTGAACCCAAAAATTATCTAAATGTAAATATGATTAATTTTAAAAATAATAAAAAAATATTTGATGCAACATTAGATTTAAATAAAAATAAAAAAATGACTTTAAGNAATTTATTACTTTACACTTTAAGCTATCCGTTCTTAACTTTAANGGTATTTTTAAGAATACATTTTCAGGCATTAATACTACTTTTAAGGGGCGCTAAATTTTATAATCATCCGAAGTATGATGAGGGGAATATTAATTGAAAACGTTTAACGTCAAAGATATATCTGAAAATATCACTAATAAGAACAAAAGTTCTTTACTTTCTTCTTTTTTCAAAAAGAATATTTTAAAAAAATTCAAATCACTTACGCACGGTTCTATACAAATTACCGATAATAATCATATTTATGAAGTAGGTAATACAAAATCATCTTTAAAATGTAATATAATAATCAAAAGTGACGATTTTTATGTATTTCTAGGNTCAGGTGGTCTNTTGGGTGCANCTGAGGCATATGCAGCAAATCTATGGGATTGTGATGATNTGGTTTCACTTACACAAATAATGGTACGAAATCAAAAATTAATGACTAGCCTAGACTCAGGGCTTGCAAAGCTAGTAGTTCCAATTAATAAGTTAATTCATTATACAAAAAGAAATACAATTCTAGGGAGTAAAAAAAATATTTTAGCTCATTACGACCTTGGAAATGACTTTTATAAATTATGGCTAGATAAGACTATGACATATTCTTGCGGATTTTTTGAAAATCAAAAATCTTCACTTGAAGATGCATCAATTAAAAAACTTGATATGATTTGCAAGAAGTTAAAACTATCCAAGGAAGATTCTGTTTTAGAAATAGGAACAGGATGGGGGAGTTTTTCTATTCACGCAGCTTCTAACTATGGTTGCAAAGTAACAACAACTACTATTTCTGATAGTCAATATGAATATGCTAAAAGTAAAATTAAAGATTTAAAACTTGATAATTTAATAACGATAGTAAAAAAAGACTATCGGCTACTTGAAGGGCAATATGACAAAATTGCTTCTATTGAAATGATAGAAGCAGTTGGTCATAAAAATGTTCCCGTTTTATTTAGTAAAATTTCATCACTTTTAAAAGGTGGTGGTTTATTTGCAATGCAAGGGATAACATACAATGATCAAAAATTTGATACGTATAAAAACTCAGTAGATTTCATTAATAAATATATTTTCCCAGGTTCGTGCTTAATTTCTATCAATCAAATATCTGAAACAGTAAAAAACAATACGTCATTAGATTTCATTGACTTGGAAGACATTACATCTCATTATGCTAGAACACTAAATATGTGGAGAAAAAATTTCTTAGGAAAACAAAAAGATATTAAAAAACTTGGTTTTTCAGATACATTTATTAGACTTTGGGAATTTTATTTAACTTACTGTGAAGCAGGATTCTTAGAAAAGAACATTGGTGACTACCAATTTGTTTTTTCTAAACAGATGGAGTATTAGTTATGATGAANAAACTTATAAAGATGGCTGAAAATGGTTCTTTGCCTGATTTTTTAATCAAAGCAGGNATAAGTAANTTATGTGAAGACCGTTTAAAATGGTCAGATAAANTAGGACCTGATAAACTTCAAGAGCATAATCAATCATGGGTAAACAAATTAAAAGATAGCCCTATAGCATTAGTTCCTGAAAAAGCTAATGAGCAACACTATGAAGTTCCACCGGCTTTTTTTGATATTGTACTTGGCAATCATTTAAAATATAGTTGTGGCTTTTGGAATAATGGAGTTACTGATATAGAACAATCAGAACTAGATATGTTAAATATTTACTCAAAAAGAGCAGAATTAAATGATAACATGGATATCTTAGAGCTTGGATGCGGGTGGGGATCATTAACTTTGTATATGGCTCAAAAATATCCTAAAAGTAATATTACTGCTGTTAGCAACTCAAATGATCAGCGTAAATACATTCAAAATAAATGTAAAAAATTAAATATTAATAATATCAAAGTTATAACCTGCGATATGAATGATTTTTTGATTGATGAAAAATTTGATAGAGTGATATCAATAGAAATGTTTGAACATATGAGAAATTATAAAAAGTTACTTCATAATATTTCTAATTTTTTGAAAGATGATGGTAAGTTATTTGTTCATATATTTTCACATCATACCATGGTATACCCTTATGAGGATAATGGACCAGGTGATTGGATGGCAAGAGAGTTTTTTAGTGGTGGATTAATGCCATCTCATAATCTTTTATTAAACTTCCAAGATGATTTAAAAATAGAATCTACTTGGAAAGTTAATGGGACTCATTATTCAAAAACATCATATGCTTGGCTTGAAAATATGGATAAAAATAAAAATCAAATTATATCTATATTTAACGATACATATGGAAAAGATAATGCTCAAATGTGGTTTCAAAGATGGAGAATTTTCTTTTTATCATGCGCTGTTATGTTTGGACTAAAAAATGGAACAGAGTGGGGTGTATCTCACTATAGATTTGCAAAATAATATGGAAATTTTAA
This sequence comes from Fidelibacterota bacterium, assembly GCA_002704685.1. Taxonomy (GTDB): domain Bacteria; phylum Fidelibacterota; class Marinisomatia; order SCGC-AAA003-L08; family D37C17. The sequence continues at coordinate 6,938 of PAHD01000012.1, forward strand.
TTATATTTATATTACACTGGTATTTATCTCTTTTTGTTCAAACGTTCTTTTTGCATAGATATGCATCTCATCAGATGTTTAAAATGCATCCAGTAACTGAAAAAATATTTTTTATTTTAACATGGCTTGCACAGGGATCATCTTTTTTACACCCTGCAGCTTATGCATTAATGCATAGAAAACATCATGAATACAGTGATACAAAAAAAGATCCACATTCACCAAAGTCATTCAATAACTGGGTCTCGTTCATGAATAAAACCAGAATAGAATATGCATCTTATATTAAAATTGTAAATGATGAGAGATATAAAGATAAATCACTCCCAAGATGGACGCTTATCGAAAAAATTGGAGATACATACACAAGCAGAGTCATGTTTGGAATAATTTATTTTAGCCTATATTTAATTTTTGCACCATCTTACTGGATGTTACTATTGGTACCTATCCATATTTTAATGGGTCCTCTACATGGATTTATTGTTAACTGGTTTGGTCACAAACATGGATATAGAAATTTTGATAAACTACATGACAATTCAAAAAATACACTCTTTATAGATTTTTTAATGCTGGGTGAGTTATATCAAAATAATCATCATAGATTTCCAACTAAAAATAATTTTTCATTCAAATGGTATGAGATTGACTTTGGCTATTTAATTGTAAGGGCATTTAGTAAGCTTGGTATTATTACAATTATAAAGTAGTTAATGAACATAATTTGGCTAAAAAGAGATCTCAGACTATCAGATCATTCTCCATTAAATAAGTGTGAAAAACTTAATAAAAATTATTCATTTATATATATTTTTGAACCTTCTATTATTAATTATCCAGATACGTCTCTAAGACACCTGCAATTTATATATCATTCATTGCAAGCTATGAATAAAAAGNTAGTCAAATACAANAGNCAAGTATCTATTTATTANGGTGAGGCTGATGAGGTATTTATAAATTTAATTAAAANCAATAATATTGACNGTATTTATTCATATCAAGAAAGCGGGATTCCAATAACATATGAGAGAGATTTAAAATTAAAAAAAATATTTAAAAATAATAAAATTTTATGGAATGAATATCAAAGAGATGGAATAATAAGAGGTATTAAAAACAGAAAAGGATGGGATAAAAAATGGTATTCAACTATGAGTATTCCCATTGAAAAAACCAAAATTTCTATTAATTCTAATAACGATACATTAAAATGTGAATTTAAAATGAATTTAGATTTACTAGATAAATTAAAAGATTATCCAAGTTCATTTAAAAGACCTGGTGAACAAGAGGCATTTAAAACATTAAAATCATTTACTGAAAAAAGAGGATTTAATTATACTAAATTTATTTCCAAACCAAATGAAAGTAGAAAAAGTTGTGGTAGAATATCTGTTTATCTGGCATGGGGAAATATATCAGTAAGACAAGCATACCAGTACGTAAAAAACCATGAAAACTACAAATATAATAAAAGGGCATTTAATGGTCTTTTAACAAGATTGAAGTGGAGATGTCATTTTATACAAAAATTTGAAGTTGAATGTGAAATAGAAAAAGTTTGCGCCAATAGAGGTTTTGAAAACTTAAATAGAACTAATAATCCTATGCTAATACAATCGTGGAAAGATGGTAATACAGGTATTCCACTTGTTGATGCAAACATGAGATGTTTAAAAAAAACTGGCTGGATAAATTTTAGAATGCGTGCGATGCTAGTATCAGTATTCTGNCATCANTTTGACTGCGATTGGAGAGAGGGAGTATACCATCTTGCNAAACTNTTCCTAGATTATGAGCCAGGGATACATTTNTCACAATTTCAAATGCAAGCAGGAACAACTGGAATTAATGCNATAAGAATTTATAANCCTATTAAACAATCTTATGATCATGATGAGAAAGGAATCTTTATAAAAAAATGGGTTAAAGAGCTTGAANTTCATACNAAAGAAGATATTCATGAACCTTGGAATGTACCACCAATGCTTAAACAAATNAATTACAATAAGTGTAATTATCCAGATCCTGTTGTTGATATAAATAAATCAAGTTCANAAGCAAGAAAGAAGATATGGAATCATAGAAAACTACTTTCTGTTAAAAAAGATAATTACAGAATACTTAATACTCATACACGAAACAGATAATTATGATTCTAATAATAAAAAATATAATAATTTGTTACTTAGTGTAACTTTCTTATAAATNAATTTTTGAATAAATTTTAGACATGAANAAATCTATAAATATAATTTTTCCAAATCAACTTTTTGAAAAGTCTTTTGTTTTAGATAATGACTATACAACATACCTTATTGAAGAATATTTATTTTTNAAACAATTTAANTTTCANAAACAAAAAATNGCNTANCATAGATCNTCTATGAAAAAATATTATGATTTTTTNACACTCTAAAGNTAAAAATGTCAAATATATCGATAGTTATAATAAAAGCTCGGATTTAAGCTATTTTTTAGAAAATTTAGATGATAATATAAATGAATTAAACATTTATAACCCGGTAGATAATTGGTTATCAAAAAAGTTTAAAAAATCAAAGTTTACTGTAAATATTAGAAAAACTCCACAATTCATTAATTCAAATGAAGATTTAAAGCATTTTTTTAAAGAAGATAAAAAAATGTTCTCTCATGCTATTTTTTACAAACAGCAAAGGAATAAGCTAAACATTCTTATGAATGGTGAAAATCAACCAGTTGGAGGTAAATATTCTTTTGATGCGGATAATAGAAAAAAATATCCAGCAAAAAAAGAGTCGCCTAAAATACCAACTTTTAAATCTGACAAATATTGGGAAGAATCTAAAGAATATGTAAATAAATACTTTAATACTAATTTAGGTGAACTTTCAGATACTCCTTTATACCCTAACGATTTTAAAGAAGCTAAAGATTGGTTTAATAATTTTTTAGTAAATAGATTTAAAGAATTTGGTGATTATGAAGATGCGATAGTAGATAAAGAAATTTTTCTAAATCATAGTGTTTTAACACCTATGTTAAATATAGGCATCCTTATTCCATCAGATATTATAGATAATACACTAAAATTTTCGAAAAATAATGATATTCCATTAAACTCTTTAGAAGGCTTTATTAGACAAATTATAGGCTGGCGTGAATTTAGAAGAGGCATGTATGAATCCAGGGGCACATTCTCAAGAAATTTAAATTTTTGGAAATATAAAAGAAAAATACCAAAATCATTTTACGATGGTTCAACAGGAATTAAACCGGTTGATGATTCTATTAAGAAACTTTTAAAAACGGGTTACTCTCATCATATTGAGAGATTGATGATTATTGGGAATTTTATGTTATTATGTCAATTTGATCCAGATGAAGTATATAGGTGGTTTATGGAACTGTATATTGATGCATACGATTGGGTGATGGTACCAAATGTTTATGGAATGAGCCAGTTTGCTGATGGTGGTCTTTTTGCTACGAAGCCATATATAAGTAGCTCTAATTATATTAAAAAGATGAGTAATTATAAAAATGATTCCTGGTGCGAAACATGGGATGCGCTTTACTGGAATTTTATAAAAAATGAATCTGATTTTTTTATGTCTAATCCAAGACTATCAATGATGAATCGAATATATAATAAGATGTCAGATGAAAAAAAGAAACTTCATGAAAAAAACACTAAAGAATTTTTTAATAAATTTTAAATTATAAAAAGGAGACATATGTATAAATACATTACAATAATTTTATTTTCATTAATAATACCAAACACTTACACTGTATTACCTGATTCTAGTAGTATAGAATGGATTGGTAGTAAAGTTGGAGGAAGTCATAATGGATTTATCAAAATTTCATCTGGTGAGGTTACATTAGAGGATAATAAAGTAAAGTCATCACAAATTAATGTAGATATGAATACTATGACAAATGTTGATGTAAAAAGTGAGGGTTCTAGAAACTACCTTTTAAATCATCTTAAATCAGATGATTTTTTTGGTGTTAAAAATTTTCCATCATCTAATATTGCTTTTATTCAATTTGATGAAGATTCAACAAGCACAATTCTAACGTGTGATATTACAATAAAAGGTATAACAAGCAGAGTAAAATTCCCTGTTGAAATAACTGTAAACAAAGATGCAGCTATAGCAACTGGAACTGTAACTATTGATAGAACAAAGCATAATATTAAATATAAATCTAAAACGTTTTTCAAAGATATTGGAGACCGTTTTATTTACGATGATTTTAACCTAAATTTTAAAATATTTGCTCAATTAAATAAAGAAGAAAAATAAATATTTACATCCAGCTGCAGATAAATGGTTTGAGCTTTATAGCAATATTTTAACAAATCCTAAATCAGTTCAAAATAATTCAAAGGATGGTATAACTGTTGTTAGTTATGGAAATACAAGACCAAGTATTAAACAAATAAGATTTACAGGGCCATATTTAATTAGAGATATAGTTTTTAAAGAACATATTGAACATGCATTTAATATTGGTCGCATAAAGGAAGTTGATGAATTCTTAAGAAGCCTAACAGTTAATCAGTGGTTTAAAATATAAAAAAACTCTAAAAGGTCCGATATTCTACCGTTAAATCGGATATAGCAATTTCTGATAATATATATTATGTCTCAAAATATATACTATATTTGACGACCCTTGTCTTTTTTCCTTGATTTCCTCTTATCTTTTCTTTTAGAATCAAGTTTAAAAGAAAAACC
>PAHD01000013.1 GCA_002704685.1 Fidelibacterota bacterium
AATAACTCCTCAAGAAAACTATAATGGAAGTTTTGATGTAACCGTACTTGTTTCAGATCAGGGAGGTTTATCTGATTCTCAGATATTTACATTGAACGTAAACCCTGTGAATGATAGACCTATGGCTAGAAGAATAATAGAAAGTATTGGAGAGGATTGTAGTTTAGATATAGATGTAAATACAAATACAAATTTATGCATAGAAGAGATTTTAGATGGTGTTAAATGTGATTGTAATAGTGATTTATTTTTATCTGGTGTATGTGATATAGAATCATCAAATTTAACTTATCAAGTAATTACTCAACCTGAAAATGGAGAAGTTATTTTTAACGGCTCTATTGCAACTTATTCTCCAGATTTAGATTATATTTCTGAAGATGGAAGCCCTGATGTTTTTAGATATAAAGTATGTGATGATGAACTTTGTAGTTTTGATGATGATTCTGAAATTTTAAGTGATGGTATTTGTATTAATGATAATCAGTGTCCTTTCGTTGAGGTGACAGTTGGTAAGTTGAATGATACACCAGCTGTTAATTGTATTAATGATGATTGTAATATGTTTTTATCAGACTATTATTATTTAATGTACGAGGATTGTTTAGATTATGATAATTTTGCAATAAGCGAGACTGAGAATTTAGATGATTGTAATAGTTTAGAAGGTATTTCTGTATCAAAATTAAGAACATTTAATTTAGAAATTTCAAATATTTGTGATGAAAGTTCAGATTCTGTTTTATGGTATGATACAGATTGTGAGAATTCTGAAAATCAGAATGAGTTTAATTATGGAATTGCTGTTGATATTCAATCTAATTTAAATAATAATGAAAGCAAAGGTGTTTGGAAGTATAAATTAAAAAATGAGAATACATTTAATAGCTTTGGTATCGATATTGGATGTAATTATAAATTATTAGATCAAGAAGATGAAATTAAATTTTTTCCAAATAATGATTATTTCTCTGTAAACAACGAGTTTCCATCATTTAGTTTTTATCCATGGGATAAAACTGAAGATGTAGATGATGAAGATTTATGTATAGAATTATTAAATTCAAGAGATGAGCCTTGTGGAGGTGCTAGCGCTTACAGTAGTCAGCCAATTGAACTTAAATGGGAAGTGATTGCTGTTAATGATACTCCAAGATTGGATGCTATAGGGGACTTAATTGAAGATAGTAGTATAAAAGAGTTTTGTGATATAGAAAATGACGAAGATTGTAATGAAAATCAAGATTTTAACGTACTGATTAATGCTTATGATTTGAAAGATCCTCAAGATGATTTATATTTTTATATATCATCTCAAACAATATCAAATAATGAAAACCAATCTTTGTTTAAAAAAATAAATTTTGATAATAATCTATTTATTAATGAAAGTCTTGTAAATCCTGATCTTATTTTTAACGAAGAAATTATTACTAATAATTTATTAAAATTAGATTTAACAAATTATGCTAATGGAACTGCTAAAATCAAAGTAGGGATTAGTGATAGAGAAAATATTGATGATGGATTATTTGTTGTTGATAGTTTCAATGTTAAAATAAATCCTGTTAATAATAGAATTAGTTCATTTAGTATAGTTGAAAATATCAGTGCTTATGATGATTATGAAAATGAATCTATGTTTGTAAATATTGATGAACAATTTTCAATTAAATATCCTGACTATCAATATAATGAAGTTGATTTAAATATTAATGATATTAATGATACTAATTTTTCTGATATAAGAAACTATATGATTTCTAATCCTTATAAAATGAATAATATTTATTTTAAATGGAATAGAACATCTGAAAATGGATATTATCTTGATTTTGATATCGATCCCTTACTTAACGATGAGCCTTATGAGCTTTACTATAGACTTGAGTTATTAGATTATGAAAATAATGTTTATGTACTAAAAGATAGTATTCCTGATAGTAGTTTTCCTGGGCTAGAGTATGCATATACTAATATTAAGTTTTCATCAGGTCCTTTTAAAACTTATATAGATGGAGATATTTATAATTCTCAAACTGATTTGAAGGCGCAAATAGATACAACTGGATTAACTCAGTATAATTGGCGTATTATTGCTGAAAATTATGAACAAGGTGAAATTTTAGAAAATTATGATTTTTATAATACTGCAACTACTTTGTCAGATAATTCATATTTAATAAATACACATATACCTACTTTAAACTTTGATTTTGTTTTAAATGATATTTACAATAACTACTTCGATCTCTATCTAAGCCCTATACCTTCGACATTTAATGGAGAAAATAATTACTATAATTTGAATTTTAATGAAAATTCTGAAATTTATTTAAATTATTCAAATGATGGTGTTTCTCCAAATGAAATAAATATTCTTTCAAATCTTACTTTGAATGATGACCAAGATAATAATTTGAATTATCAAAATATTTATCACACTTATGATGATTTTAATGAACTTGGTAAAATGACTTGGTTTGCACCTATCTCAAATAATGTAGGTACTGTAAATATTTTTGCAAAAGATGTTTATTATGAATCCATATTACCAAATACTTATAATTCAATTGATTCAAATTCTGGAAGTTTTAATATTCAGTTTTTTACAAATGAAAATATAAACATTTTATTACAGGAGAATAGTAGAAAATCTATCGCTTTTAATTTTGATTTGGTTTCTGATATTTTGAAAATTAATTCAAATAAAAATAATATTAATTATGATATTAAACTATCCTATAATATTGAAAACTTAACTAATAATGATATTTCTTTTGCAAAAATTATTGATAATGAAATTATTCCTATACCATCATTTGTAGAAAATTATAAGCTTGTTGCATATGTAAGTGAATTTGAATCGTATGTAGTAATTCAATTAGATAATAATAATTTTGAAGATGAGATTCCTATTGATATCAATGTCATTTCATGTTATCCAAATCCATTCAACCCATCTACTACAATCAGATTTACATTAGACAGTTCGAATGATTTTAACATAAAAATATTTAATTTATCTGGGCAGGAAGTTTTTACAAAAAATAATTTATCATCTAATTTAGGTTTAAATGAATATACTTGGAATGGAAATGATAATAAAGGCAATAATTTAACTTCTGGAATATATTTCATAGCCATTGAGATTGGTAATAGAATTTTAATGGAGAAAGTAACTTTATTAAAGTGAAAAATATAATTTATATATTAATCTTATTATTTAGTTGTGATACTTTGGATCAGCAGTTTGGAGTTGAAGAATTTGAAGACAGTTTTAGTTATTATGATTTTGTTGCGTATGGTTGGGGAGAAGTATTCAATGGAGATAAAACACTTGCATTAGATTATTTCGATCAGGCTTTAAATTCTTCTAATATAAATTACTTTAATAGTGCTGTTCTTGGTATGGGATGGGCAAAAACATATCAAGCAAATAGCATTTTGAATTCTTCAGAATGTATTGATAATTCATCTGATTGTACAGATTTAGTAGATCAGTATAGAGATAATGCAAAATGTTATTTTTATAAAGCATCATTAAGAGAGGATTTAAGTTTGCAAAATAGTTCGCAAATCTTAGAGTGGTGTTCTCAGGATGATGTAAATATAGATAATTTATATGATAGTATCGATTTTATGAATCTTGAATTAGAAGATATGGTTAATTATTATACAGGTTGCGTAGATGATGAGGGTAACCCTTATGTAAGTTGTTTTGAAAATTTTAATGTTGATTTAAAGTTAGGTTATATTTATTTAAGATATTTATCATATGTTCAATCAATTTCAGATGATAGTCTTGTTAATGAGTCTATCAGTGATTTAATTAATTTATTTATAGATTTTTATACTCAATATCCAACATATGATATTATGAATGATAAATCAAATTATTCATCAGACTTTTCACTAACTTATAAAAATATAACATCTGTTATATCTAATCTATATCTAAATTCAGGTAATTATGATTTATCTTGTGAATATGGTCAGTATTCTTGTCCAAATCTTGAGTGTAATGGTAATATTTTGAATCTCATCAATTGCCTAGATAGTTTCTAAAATACTACATCTTGTTACACCTTTTTTAAGAACTAAAATATGTAAATATTTTATATTATAATTAGAAAATATGTATTTATTGTGTTCTATATTATGCTTGTCAATTCTTTTTTCGGAAAATGAGAAAAGTTTACCTCATTACTTTAGTGAAGAGGAATTAATCAATAAATCATTGATTTACTCAATGTCTAGAGATACTGATCCACCTTTAAGTCCAGTTAGAAATATTGCTGAATTTGAACCAATGCAAGGTGTATTAATTAGATATCCCTTTGGTATATCAACATCAATGATTCAAGAAATGGCAGAAGATGTAATTATATATTGTTTAGTTTCTCAATCACTTCAAAATTCTGCTTATAATTCCATGAACAATGCAGGAGTAGATATGTCAAACGTTCAATTTATTACTGGTTCAACTGATTCATATTGGACTAGAGATTATGGTCCATGGTGGGTAGTAGATGGAAATAAAAATATTGGTGTAGTTGATTTTACTTATAATCGACCTAGACCAAATGACAATGCAGCACCTAATAAAGTATCAGATTATTTAAATACTCCATATTATGCAACAGATGTAGTTCATTGTGGTGGAAATTATATGACAGATGGTTATGGAATATCTGCTTCTAGTACACTTGTTTATGAGGAAAATAATATGAGTAATAATCAAGTAAATCAAAATATGTTAGATTATTATGGAGTTCATACCTATCATACTGTTGAGGATCCAAATAATACTTACATTGACCATATTGATTGTTGGGGTAAATTTTTATCACCTCAAAAATTATTAATTCGTTCTGTGTCTGGAACTCATCCTCAATACAATGAAATTGAAGAAGTTGTTAGTTATTTTGAATCTACTTTAAATTCTTATGGAGAACCTTGGGAAATTTTTAGAGTTTATACACCAAATAATCAACCTTATACAAATTCTTTAATTCTAAATAATAAAGTTTTTGTACCCATAATGAATAGTTCATGGGATGATGATGCTTTAGATGTTTACGAGCAAGCATTACCTGGTTATGAAATTCTAGGTTATACAGGTTCATGGGAATCAACTGACGCTTTACATTGTAGAACTAAGGGTATTCCTGATTTAGGAATGATACAAATTTTTCATAATCCATTAAATGATATTTATGAGCCTCAAATTGAAGGGTATAATGTGCTTGCTACAATTGATGATTTAAGTCAAATGGGTCTAGTTTATGATGATTTGAAAGTATTTTGGAAAAATAATAGTTCTAGTGAGTTTATGCCAATTCAAATGAGTGTTTGTGATATAGATATTCCTGATTGCTATCAATCAAATATTCCTCCTCAACAAGAAGATACTGATATTCAATATTTTATAACTGCTCAAGATTATTCTGGGAGATATGATAGATTACCTATAGCTGGATATTATGATTTTAGTGTAGTTGCTACGCAGCTATTTAATAGTGGAGATATAAATATGGATAATATTACAAATATCCTTGATGTAGTATTAATAGTTAATTATGTACTTGGAGTTGGTGAATTAGATCCATATCAAATTCAATTATCAGATTTAAATAATGATATGATAATTAATATTTTAGATGTTATATTAATTGTAAATTTAATTTTAGAGAATTAATATGAAAAAAATCTTTATAGTAATATCTTTTTTATCTTTTCTATTTTCACATAGTTATAGTATTTATAAGGAAATAAAAATCTATAATAATAATTTAAATAACCAGCAGACATTAAATTATTTGGGTATTGATGTTGATCATATTTATAGAGCAGATGATTACATACAATTTGTAATTAACGAATATGATTTAAATAAATTAGTCTCTGCAAATATTGAATTTGATGTTATTCATCAAGATATTGAAGAATTTTATAAAAGTAGACTAATCCAAAACTATTCAAGCAGAGATTTTAATTATGGTTCAATGGGAGGTTATTATAATTTTGAGGAAATAGAACAAAATTTAGATGAGTTGACAAATCTTTATCCTTCTATAATATCAAATAAGGTTTCAATTGGATTATCTTTAGAAGGCCGTAATATTTGGGCAATAAAAGTAAGTGATAATCCAAATATAGATGAAAATGAACCTCAAGCTTTATATACTGGTTTACATCATTCTAGAGAACCTATGAGTTATATGAATTTATTTTATTTTATGCATTGGCTAGGAGAAAATTATAATTCAGATTTATTAGCTCAACATTTGGTAAATAATAGAGAGCTTTGGTTTATTCCTGCAATAAATCCTGATGGTTTAGTTTATAATGAATTAATTGCACCAAATGGTGGAGGAATGCAAAGAAAGAATACTAGAAATACTTGTAGTGGAACACCAATTGGAGTAGACTTAAATAGAAATTATTCATATTTATGGGGATATGATAATGATGGATCCAGTCCAGATGGCTGTAGTGAAACTTACAGGGGGACAGCTCCATTTTCTGAACCAGAGACTCAAGCTGTAAGAGATTTTGTAAATCAGCATAATTTTAAGATAAATTTTAATTATCATAGTTATAGTGATCTTTTAATTTATCCTTTTGGATATGAATATGAAAATAATGCGCCTCAAGAAGATATAGATATATTTATTGAATATGGAGAGGATATGGTCCAGTTTAATGAATATGTATTAGGAACTGGGCCTGATTTATTATACCCTGTGAATGGTGATGCTTGTGATTGGATGTATGGAGAGGCAGGAATTTTTTCTTATACTCCAGAAATCGGAGGTAATACAGATGGCTTTTGGCCTGCTACTCAAAGAATTTTACCTCTTGCTGAAGAAAATTTATATCCTAATCAAGTTCTTGCATTAAATGCCGGTTCAAAATATGAAGTTAATATTTCGCTTGATAGTGAAAGTTTTAATTTTGATAATATGTATCCTCTATATATTTCTATAATGAATAAAGGTCTAAGTGATTCTAATGGTTCAGTTAAAGTTGATATTATAAGTTCTGATAACCTTATATTTGAATTAGATGAGATTACACTAAATAATCTTGATTCTAGGGAATTTATAGATTTAGGAGATATTTCCTACTTTCAATTAAATAACCAAGCATCAAATGGGTCAATTGAAACTATTACAGTAAATGTATATGATAATGATTATTTTTATTTTTCAGATTCAATAGATATTTTGATTGGAGAACCAATTTCATATATATATGATGATTTTGAATCTGACTCACAGTGGCAAATTGGTTCTTTAAATGATACTGCTACAGCAGGAATTTGGGAACGAGCAATTCCAAGTCCTACATATGAGGATGATAATGAAATAGTTCAACCTGATTTTGATTTTACATCAAATGGTGAGTATTGTTTTATGACAGAGAATTCTTCTAATCCTGATAATGAAACGCAGTCCGATGTTGATGGTGGATCTACAACATTATTTTCACCAGTTTACGATTTATCTATGTTTAATCAAGCATTAGTATCTTATTGGAAATGGTATACAAATAATCTTGGTAATAATCCTGCAACAGATTTTTGGAAAGTTGATGTCAGTAACGATGAAGGTGAAACATGGATAAATATAGAAAATACTAATTTATCAAATAATTTTTGGAAATTTTCTCAATTCATAATTTCTGATTTTGTTACTCTAACTGATAAAATACAATTTAGATTTATTGCTGAAGATATTTTTAATGATGGCGATGTAGGTTCAGGAGGATCATTAGTTGAGGCTGCAATTGATGATTTTAGAATATCAATTTTTGAAGATACTAATCAATGTATTTTGGGAGATTTGAATAATGATTCATTTATTAATGTTACAGACATAGTATTGATGGTTAATTTAGTTGTTGGCTCTAATAATAATTTAGATGAATATCTTTGTGCTTCTGATTTTAATCAAGATAATATAATTAATATACAAGATATTGTATTATTAGTTACTTTAATTTTAAGTTAAACTCCCTTTTTATCTTTATCCCATATTTTTTTATGTAATTGTATTTGAAATCTTACATTTAAGTTATCTTTTAATATCCAATCAATAATCTTTTTATTATCAATTTCTCCAAAAACAGGAGACATTAAAATTAAACACTTATTTTCAAGATTGTATTTTTTTATTATTTTTTTTGACCAATTATAATCTGATTTATTTCCAATTACAAATTTCACTTCGTCAGTTTTTTTTATATAGTTTAAATTATCCCATAAATTTTTATGTTCCATTTTACTTGATGGACATTTTAAATCTAAAATAATATGAGTTTTTTTTGATATTTTTTTGATTGTTAAAGAGCCACCTGTTTCAATTAGAACTCGCTTTTTGTTTTTTTCTAATTCTTTAATAAGTTTTATACAATCATTTTGAAGAAGTGGTTCACCACCTGTTATTTCTACAAGATTACATTTAAAGGAATTAACTTTTTTTATTATCTGATTTATTTCAAAATTTTTGCCTTCATAAAAAGCATATTCTGTATCACAATAAGAACATCGCAAATTACAATAAGTTAATCTAATAAAAATGCAGGGAAGACCTGAAAAAGATGACTCTCCTTGAATACTATAATATATTTCATTTACTTTAAGTGACATTGCTTAACAAATTTATTTTATAAAGGCATATAAATTTATTAACTTAAAACTAATTCTACTTAATATATTTTATTATTAATAAAGGAAAAAATGGAAAATAATTTCCCAAAATTGTTTGTTCCCGGTCCAACACATGTTTCAAAAGAAATATTAGAAGAATTTTCTACAGATCAGATTGGACATAGGACACCTGAAATATCTACTTTGATTGATTATATTGTAGATGGAGTAAAAGAAATATTATATACAAATAATCAGATTTTTTTAGTTTCTCATGCAGCTTCAGGTCTTTGGGAAATGGGTACAATAAATTCTGTTAAAAAGGGTGTAGTTCATTGCGTAAATGGAGCATTTAGTTCTAAGTGGGCTCTCTCATCAAATAAATGTGGATTTAATGTTGGTGTCATTGATTATGAATGGGGAAAGGGTATAAATGTTGATGATGTAGATAATTATTTATCTTCTGGAAGTTATGATGTTTTGGCAACAGTACATAATGAAACATCTACAGGAGTAATGAGTAATCTAGAAAATATTTCAAAATTATTAAAGTCAAAGTATCCAGAAGTAATATGGCTTGTAGATGCTGTGAGTTCTATGGCAGGAGTAAAAATAGATGTTGATGATTTAGGAATAGATTTCTTACTTTCTTCAACTCAAAAGGCATGGGGATTGCCTGCTGGTTTTTCTATTTGTTCTGTTTCTGATAGATTAATAGAAAAATCAAAAACAGTTGAGAATAAAGGTTATTTTCTTGATGTTGAAGTATATGAAAAATATATTAAAAAATCTCAAACACCATCTACGCCATCTATTCCACACATGTTTGGCCTAAAGAAAGTAATAGAAATAATAAAAAATGAGGGAATAGAAAATAGATGGATGAGACATATTCAAATGTCAGAATACGCAAGAAATTGGGCTTTCAATCATGGTCAACAGTTATTTCCTGAGAAAGGTTGTGAATCTTTCACTTTAACATGTATTAAAAATATTAAAGAATGGGATATTAATAAGATTAATGAACAATTATTAAAAAGAGGATTTAGAATGGATAGAGGATACGGTTCTTTAAGGGGTAAAGTTTTTAGGATACCACATATGGGTAATATTTATATGGAAGATTTAAAAAATTATTTAAATACTTTTGATGAGGTTTTATGTCAATTAAAATATTAGTAACTGACCCTTTATCTGATGCTGGAATTGAATTATTAAATCAATCTAATTTTGAGGTAATATTTAAACCTGGAGTTCCATTAGATGATTTGTTATCAATTATTAGCGATATTGATGGTTGGATAATTAGAAGTGGAACTAAAATTCAGAAAAATCATATTTTAAAAGCTAAGAAACTTCAAGTTATTGGTAGAGCTGGTGTTGGAACTGATAATATAGATATAGAATCTGCAACACTTAATGGAATTGTAGTAATGAATGTACCTGATGGTAATACTGTATCTGCAGCTGAACATACATTAGCAATGATTTCAGCTCTATCTCGTAATATTCAATTAGGCCATATGGGGCTTGTAAATGGAAGTTGGGATAGACATAAATTAGTTGGTCATGAGTTAAGAGGAAAAATACTTGGTGTAGTCGGATTAGGGAAAATAGGAAGAGAGGTTATAAAAAGAGCTTTATCCTTTGATATGAAAATTTTAGGTTACGATCCTTATGTAAGTCAAGATTATTTTGATGATTCAGAAATCAAAGTTGTTTCAATTGATGAGTTAACAAAAAACAGCGACTATATAAGTTTACATGTTCCATTTAATGATAAAACAAAAGATTTATTTGATTTAAATAGAATGAAAATGATGAAAAAAACATCAAAAATTATAAATGTTGCTAGAGGAGGAATAATTAATGAAAATGATTTAGCCCAAGCATTAGATCAAGAAATTATCTCTGGAGCGGCAATTGATGTTTTTATTAACGAACCAATTGATAAAAATCATGAACTTATTTCTGCTAAAAATATTTTACTAACACCTCATTTAGGTGCATCAACTTTTGAGGCAAAGGAAGGGGTGTCGAAAGGAATATGTAATCAAGTTTCGGAGTTTTTTTTAAATGAAAAATTATTAAATGTTTTAAATGTTCCAGTTTCGGATTCTTCTCTTCTTAAAAGAATGACTCCACTTTATAAGCTAACTGAGAAAATGGGTAGTATATTATCACAATTGTCATCATCACCAATTAAAAATATTTCAGTTACTTGTTATGGTAAAGTAGAGGACAGTAAATCAATATTAACTGTTCTATTAAAGTCAGTTTTGGAAAATATTATCGATAGTAGAATAAATATGATAAACGCAGATTATGTTGCTAAAGAGAGAGGAATTTTATCTTCTCATAGTTATAAGAATGATAGTGTTCCATTCCTAAATTTAATTAAATGTTTCGTAGAAACTGAAAATGGAAATCTTGAAATCTCCGGAAGTGTTTTTGATAAGAATCATATGAGAGTAGTTAATATAATGGGATTTAATATTGATTTAAATCCAGAAGGTAATATGCTTTTTGTCATTAATAAAGATACTCCAGGGGTAGTTGGTAAAATTGGATCTTTATTAGGAAATTTAAATATTAATATTGCAAGCTATCTTCTTGGAAGAGTTAATAATAGTGAAGATGCTTACAGTGTAATTAAATTAGATGCTTCAATTCCTTCTGAAGTACTTAATAATCTTGAAGAACTAGATGAAATAGTTAAGGTATGGCAAGTTAAAATTGGATAAAATAGAAAAAATCACAAAAATTTTATCTAAAATTGATTTATCTACAAATAGAAAATTCATAAAATATTTAAACGTTGTTAAAAGAAAATCAAAAGACGTATCAAATTTAAGTGCAAATAAAATAGAAATTGAAAAATCTAAATTAGATTTAATGAAGCTATATTATAATCTGGGTAAATATATTTCTAATAAAAATTTCAATGAAAATATTTCGGATTTTTCTTATGATGAAGAATACGAGAGTTTAAATAGTAAAATCAATAAACTCAAATTATATATTAAAGAAATAAAATCAAAAATTGATTAAAATATTCTCTTCTATTTTCGCTTTGATTTTGATATTATTATAGTTAATTTTTATATGTAAGGTTCTCATAAAATCGATGATAAATATTTTAAAAAAATATAAATTAATTGTTATTAATAAAGATAATACATCAGCAAAAGAGATAAATTCTTTGAAAGCATCTGTGTTATTTTTATCTATTTTTTTAATGATGTTATTTTTTCTTTCATTAATTTTTTTATCTAAAGATTTCAATAGTTTAATTACAATGAAGTCAATTCAAAATCACAAAAATGACAATGAGAAATTACAGGTGATTATTGATACTCAAAGTTCAAAGATTTCTAGTCTTATTGAAGAAATAAATAACTTAAATATTAGAGATAATAATTTAAGAAAATTATTAAAATTACCTTTGATAAATGATGATATTAGAAAGCTTGGCGTTGGCGGTAGTGCAAAGGATGAGAATGAAAAATTTAATCAATTTGATTACCTATTGCCCAAAGATAATGATTTAGATTTGTTAAGTGATAATTTATATTTTATACATCGTTCAATTAACTTGGGTGATTTAAGTTATTCAGAAATTGAAAATAAAGCAAATTTAAATATAAGTTATTTTACCCATTTCCCAGCAATAAAGCCAGTAAGTAAGGATGAAAGTAAAATGTCATCTTGTTATGGTTATAGAATTGATCCATTTTCAAATAAAAAAAAATTTCATGAGGGTGATGACTTTTCTGCAAAAAGAGGAACAGAAGTAATGTCAACTGCTGATGGAATAGTTAAAACATCTAAGTTTTATGGCTCATTTGGAAATTATATTGAGATTGATCATGGAAATGGCTATGTAACAGTTTATGGACATTTACATAAAAGAATCGTTAAGAAAGGTCAAAAAGTTGAAAGAGGACAACTAATTGGTCAAGTTGGGAATACCGGTCGTTCAACAGCTCCGCATCTTCATTATGAAGTTAAATACAAAAATAAAACTCTTAATCCATCAGATTTTTATTTTGATATATCATTATAAATGTTTGAAAACCCCAATATATCATCTGATATTATTAATCAAAATAATAAAAATTCATTAACATATTTTATTGAAACATATGGATGTCAAATGAACGTTGCTGATTCTGAACTTGTTAGTAATGAATTGGAAAAAATTGGTTATATAAATTCGAACAAAATCGAACAGGCTGATTTAATATTACTAAACACTTGTTCGATTAGAGAAAAAGCTGAAGAGACTGTTCATAATCGATTAGATAGTTTACATTATTTGAAAAAGAATAATCCTAAATTATTAATTGGTGTTATTGGTTGTATGGCACAAAATTTGAAAAATGAATTATTAGATTCAAAACCATACATTGATATTATCTTAGGGCCTGATTCTTATAGAAAAATTTCTGAAATTGTTTATAATAGAAATAATAAAATTGATCATATTGTAGATACAAAGTTATCTAAGTACGAAGTTTATGATAATATGTTCCCATCTAGAAAATCTGGAGTTAATGCGTGGGTATCTATTATGAGAGGTTGCGATAAGTTTTGTACTTTTTGTATTGTTCCATTTACAAGGGGTAGAGAAAGAAGTCGATCTATTAAAAGTATAGTTGAAGAAGTTAATAAAGCTGTTGGAGATGGTTTTGTTGAAATTACATTATTAGGTCAAAATGTAAATTCTTATAGAACACCTGATGGAGACTTTCCGGTTTTATTAGAGAAGGTCGCAAAAATAAAAGGTGTTAAAAGAATCAGATATACTTCACCGCATCCTCGTGATATTAATGAAGACGTATTAAATGTAATGAAAAAATATGATAATATTTGTAAAAATATTCATTTACCTCTTCAGTCAGGTTCAACAAAAATACTAAAAACTATGAATAGAACTTATACAAAAGAAGAATTTTTAAATCTTGTTAGAGTTATTAGAGATTATCTTCCAAATTGTTCGATAAGTACAGATATTATTGTAGGATTTCCAGGTGAGGACGAATTTGATTTTAATGAAACATTAGATGTTGTTAGAAAGGTTAAATTTGATTTTTCTTATATGTTTAAGTATTCTTCCAGACCTGGGACCAAAGCTTCTCATTACACAAATCAAGTTGATGAGAAAGTTAAACAAGAAAGATTGGAAAAATTGATATCATTACAAAATGAAATAAGATTAAAAGTTAATAAATCTAAAATTGGCTCAATTGAAAAAGTTTTAATAGAAAAAAATAGTAAGAAATCAGATTTATTTTGGTCAGGAAGAACAGACGGAAATATATGGACAGTTATAAAAAAAACTGATGAAAAAATTAAAGATGTTGTTGATGTATTAATAACAGATGCTAAGGGTGTTACTTTATTTGGTGAGAATTTAAACAATAGAGGTCAAATTTCATGAAATTATTAAAATATATTTTTTTTACAATTATATTGATTTCTTGTATTTTTTTCATTATTCAATTAGATCAATTAAATACAATAAATCAAGAACCTATTAAAATTAAGATTCCTTATATAAGTGCCATTGATCCTTCAAATGATGGTGTTAAAGTATGGGAAGCTATTTTATTATCAGTTTCCATAGGTGTTTTTATTGGTTTCTTGATAGCACTATATCAAATAATTTCTCAAACATCTGAAATTATGTCTTTAAAATCAAAGATTAGAAGACTAAATCATGAACTTGATAATCTTAGAAACCAGTCAATTGATGATGAAATAGATATAAAAGATGAAGTTTCATTAGAACAAGATTTATAATTAATGTTTTCTGTACTCATTTTAATACCTGTTATTGGTTTACTTATCTATTTCCTTTACTATAGAAAATTAAAACCTCATAAAGTAAATAATATTAGAGAAATGTATGCTGAAGGCCTAGACATGCTCGTATCAGGCAAGAGAATTGCTGCATATAAAAATTTTAAAAGTATAATTAACGAGGATTCAAATAATATAAAAGCATATTTAAGGTTAGGTCAGATACTAAGAGAAGGTGGTAATGCAATTAAAGCTCTCAAGATTCATAAAAGTTTAATACTAAGAAAGAAAATAACGAATTATGAGAAAATTGAATTACATAAAAATATGGCATTAAATTATTATGAATTAGATAATTTTGATAAATCTATTTTTGAAGCAGAAAAAATCTTAAATTTTGAAAAAGATAATGAATGGGCAATTTATCATCTCATAACTTTATATAAAAAAAATAATGATTGGATGAAAGCTACTGAATATCTAAAATTATATTTTAATGCAAAAGGAAATAGAGATAATCATAAATTAGCTCTTTATAAAATCCAGCATGCTAGAACAGAAATTGAAAATAATAACTTTGAAGAAGCTCGTAATATTATTAATAAAGCTTTAAATATTGAAGATGATTTGGCTATTGCATATTATTACTTAGGTAAAACTTATTCAAAAGAAAGTACATTGGTTTATGATAAAGCGATAGAAATTGAGAAGAATGGATTAAATAGTATTTCAGATAAAGAAAAATATAATAAATATGTTGAAGATGCTAAAGATATGTTATCAAAGTCAATTCCAATGTGGATTCATTATCTTGAAATCAATCCTCAACAATCATGGTTTGTAATACCTCTTTTAAAAGATGCACTTTTTTCATTAGATAGATATTCTGAACTTGAAGATATTTTTTATAAATTATCTGAAAAGTATCCTGATAGTATTGAAATTTTAGCAGCTTTAGCTGACTATTATTCAACAAAAGGAGATTTAGATAAAGCTATAGACATTATAGAAAAAGCTCTCAAACAGAACAAGGACTCTATTTTAGTTAAACTGATTAAGTTTAAATTAAATATACAAAAAAATTCTGAAAATATATCTCTTAACGATATAGATGATATAATTGCATTCATTCTAAAGGATACTGCTTATCAAATGATTAATGATCAAACAACTAATTCAGATATTAGATGGTTATTTAATAATGATGAAAAAATATCATAAATCATTTTTTTTAAAAGCTGTAATCTATTTTAGTTTACTTATTTCAGCTGACAAATCGTTAAATGAATCTATTGAATATATAAAACAAGGAAATTATATTTATAAAGATAAATATATAGGAAATGATAATCAAGAAAGAACTTACTATAACTCTATATATAAAATTTTATTATCAGAAGATCCAGGTAATAATTTTTTAAATGGTCTTTTAGAAAGTAATGGTGAGAAATCAAGTAATTATTTTAAAGATTTTTATTTAAAATATCCTCAAAATCAATATGCTGATGATGCAGTTATAAAAGTTGCTGAATATTACTATGCTAGTGGACTTTATATTCAATCTAGTGAATGGTATAGAAAAATTCCATTTGAATATTCGGATTCTAAGTATTTAGATAAATCCATTGCTTATTTTTTAAATTCTTTATTAATTGCAGGTCACAAAGATACTGTAAATTATTATATAAATATTTTTCAAGATAAATATCCTAAATTAGATTATTCAAAAGAATATTTAATTGAGTCTAATAAAAATAAAAAACCATATTTTTCTCAAAAAAAATCAAAAAGTATAAGTAAAAAAATATTTTCAGTACAGATTGGTTCTTTTAAAAATTATGATTTAGCAAAAAATAAAAAAAGAATGTTAGATAGAGAAGGTTTTTTATCTAGAGTAGAAGAAGTATATGTTAATGGCCAAATTTTTTATGCTGTTAGAATTGGTCTTTTTGAATCATCAAAACTTGCTAAGAAAGAACAAGTAAGATTAATTTCAAGAATTGGTCTTTATGATTCAATAGTAATAGAAGTTGATAAGTAATTATGGAAGCGAATGTGACCCTGGTGGGCACCGCGGTCTTCAAAGCCGTAGTTCTGGTGAAAAACTGGAAGGTGGGTTCGATTCCCACACGTTTCCGCTAAATTTTATGAGTTATTCTAAATATATATCTTATTTTATTAAAATGATATGGTTTATCGTTTTTTTATTAATTATTTTTATTGATAGAGATAATAGTTTTCAAAAATATATAACAATAATATTTTTACTAATTATTTCAGCAATAACAGTTATTAGAGCTCTTAACTCAAGAAATGAATGGAGAGAGATAATTGAAGATGGAGATGTTGAAATTAAAGAAAAAATTAGTTTTGATGATTAATTATTTCCTAAAACAATATTTGTTAATGTTACTATATCTAAAACATTAATTATATTGTCTGAATTCATATCTACATTTGCGCTATAATCTGTTACTCCTAAAATAATATTAACAGTAGAAATGATATCTAATATATTTATAATTCCATCAAGATTTAAATCACCTAAAAGTATTTGATTATCAAAATAATCGTAGCCATATTTTTGTGCTCTTGGAATCATCTGATTAAATGATCCTGGATGGGTATAAGTCCAGACTACATTACCATTCTCACTTACTTCAAACATATAAGAATCATCTGCAACAGTAATTAATGTATTTCCATTTGGTTGTCTAAAAGCACCAGATTGAACATCTGAGAAAAAATTACTTTGATATAGCCATTCCCAAGTTACGGGTCCATATGGTTCATTACTTTCTAAAGAATAAATGCCATTATCATTTAGAGGGGGTATTAATTCTAATGCAGCTGAATTATTATTAGTATGTCTATTATTATATAATATTAAATTCCCTTCTCCTGGATATCCTTTTGGAATCCAATTTACACTATGTTGACTTTCTAAAATTTGGTCAGAATTATTTCCTCTACCATAATTAGCAGGATTACCCCATCTATATAAAAAATCTCCTCCTTTTCCAGAGTTTCCACCACTATGAGATGCAGCTTCTTGTGTAGTTGTACTATGATCAATTATGTATATCTCTCCCATATGTCTAGATGATAATACAATTTGGTCTAAATCAGCGTTATAATCAATTGCATTTACATGAATCCAGTCACCATTAGCATTTCCACCAGGTCCACCATTGCTACCAACTGAATTACAGTTTATATCCATAAGTTCAGGGTGATCAGATATATTACCGTACATAGCTTCATATTGGGTTCCTCTATCTTGTACTAGGTGATCCCATAAATGCCATTCCCATACAATTGTTGCCTCACCTGTTGATAGATTAGGTTCGACTTCAAAAATTGCAGTAGACCACATTTGATTTAGAGAATTATTTACAGAAGTTCTTCCATATGAACTCCATTCACTTTGATATTTACGTTCCCATGCAACAAGTAATATATTTCCGTTAGGCATAACATCTATATCATGATGATGCTGATAGGTTTGATTTGAAAGTTCATAAGACCAAAGTAAATTTCCTACCCAATTATAAATTTCTACCTTTCCACCAACTCCACCAGCTTCCATGGTTGGATTATTAACTCTGCAAGGATAATAAAGTAAAGTATTTTCAAAACCAGGCTCATCTCCAGGATGCAAATATGGCATACTGGCAGCTCCAGATGAATGGTTCCAAGAATTAAAAGTTGAGCCATCAGTATCTTTTAGGTAGCTAGTAGATCCACTATTACCACCACCAGGTCCACCTCCTTGAGGAGTATATAAAACATACCCATCATAAACTTCTTGATTTAAAGATAATTGAAATAAAAGTGTTAATAATAGTATTTTTGTCATAATGCCCTCAGATTTAATAATAAACGTTAATGATATTTTTTTTAAATTGTTAAAAATAAAATGTAATAAATCGTTACTATTTATATGTTAAAATATAGTTTAAAAAAAATGTAATTTAAAATATGAAAATTTCAATATTTAAAAGAATTACAACTGTTTATTTAATTATTGGTAGTATTTTTAATAAATGGATAGCACCTCTTTTTCTTATACCTTTAGTTCTTTTATTAAGATTTTTTATTTTTCTATTTATGACAATAGATAATATTTTTTATTTCAATTTATCAAAAAAAATAATTGATAAACCCATTATTATTGTTGGTAATCCTCGTTCTGGTACTACTTTTTTACAAAGATTTTTAGTTAAAAATAGATTTGGTCAAGGTTCGCAGCTTTGGCAAATGATTTATCCATCTATAATTTTGCAAAAGTTATTGAAACCTGTTTTACCATTATTAGAGTTAATTAGTCCAGCAAAACATCATTCAACTGATGCTCATAAAACGAGTTTAACATCTGTTGAAACTGATGATGTTGGAATGCTTTTTAGATTTTTTGATGGATTCTTTCTATATGGTTTTTTCTTGTCGTGGTCAAAAAAAGATTTATTTAATTGGGTTGATCCAAAATTAAGAGATAATTCTAAAAGAGATTATGATTGGCTAGAATCTGTATGGAAAAGAATTTTAATAAATTCAGAAAACGATAGAATGGTGGCTAAATTATTTTCTGTAAGTGCAAATTGTCCAAAATTTCAAAAAAGATATCCTGATTCTAAATTACTTTATATGGTTAGAAANCCTATAGATGTAATTCCNTCAGGATTAAGTTTAGTAACAGGAGTATTAGATAAAAAATTTGGNTTTTGGGATAAGCCTAAAGTAGATAGAGATAGATTTATTAGTAATTTATATAGAGGTTTAGTTGAATTATTATTAAGATTTGAAAATGATTGGTCCAATAACAAAGTTAATAAAGATAATATAATGATCGTTAAATTTGATTCTATGATGTTAAATTTTGAATCTTTAATGAATGATATAATAGCATTTACAAATCATAAAAAATCAAAAGAACTAGACTCTGCTATTAAGATAACTTCAGAAAAACAAAAAAAATATAAAAGTAAACATAAGTATGATTTATCTAAATTTGGTTTAACCAAAAAAAAGATTGAAAAAGATTGCAAAAAATATTATGAAACATTTATTAATTAGTTATCTGTTAAGTATTTCTTTATTTGGTCAAATTCCTCCTAAAGATTTTAGTTCTTGGGAAATATTACAAGATGAGAAAATATGGATAGGGAATTATTTTGATGAATTTCCTTGGTGTAAAGCAAAAATTATTTTACCATATTCAATTGAGGATATTTTATTTGTTGTAGAAGATGTTAATAATTATGATAAAGTATTAGATTCGGTTATTTACTCAACAAAGGATGATAATAATATAGCGCATATTAGGATAGATTATCCATTTCCTTTTACTGATAGAGAATATATAGTTAAATTTCAAAGGCTTTTAGAAAATAAAGATATTGTTTATGCTTTTGCTTCAAATCCAGGTTTAAATCAAAATATTGATTCTAATTACATAAGATTAATTAATGCAAAAGGGGAGTGGAGACTGTCACCAGTCACAGATAATCAAACTGAAGTTTCTTATTTATGGAACGGTGAACTTCGAGGAGATTTTCCAAGTTGGGCATTATCAAAAGCATGGGTTAAACATGGAAATGAAGTATTAAGCAATTTATCAGATAAACTAAAGGAGAATCATGAGAATTAAGATTTTATTAATTATATTTTCATCAATTATATTGAGCAATCAAAATACAATGATATCTGGAAATCTAGAGTATTTTTTTATGAATAGATTATCAAATAGTGATGTTGTTAATATCCCCTTTAGGCTTCTTAATCTTAATATATATCACCAAANAGATAATATAGANATTAATGGTGAGTTTGCNGTTGAATATAGACCAAGATTAGATACTGATTTTTCATTTGATGATAATCCTNCAGATTTTAATNTAGTTTTAAGAGATNTNTATGTNACTTATTNTTTAGAAAATGGTGANTTTAGTTTTGGTAAAAAAAGATATACTTGGGGAAGTGCAGATGAAAATTCNCCNATNGATAATTTAAGTCCNTATGANTANTATTATNTNNTAAATGGTACNCAAGANAGAAAANTNGGNATTTATTCNGCNTCNTTTGATTTNTATTTANATAATGATTGGAAAGTNNNTGGTATNGTATCNCCNCTNCATAATACAAGTAGATTNCCAATTGATGANCCNGAGTATCCATTNTCATTNCCTGTTTCNCCATCNNNNGGGCAGTTTTTATCNATNAANAANCCNTANGANTCNGGNNTTTATNTNCAAAANTCNNTNCAAAANTTTGATTTNACNNTATCTCATTTTAGAGCNTATGATAGAGTATTTAATGTATCTGGNTTTGCCCTTTATCAATTTGGNNCNAGNGGNATAAATCCNCAAACTGANATAAAATATTCNTANAGANTAACNGAGGCNAATAATTTAGGTTTNGTTGCTTTATTNNATGATTTTACNGTTNGNTCAGATATTACTTTNTTTAGATCTTTTGATAGAAATGATANNNATTCATTTNNNTCAGCNCCATATTCAATTGATGTNCAAGCNGGNACAGATAATTATAATATTGTNACTGCNGANGATNANGAATGTGCNNNAACTAATGATGANGGNGANACNGTNTATATAGATTGTATTTATCCATTTAAAGAAGATGCTGACTATATGCAGGGTATATTGCAGATAGAATTACCCTTGCCAAATGATTACCAGCTAAACATTCAGTATTTTCAATATAATATTAATGAATATACTAACTTACTTACTGAATATGATTTGCCTAGTAATGTTCAATTACCAAATGTTCAAATAGATGTATCTAATGCTGATAGTGAAGATTTATTTTTACCTGGTATGGGAGCACCTTACTCAATTTTATCAAAAAAGTTAACATTTATCAACTTAGAAAAATTATTAATGGATAATGATTTAAAACTGTCACTCACTTTAGTTCAAGATTTAGATGAGGGAGATGGTCATATATTTGCATTTGAATCAGAATTTGATTTTGGAAGTGGACTTGTAGGGCTAGTAGGATTTAATAAAATTAATGGAGACTCGTCTTTAGATGATATGTACAGATTTAATTCTATGGAAGATTTTTCATCATTTAGAACTCAGCTTACTTATAATTTTTAAGTATGAATATAAAAATTACAGACGTTGGATATTATTTACCTGAAAATATTGAAACTTCAGAACAATTAGCACCCAAAATAGGTAAATCAGTAGATTGGATTGTCTCTCGTACGGGTGTGCAAGAAAGACGAGTTTCAGATATTGATGTTGATTTAATGGGAGCAAAGGCTTCTAAATTAGCTTTAAAAAATAAAGTCCCTGACTTAATTCTTAACGCTTCAGGTGTTGGTAAGCAAGTTATACCTGATACTTCCGTATTTATTCAAAAAGAGCTTGGTTTTAAAGGGATTCCATCATTTACAATCCATTCAACTTGCTTATCTTTTTTGGTTGCTTTAAATACAGCAGCAAATTTTATTTCTCAAAATACTTATAAAAAAATTTTAATTGTATCTTCAGATAGAGGTTCGAGAGGAAGAAATTATGATGAGCCAGAAAGTGCTGCACTTCTTGGAGATGCTGCTGCTGCTGTGCTAGTTGAGAAAGCATTAGATGATGAAGAGTCATGTATGTTAGATTTTACAATGAATACATATCCAGAAGGTTCACACTTGACTGAAGTCAAAGGAGGTGGGACAAATCTTCATCCTCATGATAGTAAAACAAAATTTGCTGATAATTTATTTACAATGAATGGTCCAATGATTTATAAAATGGCAAGAAAAACAGTTTATAATCAAATTCAATTAGATTTAAAAAATAATAATTTAAAAGCAGATGATATTGATTTAGTTCTTCCTCATCAAGCATCTGGTCTAGCTATAAAAGCATATAGTAAATATGGCGGTTTTAGTATTGATAAAGTTGTAAATATTCTTGATAAAACAGGGAATTGTGTAGCTGCTTCATTGCCTCTTGCTCTAGCAATTGCTTATGAAGATAATAGAATTAAAAGAGGTGATTTGATATATTTTATTGGAACTGGTGCAGGTCTTTCAGTGGCATCTTGCTTAATTAAATTTTAATCTAAAATAAAATTAACAATACTTATTACATCAACAATATTTATTGTTTCATCTTCATTGACATCTCCTGAGCATAGTTCTTCATCAGTTGGTTCTATATTGCCTATAATAATATTTACTGTTGTAATTATATCAACAATATTTATTGTTCCATCACTATTTAAGTCCATCACTAAGCATGATGTTTCACAGTCTTGCTCTGTAGTAATTTCAAAAGAATAGTATAGGGGGTCTATGGAACTATTTAAATTAGGACTATTTTCAATACACACTGGAAGATTATCACATAATTGGTTGCCTCCTGATCCAAAATATGGAAGAAAGGAATAGTCATCAGAATTCCAATTAACATTTAAATTGCAAAAAGAGTCCGGCATGTATGATAAATTATTATCAAATATCCACATATATACTAGATTTTGAAGATTCCCAATACTCTCAGGAAGAGATTCTAATTGATTATAGCCTAAATCAAGCCAATACAAGTTTGTTAAATTCCCTATTTGATCTGGCAAATTAGTAATATTATTAAAAGATAGAACTAAGAAAAATAGATTTTCTAAATTTGTCACACTATCAGGAATTTCAGTAAGTTGATTATAATTTGCGTATAAAACACTAAGTTGAGTCATACTAGAAATTGATTCAGGTAATGTTGTTAAAGTTACTTGACCTCCTTGGTAATAGTTTCCTACTTCAAGTCTAGTAATTCTACCATTTACCCAGTTTTGAGATCCTAAAGCAATAGGAGATTCAATATTTAAAGAATTTTCAATAATAATATCATTTAAAGCATTTAAATCGTTATTATTAAAACAATAACTTCCATCAAGTAAAATAGTCGAGTTTGGAACTATTTCATAATAGGTAAGTCCTTCATCACAGTTTTGGCATGTACTTCCATCACCATTACAGACACCACAATCATCAACAAAAGCATCTCCATTTGGTATTCCAGAACAATCAGAACATGTTGAATTATCTCCACCACATACACCACATTCATCATCTATAGCTGAACCACCACATTCATTGTTACAATCGATATTTGTATTACCACCACAAATACCAGCACAATCTATAGAATCTTCACATGAGCTATTATTAAAAAAAACAGTAAAATTCTTTTTTAAATTTTGATTGTTATCTGGATTAATTTCAATATTAACATAATTAGAGTTACTTGTATTAAATATACCTAAATGACATATATTATCATTTATTAAACAATTCCGATTTTCTTGCGTTTCATTCTCAAAATCAACTATTATTTCAAAGTTTGATTCATTATTTATTAGCTCGCCTTCATCATAAATAGATAGCTGAATATGATTATAGTCAGTGTAATAGTTTCCATTATTTGTTATCATTGTATTTGCTGTTATATTACTAGTATATTCATTTAATATTATACTATAGTTATTTGGATAAAGTCCTGGAATTCTATTAGCTCTATATACAGCACCATTGGGTAATTGAAGATTTAATTTTCCTTCCCAAATAATGTTCTTATCATAATCAACTTCAAGTACTGAACCTCCATCTCCAACCGTAGTAATTAAAAAATTTCCATTATCTAATATTTGTACATTTCCTGAAGCAAAACCAAAATAATTTTCTGGAAGTAAATATTCCCATTCAATATAAGGCTCATTATCTATATTTTCGTCATAGCAGATAATTAATGCTCTAGTAGTTGGATAGTCTGTACCAAGTATTTGTTCACTTATATTACCATTATCTAATGTTGCAAAGCATGATGGATAAAGATTACTTTTATGAATACTATGTTGAAAACTAAATTTCAATTCATTTCCTAAAGTTGTGTCTCCTGATGGCATTTCAAAACCTATATTCCATTCAATATTTTTTGTATTATAATCAATTTTAGATATTCTTGATAAATGCCTAACAGATAAATAAATTTTTTCTATTGAATTTGTATCTAATGACCAATCATAATCAAGAGCATTTGAATGTGTCCAGTCAAATCTTCCAAGTGTTGCAGCTTGAAACCACGTATCACTTATTGTATCATAGTCATTCATGCTGTAATAATCAAATGTACTCCACTCCCAAATGATATCTTTAGTATCTTTATCCCAAACAACTATTTTATCACCAACCCAGGGAAATTCAGGTGTAAAGCCATTAGCTTGATATCCCAACGCTTGAAATAATGTTGTCCAAGGACCAAATGGAATAGGACCTATTCTTGTTTCTTCAATTAGTCCAAGATAATTTCCATCTGGAAGTTTTATTAGTTCATGATGCAAAAAATGTTCATTTGATTCCTCCCATATATAGTTATTATCTAAGGAAAATTCTATACCAGGTAGATAGTGCTCTAAATCATTATTTACATAACAACCAAATAATTGTCCATTATAATCTGTATTATAATAAACTATATCAGTATCAGCAGAATTCCAAATTTCATTTCCTTGTTGATCAATTATTGCGCTGTAATAATTAAAAAAAGAGCTAAAAATTGTAACTCCATCTGAATAATAATCATCATTATAATTTATTGAATGAGCATTTGAAATTGATAAGCCTGTTGTAAATGAGTTCGTACCAATCCATTCTCCAAATGATTCATCATTAAATTTAGGTCTAACTCTCCAAAAGTATTCTGAATTCCAATCTATATCTGTTTTATGAATATACAAAGTTGTTTGATCAATGATGTCAACTATAATATTATCAAATGTTTGATCTGTGCTTAATTGAAAATTATAGCTTTCAGCTTGATAAACTTGTTCCCATTCAAAAAGTACATGGGTATAGTTTAATTCAGAATTATTTGCTGGTTTTAATAAATCAGCATGAACAAAATTGTATAAAATTAAAAATGTATAAATAACTTTTTTCATACTATAATTTATTTTTTTCTTTCTGAATTTTTTTATAAAAAAATGTAAGATATTGTTTCATTTANTTNACTATAAANCCAGGATTTAAAAGATTTTCTTTATTATAAGTTAATTCTTTATCAGTTTCAATATTGTAAATATTACCATTTGCATATTTTACAATTGCATGTGCTGCTCCAGTATCCCATTCCATTGTTGGTCCAAATCTAGGATAATAGTGAGCTGTTCCATCCGCAACTAGGCACATTTTTATTGAACTTCCCATACTTATAATTTCATAATTTTTAAATTGTTTAAGATAATCTTTTAATTTTTTATTGTTAGCATGAGATCTGCTTGAAACAATTTTCACGATATTATTATCTGGTTTTACTTTTTTAATTTTTACTGGCCGTTCTTTATCCTCTATGAAAAACGAACCATAATCTTTTAGTCCATACCATAATTTTTTTATTACNGGAGCATAAACAACTCCCATTATAGGTNATCCATTTTCTATTAGCGCAATATTAACAGAAAATTCACCGTTTCTATTTATAAATTCTTTAGTACCATCTAAAGGATCGACCAACCAAAAAGTATTCCATTTTTTTCTTTGAGAAAAATCAATTTCTTTTTCTTCTTCTGATAAAATTGGGATTTGATTATCATTTTTTTTTAAACACGATACAATGATATCATTTGATGCTTTATCAGCAATTGTAAGGGGTGATGCATCTTTTTTAATTTCTACAAAATTTTTATAATTATTATCATTATAAATATCTAAAATTTTTTTACCAGCTAAATAAGATGTATCAATGGCTAGNTTTANAAGATCTNTATATTNCAATTATTTAATNANTCCTTGTTTTTCTAAAAACANTATAACTTCTTGAACAGATTCTTCAGGTGTCATATTTTCAGTATCNATNNNTAANTCNGGATTTTNNGGTATTTCATATGGATCATTTATTCCNGTAAAACCTTTTAGTTCTCCANNAATTGCTTTAGCATATAAACCTTTAGTATCTCTTCTNGTNCATTCTTCNACAGATGTAGAAATATATATTTCNAAATANTTNCCAAATTNATTGATTAAATTTTTATTTTCANTNCNAGGACCCTCAAAAGGAGCNATGGGAGCACANATGGCAATACCACCATTTTTNGTAATTTCACTAGCTACATATCCAATNCGTTTAACATTTATATCTCTGTGTTCTTTAGAAAATCCTAATTCACTTGAAAGGTGGGTTCTNACAATATCTCCATCNAGNAGAGTTGTTTTTCTATCTCCTTTTTCNAAAAGTTTTGATANNACACCATTTGCNATGGTTGATTTACCTGAACCAGATANTCCTGTGAAAAATAGTGTAAATCCTTGCTTTGTTTTTTNTGGATAAGCTCNTCTGAGTTGTTTTACAACTTCAGGNTAAGANAACCANTCAGGAATATCATNNCCATTTTCTAGTTTTTGNCGAAATTCTGTTCCAGATATATTGAGTGATTTNCAATTTTTTGGAACATTATTAATTTCATAATATTTATTTTTTTCTNNNACATAAACCATCATTTTAAATGGAACCATNTTTATTCCAATTTCATCTTCATNCTTTATAAGNAGTTCTTGAGCATCATAAGGCCCATAGTAAGGCTNTCCGTTTTTATCATTNCCAGGTCCTGCATGATCTCTNCCAACTATAAGATGAGTGCATCCATAGTTTTTTCTTATTAATGCATGCCACAAAGCTTCTCTTGGTCCAGCCATACGCATTGCCAAAGGCAAAAGACTAAGTGTAGTTGTTCCNTTAGGAAAATAANTGAGNATTTCTTGGTAGCATCTTACNCTTGTATAATGATTTACATCTCCTTCTTTAGTTTGTCCAACNACTGGATGAATTAGTAGGTTTGCNTCATTTTCAATTGCAGCTTTAAATGCAATCTCTTTGTGAGCACGATGCATTGGATTTCTAGTTTGAAATGCAACAATTTTTTTCCAGCCCATTTTNTCAAATTGATGTTTTAGTTCANTTGGTGTATGTCTTAATAATTGAAAATCATAATGATGTGGGTGANCAGCATTTTCNATTGGNCCACTAATATAGTAATCATTTGTTTCATTAAATANTTGTTTTACCCCACTATGATTTNTATCATTTGTACCATATACTAATTTAGCTTCNTCTTCCTTATTTGGTTTCCATATTTCTTTAACTTTTANAATGGCAATTAAAAAACCCTCTTTATCTCTCAAGGCAATTTTATCGTTTAAATTAATTTTTGAATCAATATCTTTTTTNGATACATCGAGNATTANAGGTATTGGCCAAATTTTACCATTTNTGAGTCTCATGTTTTTTAAAACAGATNTATAATCTTCTTTNGATAAGAANGATGTTAGTGGATTAAATCCTCCNTTTAGTATNAATTCTAAGTCACATAGTTGTCTATCTGTTAAAACAATACTTGATATCTTNATAGANTTATTNTTTATAGATTCAGTTAAGTNTTTATAGCTTGTGCTTGATTTCATCATATCCCTGATTGTTAATTTATTAATAATATTACTATTAAATAAATGTTTGTTTTATAAAAAAAGTATTAAATTTTAAATATGAAATATATAGTTTCTATTGATATTGGGGGAACGACCTTCAATTCTGGTATTTTTACTGACTCTCTAAATCAAGTCGCAATTTCAGATAAAGATAAAATTAGATTTTATAAAACTAAATCAGATGTTGTAAGTGCTATTGTGAAACAAGTAAATGATTTGATTGAGTCTGTAAATATTACTAAATCTGATATTTTGGGTTTAGGTGTAGGAGCTCCTGGACCGTTAGATCCAAAAAAAGGAATAATTTTAAATACTCCAAATCTAAAAATATTTAAAAATTACCATATAACTTACGATTTAACAAAAAAATTAAGGATTGATACATTTATAGAAAACGATGCTAATTTATTTGCTCTTGGTGAATGGCTATTGAGTTACAAAAAAAATGATGTTGTATTAGGTGTTACATTAGGAACTGGTTTGGGATTTGGCTTGGTTATAAATGGTCAGTCTTTTACAGGAGGTAATGGGATGGCTATGGAATATGGCTTATCTCCATTTGAATGGGGCATTGCTGAAAAGAATGTTTGCATTGGATTTATAAGGAATAAATCTAGAGAGCTATATGGAAGAAGGTTGAGTCCAAAAAAAATTGAAAGTTTATGGCACGAAGGAGATGAAAAAGCAAGGATTATCTATTCTGAATTTGGTAAAAATTTAGGCAGGGTTTTATCCCATGTTATAAATTTAATAGATCCTCAAATAATTAGTATAGGAGGCGGTTTATCTAAAGCTTTTAAGTGTTTTAAAGATCCTATGCTTAAAGAAATTAAACTTAATTCTCCATCATATAAGGTTAATCAAATCATAATTGCTAGAAGTAAGTTGAGAGAGCTTTCAACGATGGTTGGTGCATGTCAAATGGTTAAAGAAATAAGGAAAAAAGTTTAAATGTCAAAAAAGACTAAGATAATATCAACAATAGGGCCTGCTTCAAATCATTCTCGAATTATTTCAAATATGATTAAAAAAGGCACTAATGTATTTAGGTTGAATATGGCTCATTTAAAAAAAGAGCAAGAAGTAAAAAATATTATTGATATAGTTAGATTTGAGTCATCTAAGATAGGAAGAT
Source organism: Fidelibacterota bacterium (assembly GCA_002704685.1). GTDB lineage: Bacteria > Fidelibacterota > Marinisomatia > SCGC-AAA003-L08 > D37C17. The sequence goes on from PAHD01000013.1 coordinate 29,101, forward strand.
ATATTGCTGTAATGATGGATATTTCTGGTCCAAAAATAAGGACAGATTTTTCTTCATTGGAAGATAACAAAATACATGTTAAAAAAGGTCATGTTTATTCACTGGGTTTTTCAAAAATGAATGATATCCCAATTAATATGGATATAAATTTTAAAAGTAATAAAAATCCTATAAATTCATATGTAAAAATCGATGATGGTAAAGTAAATTTTAAAATAATTTCTATTTCAAATAACATAATTAAAATTAAATCTGTTTCAGATTTTATTATCAATGCTAATAAAGGAGTGAATTTTCCTGGTGTTGAACTGAAAATTCCATCTCTTACAAATAAAGATAAAAAAGATATTAGGCTTGGNATAAAGTATAATGTGGATTGGTTTGCACTNTCCTTTGTTAGNTCACCTAAAGANATAAATGATTTCAATGAANTTAACAANGGTNAAAATAGAATTCCTGTTATTGCCAAGATTGAAAAACCAGAAGCAATAGNAAATCTTGAGGAGATTATAANTACTTTCGATGGTGTGTTAGTTGCNAGAGGGGACCTTGGTGTAGAGTTACCAATTTATANATTACCTATTTTACAAAAAAAAAATAATTTCTAAATGTAAAAATCTAAATAAACCTGTTATTGTTGCTACTCAAATTTTAGAATCAATGATTGTTAACCCAATGCCTACAAGAGCAGAAGTTAATGATGTTGCTAATTCCGTCTATGAAAATGTAGATGCTGTAATGTTGTCAGGTGAGACGGCAACAGGAGATTTTCCTGTTGAAACAGTTAAAATGATGAGTGATATTATAGAAAATGTTGAAAAAGAAAATTTAAAATTTGATGAGATAGAATNTAGTTATAAACAAAATTCAAAATATGCTATTGGTAAAGCAGTAAATACAGTTTCNAATAATCTAAAAGTTGATGCGATTGTNGTTATGACTGAATCAGGATCAACAGCAAAAATTGTTTCTTATTTCAGNCCAAGAATTAATATCTATGCACTTTCTCCTNATGTAAGTGTTTGCAATAGACTNTCTTTGCTNTGGGGTGTAACACCTATACAATCTCAGAAGTATTTATCTACTGATGAAATGTTAATTAATGCTGAGCAAATTTTATTAGATAATAAATATATTAAATCTGGACAAACATTTGTAATGACTGCNGGAGTTCCTGTTGGAATATCTGGATCCACAAATATGTTTAGAATTCAAGAAGTNGAATAATATTTCTAGTTTTTTAATTCCTNCAAATATTAATTANTNAANTTNTGNCTCTACTATTGTNTTTAAAAANANTTAATAAACTTTAAATAAATAAAGCTAAAATCAATTTTTATTAAAAAATATATTGCATTNTATATTTAAATCCTTATAATTTAAGGTTACNGGGTTATTNTATTAAATTAAATAAAATAGTGGGAATGTAAAATGGTAATTAAATTTATTGTTTTTGTANTGATGATGTCTTCTTTTGGATTTTCATCTGAGGTTAGTTTAGAAATGTTTACTATAAATAATTTATGGATTTTGATTTCAGCATTTTTGGTTTTTATGATGCATTTAGGATTTGCAACATTAGAATCAGGGTTAACTAGATCAAAGAATACCGTAAATATTTTATTCAAAAATGTATCTATAATTGCAATAGGTCTCTTNACATATGCTCTATGTGGTTTTAATCTTATGTATCCAGGAGAATTTAATGGTTTTCTTGGCTTTGCAGGTTTTGGGNTAACAAATCCTTCNGGGAATATGATTGATTATGCTAGCGGTAGTTATACTTACTATACTGATTTTATTTTTCAGGCAATGTTTGCAGCAACAGCAGCTACAATTGTATCAGGTGCGGTTGCTGAAAGAGTTAAATTATCATCTTTTCTAATATTTTCAACTATATATGTNGCATTTGTATATCCTGTTTTAGGTTCCTGGAAATGGGGTGGCGGTTGGCTTGATCAGCTTGGTTTTTATGATTTTGCAGGATCTACAATTGTTCATAGTGTTGGAGGATGGGCTGCTTTAATTGGTGCTTATTTAATTGGACCTAGAATTGGGAAATATACAAATTCTGGAATTAAGCCAATAATGGGTCATAACATGCCATTAGTATGTATTGGTGTGTTTTTACTATGGTTTGGTTGGTACGGTTTTAATGGTGGATCTGTTTTATCAGCAGATCCAATTTTAGTTTCATATGTATTTGTAACAACAACTCTTTCTGCTGCTGGNGGAATAATTGGTTCAATGTTAATTTCATGGACTATTACTAAAAAACCTGATTTATCTATGGTTTTAAATGGTTCACTTGCAGGGCTAGTTGGAATAACAGCAGGAGCAGATGTTATTAGTCCATTTTATGCTATAATTGTTGGATTTATTTCAGGATTGTTAGTTTATATATTTGTTGTATTTTTTGATAAGTTGAAAATTGATGATCCTGTTGGTGCAATATCTGTTCATTTAATTTGCGGAGTTTGGGGAACATTAGCAGTTGGAATTTTCTNTTCNGAATATTCTTTTATAATACAATTATTAGGAGTTTTTGCATATGGTCTTACNTCAATTTTATTTTCATTTATTTTATTTTCATTGATAAAATATTTTATTGGCCTTAGAGTTCATGAAGANGAAGAAATAATAGGTTTAGATATTAGTGAGCATGAGATGGAATCATATGCTGGTTTTCAAATTTTTACGATTGAATAGGAGGATTTAATGAAATTAATTATAGCAGTTATACAGCCTGAAGAATTACCTGAGATAAAAGAAGAATTGTTAAAAAAGAAAATTTATAAGTTTACTGTTTCAAATGCATTAGGTCAGGGAAAAGAAATTCCAATTCATGAAGTATATAGAGGAATAGCACATGAAATTACATTATTAAAAAAAGTTAGAATCGAAATTGCAGTAAATAATGAATTTGTTGATGATGTTATCGAAGCAATTTGTACGGTAGCTAACAAATATGAGGATAAAGGAAGAGGTAAAATTTTTGTTCTTCCCATTGAAAAGTGTGTAAGAATTCGAACTGGCGAAGAAGGCAAAAAAGCTATTGGATAGTTTGTGATTATGATATGTTAAAGTAATACGTACACGAAAAAAATAAATGTTCTAAGAATTATAATTCTATGATATTTATTGTTTTTCTCCTCCGATAAAAGGCATCAATCATGATGCCTTTTATTTAATCACTAATAAATGATAGCCATTTGAAATACTTTTCTTCCTTACCTCTGACTATATTGTAGTATTTTTCTTGAAGTTTAAGAGTTAATAATCCTGATTTTCCATTTCCAACTTTATGATTATCAATTTGTTTAATTGGAGTAACTTCTGATGCACTGCCACAATAAAATACTTCATCAGCAGAAAACAAATCATCTTGAGATATATTTTGAACTTTATATTTATATCCTAATTCTTCAATAAGTTCAAATAATGTTGATCTTGTTATCCCAAGTAATATATTAGAAGTATGATCATTTGTATAAAAAACATTATTTTTAATTAAAAATATATTTTGGCCTGAACCTTCAGCAATTGTGTTATCTTCATTTAATAATAAGGCTTCATCAAAACCTCTAGATTTTGCATCTTGAACTGCTAGCATGGAATTGATATATGGACCAGAAGCTTTGGTACTTGAAGGAAAAGCATTTGATTTATATTTTCTCCATGGACTGATTGTAATTCTTGCTCCTTTTTTTAATGCATCCTTACTAACATAAGCACCCCAATTTAATGTTGCNATTGATACTTCAACTGGACATTTTTTTGGATGAACTCCTAATGTATCAAATCCGTANTAAGCAATAGGTCTTAAGTAGCAATNCTTAACTTCGTTTTTTCTAACTAANTCTTTAGTTGCNTCACATAATGTATTTACATCAAAGGGAATTTTAATTTTAAATGCGTTAGCTGATTTATGAAGTCTTTCCATATGCTCCTTAAGCTTAAAAATAGCTGGACCATTATCNGTATCATAACATTTTATACCTTCAAAAACTGCACTGCCATAATGAATACAATGNGANAGNACATGTATTTTAGCATCTTCNAAATTTGTTAGTTTACCATTGAACCATATATATCTAGAATAATTTGACATATGAATATTNAAATTTAATTTATAAATCTTAAATAAAAAAATGTTATATAATAGATATAATATGTTTTTAATTTATGTTATGCATAATTAAATATATTTTAGGAGTTTGTAATGAGAAATGATCAACAGTTAAAGGAAATTGCGAAAAAAATGGTNTCAAAAGGAAAAGGAATTTTAGCAGCGGATGAAAGTACTCCAACATGTAAAAAAAGATTTGATTCAATATCTGTAGAATCAACTTTTGAAAATAGAAATGAGTATAGAAATATGTTATTTACATCAGATAGAATCGAAGAATTTATTAGCGGTGTAATATTGTTTGATGAAACATTTAGGCAATCTACAACTGATAATCAAAAAATTCCATTTGTTGATTATTTAAACTCAAAAGGAATAGTCCCNGGTATAAAAGTTGATATGGGTGCTAAAGATTTAGCTGGTTTTGAAGGTGAAAAAATTACTGAAGGTCTTGATGGTTTAAAAGCAAGATTAGATGAGTATTATAATCTTGGTGCAAGATTTGCAAAGTGGAGAGCTGTAATTACANTAGGAGAAAGTATACCTTCTGATGCATGTATTCATGCAAATGCACATGCTCTAGCTAGATATGCTGCATTGTGTCAAGATTCAAATATTGTTCCAATTGTTGAGCCTGAAGTTTTAATGGATGGTTCTCACACAATTGAAACATGCTATGAAGTTAGCAAAAGGGCTTTAAACATTGTTTTTGAACAGCTTCTTTTGAATAGGGTAATNCTTGAAGGAATTGTTTTAAAGCCAAATATGATTATTTCTGGANTAGATTGCANTGAACAAGCAGATATTGATAAAGTTGCGGATATGACTTATAAATGTTTAAAAGAAAATGTACCATCTGAAGTTCCTGGTATTGCATTTTTATCTGGTGGGCAAAGCAGTGATCTTGCTACTTTACATTTACAGAAAATGAATGAAAAATATCAAGATGNAATGCCTTGGAACTTGACATTTTCATATGGNAGAGCATTACAACACGATGCTTTAAATTCTTGGAAAGGCGTAGATGTTGAAAATGGTCAAAAATCATTTTTAAATAGAGCAAGGGCAAATAGTTTAGCTACTTTAGGTCAAGCTATTTAAAATTTAGATGGATTCGATTAGGCTTCATGCTCCAGCTACTATAGCAAATCTTTCTTGTGGNTTTGATATCCTAGGAGTATGTTTAGATGGTCCTTATGANGAAATCGAAATAAAAAAAATATCAAAGAAAAAAGTAATTTTAAATTCTCTTGATTCTGAGTTTTCAAATATTCCTTTAANTCCTGAAAAAAATACTGGAGGAATTCCAGCANTAAAAATTATTAAAGATTTNGCTTTAGATTTTGGGTTCGAGATAAATATTAAAAAAGGTATTCCATTNTATGGAGGCTTAGGATCAAGTGCAGCAACAGCAGCTGGAGTAGCATATGGTATTAATGTATTACTAAAAAAATGTTTATCAAATGATGAAGTCGTAAAATATGCTTTAGAAGGTGAGAAAATTTCTTCAGAAACGCCCCATGCTGATAATATCGGGCCTTGTATTAACGGTGGTCTAGTGATAATTAAAAGTACAAATCCTCTTAAACTTATTAATATTAAAACAGGTGAATATTATTTTTCAATTATTCATCCTAAAGTTAAAGTGAGCACTAAAGAAGCAAGACAATTATTACCATTGAAAGTTAAACTTAAAGATGCAGTTAAGCAATGGGGTAATATTGCATCTTTGGTATATGGATTTAGTATAAGNGATTCAAATCTAATTAAATCTTCTATGGTAGACCATATAGTTGAGCCTGTAAGATCTAAATTAATTCCTCATTATGATGAAATTAAAGAATATGTATTAAAAAATAATGCAATTGGATGTTCTATATCAGGTTCCGGTCCTTCAATTTTTGCTTTATCTGAAAGTAAACAAAATTCAATTCAGATATTATCTGAAATGCAAAATATTTATGATAAATATAANGTTAAACATCATGGTTTCTATTCAAAAATAAATAATAAAGGCATTGAAGTTTTATAGTACAAATAATCAGGTTGATAAAGTTACATTTAAGGAAGCTTTAATGCAGAGTCTTCCTAAGGATAATGGTTTATACATGCCAGAAGAAATTCCTGATCATTCAAAGTTAATTAAAGGTATTTCTGAGCTTGATATTAAAGATATTTCTTTTATAATTGCAGAAAGTTTTTTGAATGAAGATTTCAAAAATTCAGATATTGAAGAAATTATCGACAATTCTATTACATTTGATTCTCCACTATTAAATATTTCTGGTAACTTTCATATTTTAGAGTTATTTCACGGNCCTACTTTAGCTTTCAAAGATTTTGGTGCAAGATTTATGGCAAGAGCTATGGAGAAAGCTGTAGCCAATTATAATAAAGAATTAAATATTCTTGTAGCAACATCTGGAGATACAGGAAGTGCTGTTGCTAATGGATTTTATAATGTTGAAGGAATAAATGTTATAATACTTTATCCAAGTAATAGAGTTAGTAAAATTCAAGAAAAACAATTAACAACATTAGGAAGTAATATATTTGCGTTAGAGGTTGAGGGAAGTTTTGATGAGTGTCAGTCCTTAGTAAAACAAGCTTTTTTAAATGAAGAGTTGAATAAAAAAATGAATTTATCTTCTGCAAACTCAATTAATATTGCTCGATTAATTCCTCAAACTTTTTATTATTTTAATGCTTACTCAAAATTAGAAAATAAAAATAATGTTATTTTCTCAGTACCAAGTGGAAATTTTGGTAATGTAACTGCTGGACTGTTATCAAAAAAAATGGGTTTACCTGTTGAAAAATTCATTGCTGCNACAAACGAAAATAAAGCAGTNCCAGATTATATAGTTAATGGTTTTTATGAGCCATACGAGACAATTCAAACTATATCAAATGCTATGGATGTTGGAAATCCAAGTAATATAAAAAGAATACTTAATTTATATAANGGAATTGATGNGTTAAAAAAAGATATGTTGAGCTGGAGTTTTAATGATGGAAGTACTATTAATGTAATTAAAGATATTTTGAATAATCACAAATATTTATTAGAACCTCATAGTGCGGTTGGNTTTCTTGGTTTGCAAAATTTTATTANTGATAAAAATAACTTTAATGGTATTNTACTTGGGACAGCTCATCCAAGTAAATTTTTAGATGTTATTGAANCTAATATTAATTGTNAAGTAAAAATTCCAGAAAGATTAAAGAATTTTTTAAGTAANAAAAAGAAATCAATAAAAATGAAAAATAGTTTTACAGAATTTTCTAACTATTTATTGGAAAATTTTATATAAATTTGAGTTAGTTAAATATTTTTGTTTTTATACGAAAGGAGAAAAGTTTTGAAATTAGATACTAAAGTTGTTAGGGCATCAACAAAACCAGATAAAACTACAGGTTCAGTTGTTCCTCCTATTTATCAAACTGCAACTTATGTTTTAGAGGAGGTAGGAGTTGACAAAGGTTTCGATTATACTAGGGCCTCAAATCCCTCAAGACAACTGCTTGAAGAACATTTAGCCGAAATTGAAGGTTCTAAATATGGTGTTTGTTTCTCAAGTGGAATGGCAGCAGTTGACAGTGTTTTAAAATTATTAAAGTCTGGTGATCATGTTATTTGTTCTGATGATGTTTACGGTGGTGTTTCTAGACATTTCAATAATGTNCTAGTTCANTACGGGATTGAGTTTACTTATGTCAACACTTCTAATCCAGAAGATGTTGTTTCGGCTTTAAAAGGAAATACTAAATTACTCTGGGTTGAAACTCCAACNAATCCATTATTAAAAATTACAGATTTAAAAGCAATGAATAAAATAGCAAAAGAGAATAATTTATTATTTGGTGTTGATGCAACTTTTTCAACTCCTATTTTTCTAAGACCACTAGAGTTTGGTGCAGATTTAGTTATGCATAGTACAACAAAATATNTAAGCGGTCACAATCAGATTATAGGTGGTTCTATTCATACAAATGATAAAAATATTTTTGATAAGATGAAATTTATTCAAAAAACTATTGGAGCTGTTCCAAGTCCATTTGATTGTTTTTTAACGATGCTNGGTTTAAGAACTCTTCATCTAAGAATGGAAAGACATAATGAAAANGCAATTGAAGTAGCAAGTTTTCTTGAAAAACATCCAAAAGTATCAAGAGTTGCATATCCAGGATTAAAATCAGATCCAGGTCATAATATAGCTAAGGAGCAAATGTTAGGTTTTTCAGGCATGATTTCATTCGAATTAAGTGGAGGTATACCTTCAGGAAAACACTTAATGAATAATGTAAAATTATGTTTATTGGCTGAGAGTTTAGGTGCAGTAGAAACTATGATAACTCACCCAGCAACTATGACTCATGCTGATGTGCCTGCTGAAGAAAGACATGCAAGAGGTCTGACAGATGGTCTTGTTAGGTTATCAGTAGGAATTGAAAATAAAATAGATATTATTGAAGATTTGGATCAGGCATTNAAAAATGCTTAGACTGATTTAATTCATTTGTTAAATAAATGAATATATTTTTAGTTATAATATTTTTAATAACAGGAGGTTGTTTTTTGGATAAAAATATACANAATAATGAACTACCCATTATACCATTAGAAGATTTTTTTAAAAATCCAGAAAAATCTAGTTTTCAAATTTCTCCAAATGGGCAATTTATCTCTTATATGAAGCCTTGGGAAGAAGGTAACAGAAGGATGAATGTTTACGTAAAACCTTTTGATTCTGAAAAAGAAATAAGAATAACAAATGCTAAAAAAAGAAGCTTGTATGGTTATTTTTGGTTAAATAATAATAGGGTTGCATACATTCAAGATAAAGGTGGAGATGAGAATATTCATATCTATGCTGTTGACATTGATGGTACTAATGATATTGATTTAACACCTTTTGAAAATATTCAAGCCCGTATTACTGATGACTTAGAAGAAGATGAGAATTTTATTTTAATCGANCTAAATAAAAACAACCCTCAAGTTCATGATGTATACCGTTTAAATGTAAATAATGGAGATTTAGAACTTATAGCAAAAAATCCTGGTAATATTTCTGGTTGGATGACAGATAATGATGGAAAACTTAGAATAGCTTTAACTTCTGATGGTGTTAATTCAAGTATATTATATAGAGATAGTGAGAAGGATGATTTTAAAGAAATCTTGACTACAAATTTTAAAGAATCTGTATCTCCTTTATTTTTTACATTTGATAATAATGAAATATATGTTTCTTCNAATAGACATAGNGATAAAAGTTCAATATATAAATTTGACTTACAAAAAGGAATNGAAACTGATTTAATTTTTGAACATCCNNATGTAGATGTATANANCTTAATGAGATCTAAAAAAAGAAAGTTAATTACAGGAGTTAGTTTTTATACTGATAAACAAAATTATAAGTTTTATGATTCTTGGAGAAGAGATTTGCAGNTATCTTTAGAAAATAAAATACCAGGTGTCGAAGTNAGATTATCTAGTTTAAGTAAAGATGAAACCAAGGCAATTATTGTAGCATTTAGTGATAGATCTAGAGGANCTTATTATTNCTATGANATAGAAAAAGATGAATTNANNATNCTAGCAGANTTNAGNCCNTGGCTNAAAACTGATGATATGGCAAAAATGAGCCCAGTAAAATATGAATCAAGAGATGGGTTAACCATTCATGGTTATTTAACTCTTCCCTTAAACTATAATAAAGGTGATAGAATACCTGTTGTTGTTAATCCGCATGGTGGTCCTTGGGTTAGAGACTATTGGGGTTTTAATTCAGAGATTCAGTTTTTGGCAAATAAAGGTTATGCAGTTTTCCAAATGAATTATAGAGGTAGTACAGGCTATGGAAGAAGTTTTTGGGAAAAGAGTTTTAAACAATGGGGTAAAGATATGCAAAATGATATAACTGATGGAGTAAATTGGTTGATTGATGAAGGTATTGCTGACCCGGATAAAATTGCTATTTATGGAGCATCATATGGAGGATATGCAACTTTAGCTGGACTTACATTTACTCCGGATTTATATGCATGTGGTGTTGACTATGTTGGAGTATCGAGCTTATTTACTTTTATGGAAAGCATGCCTCCCTATTGGGAACTTTATAGAAGTATGATGTACGAAATGGTAGGNCATCCAGATAATGATAAAGAACTTTTAGCAAGCGCATCTCCTTTATTACATATTGATAAAATTAAAGCACCTTTATTTATTGCTCAAGGTGCAAATGATCCTCGAGTTAAAAAATCTGAATCTGACCAAATAGTTGAAGCCCTTAAACAAAAGGGTATAGATGTTCCTTACATGGTTAAAGATGATGAAGGCCATGGTTTTTATAATGAAGAAAATCAGTTTGATTTTTATAAATCAATGGATGATTTTTTAAAGAAATATCTAAAATAAAAAATTGATTATAAGAATATATATTTTATTTTTACTTTTCTCTAGNTGCTTNAACCCTGTAAAAAATAAATCAAAGAATAATTTTTTAGCTTACTATAATACATTTTANATGGCTAATAATTTTTATAANGAGGCNTTAGATTTAATAGCTTTAAATGATATTGANAATTCGAATAAAAATCAAAATCNNATTACAATAAATACATTACTAGATAAAGCTATTAGAAATGCACAAATTATNGAAAAAGANTNTTATGAAACTAAATATATCGANGATGCTTATTTTATTTTNGGNATGTCNNCATTTTATCAAAATAAAATTTCATCATCNAAATATTATTTTGAAAGAATATTCAATGAATATAGTCAAAATGAATATTACACAAAATCAATAATAATGTTATCAAAATTATCATTAAAAATGAATGATTTCGAAAATTTTAATTATTTTTCTTCAAAAGTAAATGAAAATGAACTTAAAAAAGAAGAAAAAGTACTGTATTATTTAACATTAGTTGATTATTTTGATTATAAAGAAAATATTGAGAAGGTAATAAGTAATTCTTTATTAGCAATTGAATCAATAGATATAAAAACTCAGAAAATTCCTATTTATAATAGTTTGCTCATGATATCGGAAAAGAAAGATAATTATGAAGATGCTATTAGCTACATTAATGAGATTGAAAAGTGTCTAGATGATGAAAAAATTAAAGATGAATTACTTGATAAATGGATTAATTATAATACTATATTAGAAAATTATGATTTAATTGAAAGTAAATTAAATGAATATGTTCAATCAGAGTTAAATGAAAAAAATAAACTATCTATTTCCTTAAAGCTTATAAACAATTATTTTAAATCAAATAATTTATCAGAAGCAGATATTATGCTTAATGATTTATTAGAAAAACATAAAGATAACCGCTCTTTAAAATCAGAGGTTAGTGAAATATATTATTTGTTGGGTAAAATAGAGCTTGAGCTATACAATGATTTTGAAAAATCAAAGTTTTTCTTTCAAGAATCTTTAGATATTTCTAGGTCTTCAGAGCACGGACAGAAGTCAAACGAAAAAATTAAAATTATTAATGAATTTTTAGATATTCAGGATTTGATTGAAAATTACAATGCAGATTCTTCCATTTCGAAAATTAAAGTTGACAACAACAAAAAAGATAATTTAAATATTCAAATGAATTTTGATTCTTTAAATTATTTATCTGCCCAAATACTATTTTATGATTTGAATTTAAAAGATACTGGAAAACAAAGATTCGACTTTATAATTAATAATCATAGTGATCCAAATTATAAATATAAATCAATGATGATATTAGATTCTTCAGCTGTTAATAATTTACTTATATCTGACGATATTAATATGGAAAATCAGCTTACAAAATTAGATACTTTAATAGATGAAGCTTGGTATTTACTATTAAAATCAAGAAAAAAATCAATTGATAAGTTTAAAACTATATATAAAAATTACAATGATGAGAAATCACTTTTTATAATTGGAACTATATATGATCAATATGAAAATAATATCGATAGTACTGTATTTTATTTTGATAAATATTTAAATGAATATCCAAATGGTAATTTTAGTATTGATGTAAACGATAGACTCCAAGAAATTAAGGATATGATCGACTATAATATTAGTTTTTTAAATCAAAGAATTCATTATAATAAAGCAATGAAATTTTTTAAAGATAATTATGATTCTAGTATTTACTATTTTGATTTAGGTATGCAAGGACGTGATAGAGAAATTAAAAATATTAGTAAAAATTCTTTAGACATTCTAAAAGAATATCATACTAATGATAGTTTGAAAAATACAAATCACAGCAATGTAGATTCATTAAGAGTTAATATAGCTTCAATCCTCTATAAAAATTTGGGTCAGGATTCTTTAGCAGTATTAGTTTTTGAAGATATTATAAATAATAGTGAAAATATGATAAATATTAATAATTCTCTTGCTAGCATGTTCATAATTGATAGTAGTAGTAAATGGGACTCACTTTTATTTGAAAATATTCAAGATAGTAATTTATTTAAATTATTGATTGATAAGGCAAAAAAAAATAATAATTTTTTAATCAATAATAGTTTAGATAAAGATATTTTAGATATTGAGTTTTACAATAATAAATATAGATTATTTGATAAAGATTAAATTTTTTAAAGAAATTAATTAATTTATTATTTTATATTTTAGTACTTGTTTAAGGAGCAAATAAAGTTAGATCAAAGTTATATATATTATGGTCAATGAGAAAATGGTCATTCAAATATGTTAATTGGAGATTAACCACAGCTTATCCAGGAGGTTGGAAATATGCTCTCTTTCATCCTATCGAATTAGTAAGAGATATCTATAAATATTTATTATGGTGCCAAGAAATAGATAAAGACTTATAGATGCTTAAAGTAAAAATCAAAGATATTAAATTTAATTCTCCTATAATAGCAGCTAGTGGAACATATGGTTATGGTGATGAATTTGATAGTTTTGTTGATTTAAATAAAATTGGATGTATCATAACAAAATCTATCACATTAGAAGAGCGCAAAGGAAATGCAAGTCCAAGAATTCACGAATCTGGTTCTGGGATGATCAATTCAATTGGTTTAGCCAATATGGGTGTTAAGAAATTTTGTAAATTAAAACTTGATAAGTTGAATAAAATCAAAACTAAATTTATTATTAGTATTGCAGGTTCAAAAATCCAGGATTACATTGATGTTGTAAGTGAGATTGAAAAGTGTAACGGTTTTCATGTAGGATATGAAATTAATATATCGTGCCCAAATGTTAAAAAGGGTGGCATGGAATTTGGGGTAAATAAAGAAATATCTGAAAAACTAACTTCAGAATTAAGAAAATTAACAAGCAAACTATTAATTATTAAGCTAAGCCCAAATGTTACAAACATAGAAGAAATAGGTCTATTTGTACAAAAAGGAGGTGCTGATGTGATAAGTGCTGTTAATACATTTTCTGGATTAGCAATTGATTATAAAACAGGTAAAATGATGTTAAGTACTACATTCGGAGGTGTATCAGGACCGCCAATTAAGCCTTTGGCTTTAGCTAAAGTTCACAAATTATATAACAATATAAAAATTCCTATTTTTGGTATGGGTGGCATTATTAATTACAAGGATATTATAGAATTTTTGAGAGTTGGTTCAAGTATGGTTCAAGTAGGAACAATTAATTATAGAGATCCATCAAGCATTAATAGTTTGTATGATAATTTAAAACTATATTTAGATAAAAATAAGATTACTTCAGTTTCAAAATTAATTGGTGATTATAATGATAGCTAAAATTTCTATAATTTTATTATTATTTTTATCGTGTACTGTATCACCAAGATATGGTGTTCAATCAAATGACTCTACAAAAAAAACTAAGAAAAATATTAAATATTCAAAAAAAATAAAAAAAGTAGTGAATTAATAGGGGTATCATCTTGGTATGGTCCAAATTTTCATGGTAAACTAACAGCTAATGGGGAAGTATATGATATGTATGGAGTAACTGCTGCTCATAAAACTTTAACTTTAGGTACCGTAGTTAGAGTTACAAATCTTGATAATGGGAAATCATTAATTTTAAGAATAAATGATAGGGGCCCATATGTTGATGGACGTATATTGGATTGTTCATTTGGTGCTGCAAAAAAATTAGGTTTTCATGAGCAAGGAACAGCTAATGTTGAAATTAAAATAATTGAGGAAGGAGATGGTGTTTATATGCACCATAACTAGTGTATGGTAGATAATAAAAAACCTAGAACTTTAGTTAACTTAATTGGTGCACCTTTGCTTTTAAGTATTATTTATTTAGGAGGACCATTATTTACACTGTTTATTTTTGTTGTAATCTTTATAAGCACTTATGAATTTGATAATATGATTAAAATTAAATCATTCTCTTTAAATCTATATTTTTTCTTTTTCATTTATTTGATTTCTTTAATTAATCATCTATTTCAGATATTTTCTTATGAACAATATATTTATTTTATTTTATTTATATTTTTTTCAATTTCAATATCATGTTTAAACATAAAAAATAAATTGAAAAATTTTTATTATAGAATTTTAGCTTTTATTTGGATTGGCTTTTTATTCCAAGAAGCCATTTATTTAAGAAGTCTACCTGAAATTGGTTTTAAAATTGTCCTTTGTATGTTTCTATCTGTATGGGTAACTGATTCTTTTGCTTTTATTTTTGGATCTAAGTTTGGTAAATCTAAAATATTACCTTCTATTAGTCCAAAAAAAACATGGGTAGGTTTTTTAGCAGGATATATTGCTTGTTCATTATTTATTTACTGTTTATTTAGTTATAATTATTTTAATAACTCAGTATTTACATTTAATTTATTTGATATAATAGTTCTGGGATTTATATCAGGTATTCTTGGTCAGTGTGGTGATTTTTTTGAATCTTATTACAAAAGATTTTTTTCTGTAAAAGATTCAGGCACTCTTTTACAGGGCCATGGAGGATTCTTGGATAGATTTGATTCATTATTATTTGTTGTTCCATTATTCTCGTTTTATTTAAGAGTTATCTTATGAATCAAAATTTAAAAAATATAAAAGTTATCTTGGCAACAGACTGTGGTTCTACAACAACCAAAGCTATTTTAATTGAATATATTAATAATGAATATAGATTAACTTTTCGTGGTGAAGCTCCTACTACTGTTGAAGCTCCTTTTGAAGATGTAACATGTGGTGTGATTAATGCTATTATTGAGCTTGAGGAATTATCTGGGAGAAAAATTTTAGATAATGATAAGATTATTTCACCTCAATCAAATAATAGAGGGGTAGACCTATATATATCTACAAGCTCTGCTGGAGGGGGCCTTCAAATGATGGTTGGAGGTGTTGTTAAAAATATGACTGGAGAAAGCGCACAAAGAGCTGCTTTGGGTGCAGGTTCAATAGTTATGGATATCATAGCATCTAATGATGGTAGAAAATATCATGAGAGAGTACAAAAAATCAGACAATTACGTCCTGATATGATATTATTATCAGGAGGAGTTGATGGTGGTACCAAGTCTCATGTAGTTGAACTTGCTGAAATCATTAAAACAGCGAATCCTAATCCTAGATTAGGTAATAATTTTAAAATTCCGATTATTTATGCCGGCAATAAAGATGCAGTTTCTGATATTGACAAAAGGTTAGGTGATATAACAGATTTAAAAATTGTTGATAACATAAGACCAACGCTTGATAGAGAAAATTTAAAACCAAGTAGAGATAAAATTCATGATTTATTTATGGAACATGTTATGGCTCAGGCTCCAGGTTACAATAAGCTATTAACTTGGACAGATTATCCAATTATACCAACTCCTGGTGCTGTAGGAAAAATAATAAAAAAAATTGCTTATAATGAAAATATTTCTGTTGTTGGGGTAGATATTGGAGGTGCAACTACCGATGTCTTTTCAGTTTTTGATAAAAAATTTAATAGGACAGTAAGCGCAAATTATGGTATGAGTTATTCAATTTGTAATGTTCTTGCTGAAACGGGTATTGAAAATATATCAAGGTGGCTTTCTTCAGATCTAGAAGAAAAAGATTTAACCAATAGAATTGCTAATAAAATGATTAGACCTACTACTATTCCTCAAACTCTTGAAGAATTAATAATTGAACAATCAATTGCAAGAGAAGCTCTAAGATTATCTTTCGTTCAGCATAAAGAATTTGCAGTCTCATTAAAAGGTATTCAACAAGAAAGAACAATTTCAGATACTTTTGATCAAACAATGTCAGGTGAAACATTGGTTAATATGAATAAGTTGGATATGATTGTTGGTTCAGGAGGAGTTTTATCACATGCTCCAAGAAGAGAGCAAGCATATAGAATGTTAGTTGACGCTTTTTTACCTGAGGGTATAACTCAAATAGCTGTTGATTCAATTTTTATGATGCCTCAATTAGGTGTTTTATCTGAGATTCATGAGAAAGCAGCAGTTGAAGTTTTTAATAAAGATTGTTTAGTTAGATTGGGAACATGTATTTCTCCAACTCAAGTAGATGCTGATAATAAAGAAGTTATGGAATATTGCTTTGAATATGATAATAAAAAAATTGAAGGCATCCTTGAATTTGGTGAGATAAAAATGATTAAAATTGGTTTTGAATCAATTAAAACAAAATTAATTATGAAAAATAATTCTAAAATTAATGGATTAGATGAATTTTCTGGTAATGTTTATGGAGGAGAAGTTGGTATTATGCTTGATGGAAGAGGTAGGCCTCTTGATTTTGATTTATTTGGAAAAACATTTATTAATAATTGGTCAAAACAAACAAACGAGTACCCACTAAAATAATGTCAAAGTCGTATACACCAGGATTAAAAATATTAGAAAATACTTTAATAAAAAAGAAACGTATTTTACCTCTTTCAGGAAAATTGCATGTTAAGAAAGATGATTTAGTTAAATCTGATCAGATAGTTGCTTCAGCAAATATTCCTGGTAACGTACAAATGTTAAATGTTTCCAATAAATTAAATATAGATCCAAATCAAATATTAGACTGTATGTTGTGTAAAGTAGATGAAGAAGTAAAAAAAGGTCAAATTATAGCTAAAACTAATGGGATATTTGGTTTTTTTAAATCAGAGTTAGAATCTCCAATGGATGGAGTTCTTATAAATATTTCGGATGTAACTGGGCAGATTATAATATCTGAAAAACCTATTCCAATTGAAGTAGATGCTTATATTGATGGAAGAATTGTCGAAACTTATGAAAAAGAAGGTGTCTTAGTGTCGTCAAAGGGAGTACTTGTCCAAGGAATTATGGGAATTGGAGGAGAAAAAAAAGGTACTCTAAGTGTCTTAGATAAAACAGCAGATTTAGATGGAATTGATATAAATAATGATGTTATTGCTGTAATTAATTCGCACTTAGACTTTGAAACATATAAAAAAATGAGCGATTTAGGATTAAAAGGTATAATATGTGGTGGAATTGATTATGAATCTTTAACGAAAATTTTAGGTTATCCTCTGGGTGTAGCAATTACAGGTTCTGAAAATGTAACTACAGTTGTAGTAACAGAGGGTTTTGGAGATATAAATATGTCAGATCGAACATATAACCTATTTAAAAAATATGAAAATTCTTATTGTTCTATTAATGGTGCTACTCAAATAAGAGCTGGAGTTATGAGGCCAGAGGTTATTATTAGTACTATTGAATCAGAGCTAGATTCTAAAGATAATAATAATGATAATGAATCTTTAATAATGGTTGGCTCAAAAGTTAGAATTATTCGTGAACCATTTTTTGGTTTAACAGGCTCTGTGTCAAATCTTCCAAAAGACTTAGTCGAAATGAAAACAGAGACATTGGTTAGAGTGGCTGAGATTACCCTTGATGATGGAACTGAAAAAATTATCCCAAGAGCTAATTTAGAAGTTATTTTATCAGATTAATTGTATTAATTTATGGTATGAGTGATGCAAAAAAAATTATATCTGATTTAGCTAAAGATATAGTCCAAAGAGGTTTGTCAGTTCCAGCGATATTCTTTTTAGAAAGTTCAAAGTATGTTTCTTTTATTGGAAGTCAGTTTCTAGTATTTTTAGGCCCAATAGCTACATGTTTTATTAATAATAAAAAATTTTACAATTTTACATCTATTTTAGAAAAAAAATCTAATATTGAATTTTTGATTAGTGAAATTGAAAGAATAAATTTAATCACTAAATCATGAATTATTATACTAAATATATTTTTTTACCTTTTCTAATCTTAATCTTTTACTTTTTTATTCCATTTCCAATTTTTTTATCTGGCAATGAAACAACTTTTGTATGCGTGATTCTTTTATGTTTTGTTGTTGAATATTTTATAGAAAAAGCTAAAAAAGGTGATGATATATACATGCGACCAATTGCTGCAATTAAAGCTATGGAAGAAGCAGTTGGAAGAGCTACTGAAATGGGGAAACCAGTTCTTTATGTACCTGGTATTTCAAGTCTTGATCAAATTGATACAATCTCTGGATTAACTATACTTGGGCATGTTGCTGGAATGACAGCTGAATATGATGCACATTTACATGTTCCAGTTTGTGTCCCGATTGTTATGGAAACTGCAAAAGAAGCATGTAAAGAATCTTATTTAAAAAAAGGAAGACCAGATTTATATAGAGAAGATATGGTTCATTATGTTACAGATGATCAGTTTGCATATGCTGCAGGTGTAAATGGTATTATGTTAAGAGATAAGCCAGCAGCTGTTTTTTTCCAAGGTAAGTTTTATGCTGAATCATTAATTTTGGCTGAGACCGGCAATTCTATTGGGGCAATTCAAATTGCAGGTACAGGTTCTTCATCGCAAATTCCATTTTTTGTTACTGCATGTGATTACACATTAATTGGAGAAGAGTTTTATGCAGCAAGTGCATATCTATCTGGTAGTCCAGAAATGCTTGGTAGTATAAAAGGTCAAGATTATGTAAAAGTTGGGTGTATGATTTTTATTTTATTTGTATTTATATGTTCTGTTTTAAATGGTTATAGCATAATTAATTTTGATGTATCTTCATTATTTAGGATTAATATTTTAAGATGAAAAGACAAATAGCATATTTCCTTGTAATATTTATTGGTTTCTTAACTTTGTTTGGTCATTTTATAAACTATTCACCTTTAAATAATTTTATTGATAATGATGCAACTCAATGGTTTGATATTATATCTGGATTTGCAGCATTTTTAGGTGTAATAAATTTGCTACAATTACATTTAAATAAAATTTCCAGAAAAAAGGATAATTGGAGATATAGTTTTATTACTTTATTTGGTTTTTTAATAATGATTTTTTTCGGATTTATTTATAATGGTTCTGATGTTTCTATGGGTCCTCATTTGAAAAAAGAAGGATCAGCATTCTATTGGATGTTTCAAAATATTTATTTGCCACTTGGTGCAACAATGTTTGCATTACTTGCTTTTTTTGTAGCATCTGCTTCATATAGAGCATTCAAAATTAGAAATTTTGAAGCAACATTACTTCTGGTTTCTGGAGTTTTTCTTATGATAGGAAGAGTTCCTATTGGTCAGTTAATACCATGGTGGATGTCACTTGAAATTTATATTTGTTTATTTTTTGCATTTATAGCAAATAGATTTAATGATAGAAAGAAACTATTAATTTCTCTACTATTGTCTTTGATTTTATTACCGTTTATTGTTTTTAATTTAGATTTAACTAGTTTAGCAGTTTTTAAGATTACTGAACTGCAAGAATGGATAATGGATGTACCAGCTACGGCTGGTTCAAGAGCTATTATGATTGGTATTGCTTTGGGAACTATTGCTCAGTCATATAGAATTATTACCGGAAGAGAAAAATCAATTCTTGGAGATTAATTGGATTTAATAAAAAATATATTAATTAAATTAGGACAAATTGATAGAAGATTTATTTTTCTTTTAATTGGATTATCAGTTCTAGTACCTCTTTTAAAACCAGGATGGGTAAATATTCCTATTAAAATAACTTCTAATTCTAAAATAGTTTTTGATGAATTAAATAATTTAAAAGCTGGGGATAAAGTTTTGGTTTCATTTGAGTATGGAGCAAGCACAAAACCTGAAATTCATCCAATGTCAGTAGCTGTTTTACAGCATCTTTTTGCTAATGAGGTCAAAGTATATACTGTCCCGCTTTGGCCAGAAGGATTAATGATGGCTAAATTTGCTTTAGAAGAAGTTTTATCTTCAAATTTATTCCAGGTGGAAGAGCATATTGATTATGTGAGTTTACCATACAAAGCAGGTGGTGAAATAATTATAAGAGGTATCGCTACAGATATGAGATCAATTTTTACTCAAGATGTTAATAACATATTATTAAAAGATATACCAATGATGAATAATGTTAATAATATTACAGATTTTGATTTTGTTTTTGATTTGTCAGCTGGTGTTCCTGGTAATGCTGAATGGGTTCAGTTTGCATGTGACGAATACAATATACCTTTGTCTTCCGGATGTACCTCCATAATGGTAACAGATGCTATACCTTATGTTGAATCAGGGCAGATAAGAGGAATTTTAGCAGGAATGCCTGGAGCTGCAGAGTATGAACAGATGGTTTTTAAATATTTAAATGAGAGTAAAAATATTCCAGTTAATCCTGGAAAAGCAACATCAAGAATGTCTGCTCAATCAATTGCTCATTTATTAATGGTAATTTTTATACTATTTGGAAATATATCATATTACTTAATAAGGAGAAAAAAATAATGTTAGAATTATTTGGTGTATGGTGTATAGTATTATTAACTCTTAGTATTTTTAGTTATCTGTATGGTGATAATCCTTTTTATAAAGCAGCTGAACATATTTTTGTTGGAGTATCAGCTGGTTATATTTTTACAATTACGTTTTGGGATACAATATGGCCGAATTTATTCGGAAGATTAATACCATCATATGTGCAAGCAGGTTTTGAATTTGATATATCTTATCTTTTCCCTCTATTTTTAGGTATCTTTATGTTATTTAGATTATCAAAAAAATATGATTGGCTATCACGAATATCAATTGCATATATTGTAGGTATGATGGCTGGTTTGAAATTTTATGTATTTTTAAATTCAAATTTACTTAATCAAATAAAATCATCCACGGTTAATATATCTGGATCATATTTTAGTATAATTAATGAAGTAATTATTTTAATAGGAGTAATAAGTGGATTGGTTTATTTCTTTTTTTCAAAAGAGCATACAGGAATTATTGGTAAAGTTAGTAGAGTTGGAGTTTATTTTTTGATGATTAAATTTGGTGCTTCATTTGGTTTTGCAGTCATGGGTAGAATTTCATTATTGATTGGTAGGTTTGAAGAACTTATAGATTATAGTAATGTCGAATATTTTTATGCTACACCAATTATTTTAATTTTCATGATAATAGTTTTAACTTATTGGTCATTTACAAATAAAGATTTAAAAGAAAATAATTAAGGGCAGAAAATGGATGATATATTAAAAAAGCTTTCAATAAAAGAAAAAAACTATGGTTCATGCGTTGGAGGAGAAAATTGGATGTCAACTTCAACTGAAGGAGTTATCGAATCTGTTAATCCTTCAAATGGTAAAGTTATAGCGCGTGTTTTGAAATGTTCTGAGGCAGATTATGATAAAGTTTTATCTGAATCTAATAAAGCGTTCAATAAATGGAGAAAAGTTCCAGCTCCTGTAAGAGGTCAATTGATTTTTGAAATGGGTAATGAACTACGTAGAAATAAAGATGCATTGGGTAGTTTAGTATCTTTAGAAATGGGTAAAATAAAAGCTGAAGGTGATGGAGAGGTTCAAGAAATGATTGATATAGCAGACTTTGCTGTTGGTTTATCTAGACAGCTTTATGGTCTTACTATGCATTCAGAACGTCCTGATCATCGTATGTATGAGCAATGGCACCCTTTGGGTAATGTTGGTATTATTTCTGCATTTAATTTCCCTGTTGCTGTTTGGGCATGGAATTCATTTATTGCTGCTGTATGTGGTAATATATCAATATGGAAACCTTCTTCAAAAACTCCATTGACTGCTATAGCTGTCCAAAATATTTGTAATAAGGTTTTAGAAAGAAATGGATATAAAGGAATTTTTAATGTAATTATTGGAAGTGGTGCAACTATTGGAAATAAACTAGTAAATGATAAGAAAGTTCCATTAATATCAGCTACGGGTTCAACTAGGATGGGAATTGATATTGCAAAAAAAGTTGCAGGTAGATTAGGAAAAACAATTTTAGAGCTTGGTGGAAATAATGCAATAATAGTAGATGAAACTGCTTCAATGGATCTAGTTGTTCCAGCTATTGTATTTGGTGCAGTTGGAACTGCTGGTCAAAGATGTACTTCTACTAGACGAATTATTGTTCACAAATCATTAATTGATAGCCTATCAACTAAGTTAGTTAATGCTTATAATCAGGTAAAAATTGGAAATCCATTAGACGATAATACTCTTATGGGTCCTCTAATTGATCAAGCTGCTACTAACGATTATTTAAATGCAATAAAATTAGCAATTGATGAAGGTGGAGAGTTGTTGTGTGGTGGTAATGTTTTAGATAAAGATGGTTTTTATGTTGAGCCTACAATAATTAAGGTGAAAAGTGATTTTAAAATTATAAAGGAAGAAACTTTTGCTCCTATTTTATATATAATGGAATATGATAGTTTAAATGAAGCTATTGAAATTCACAATAATGTTCCTCAGGGATTATCATCAGCAATCTTTACAAATAGTATAAAAAATTCTGAGAGATTTTTATCAGCAAGAGGAAGTGATTGTGGAATTGCTAATGTAAATATAGGAACTTCTGGTGCAGAAATAGGAGGCGCTTTTGGAGGAGAGAAAGAAACTGGAGGCGGTAGAGAGTCAGGTTCAGATGCATGGAAAGCATATATGAGAAGACAAACAAATACTATCAATTGGAGTAGTGATTTACCACTCGCACAAGGTATTAAATTTGAATTATAAAATAAGGAGAAAAGTATGAAAAAATATTTTTTACTAGTTTTATTATTATCTTTGTGTTTTACACAAAGAGGGGAAAGATGGAAGAATAGATTTAAAAATGATTTTAACAAAGGCAATAGAAATAAGCTAGAATTACAACAAATTAGTGATGAGGCAAAAATGCTATTTTACCAAATAGAAAAAATAAGCCCAGAAAAAGCAGCTTTGTATCAGTTTGCTTTACCTGTACCTTTTGTAAATCTTGGATTCGCATATTCAGATAGCTGGAACAAGGGTTTAAAATGGGATATTTTACTTCTTGCATGTTTAGTAAAAGGGAATGATATTGATTGGGGAGAGAAAACAGCTGGCAGTCCAGTAAATCCAGATAAAGATTTGGGGCAAAATCTGAAAAGCGTTGTAGTGGGGATTGCTTTTTTAAAGATGTTTGATGCATATCAGTCAGCTGAGAAATA
This sequence comes from Fidelibacterota bacterium, assembly GCA_002704685.1. Lineage (GTDB taxonomy): Bacteria > Fidelibacterota > Marinisomatia > SCGC-AAA003-L08 > D37C17. The sequence continues at coordinate 52,694 of PAHD01000013.1, forward strand.
TAACAATCAACTTTTTAAACGAGTTTTTAAAAGGAAAAGGCCAAACTTTTCAATGAATCATTCAAAAAAAGATAATCTTACCCAATTAACAATGTCTTATCCGTTAAATTAAATATATTAACTTATTAGAAAGAAAAATATGAGTGTAAATCCAAAAAAAGTAAGAGAGATTTTAGATAAAAATATTTTAGCAGATGGTTTTGAGCCAATAATCGATTTAGAAAAAAGTCATGGTTCGTGGATTGTTGATCAGAGAAATGGAAATGAGTTATTAGATATGTTTTCGATGTATGCTTCTGGCTCTGTTGGATATAATCATCCTAAAATAGTTGCCTCAAAAGATAAATTAGGCTCAATAGCTGTAAATAAAACTACTCTTTCAGATATTTATAATGTTTATTATGCTGAATTTATGCAAACTTTTAGCAAACATGCTGTTCCTTCATATTTAAATAATGTTTTTTTTATCGATGGAGGTTCACTTGCTGTTGAGAATGCTTTGAAAGTTGCTTTTGATTGGAAAATTCGAAAGAATTTATCAAAAGGAATTAAGAATAAAGGAAGTAAAATTTTATATTTCAAAGATGCTTTTCACGGAAGAAGCGGTTATACATTATCTTTAACTAATACTGATCCTGTAAAGACTAAGTATTTTCCAAAATTTGATTGGATTAAAATTGATAATCCCTTTATGACTTTTCCTGAAACTGAAGAGCTGATGGATAAAGTTTTGGAAAAAGAAAAAATAGCAATTTCTCAAATTAAAAAGGCATTAAAAGAAAATATTGATGATATTGCTGCACTAATTATTGAACCAATACAAGGAGAAGGAGGAGATAATCATTTTAGATGTCAGTTTTTTCAGATGTTGAGAGATTTAGCAGATGAAAATGAGTTTCTTCTTATTTATGATGAAGTTCAAACAGGAATAGGTATAACAGGTAAGATGTGGGCACATGAAAATTTTACTCCAAAGTTATGTCAATGTAATCCACCAATTATTAAAGCACCTGTTCCTGACATTATTTCATTTGGTAAAAAAACCCAGGTATGTGGAATATTAGTCGGAGATAGGATAAATGATGTAGAAAATAATGTATTTAAAAAGTCTAGTAGAATAAATTCAACTTTTGGTGGAAATTTAGTTGATATGTACAGATTCAAGTTAATTTTAGAAATTATTAATGAAGAATCTTTACTAGAAAATGCAAATAAAATGGGTGAGTATCTATTAAAGCTAATTAATGATTTATCAGTTGATTTTCCTGGTTATGTAACAAATCCTAGGGGTTCTGGTTTATTTTGTTCTTTTGATATGCCTTCATCTTTAGAGAGAGATAAATTGGTAAGTTTATTAATAAATAAGCGTGTAATGATCCTTGGATCAGGAACAAAAAGTATTAGGTTTAGACCACATTTAAATGTTTTAAAAAGTGATATTGATTTTTGTATTAATGCAATCAATTCATGTTTAAAACAAATGTTAAACTAGTTTTGTTGGGAAAACTATATACTATTTCTACTCCAATAGGTAATTTATCTGATATAACATTCAGAGCTATAGAAGTTTTGGGTAAATTAGATTATATTATTTGTGAAGATACTAGAGTGACAAAAAAAATATTGACTCATTATAAAATTAGAAATCATGTCAAGTTATTACCATATAATGTGTTTAATGATAACAAATTAACAGATAAATATGTTAAGTATTTAATTGATGGAAAAAATATGGGATTTGTTTCTGATGCAGGAACACCATGTATAAGTGATCCAGGTTATAAAATAGTTAATAAATGTAGACAGTTGAATATCGAAGTATTAACTATACCAGGACCTAGTTCTTTAACATCTGCTTTATCGATTAGTGGTTTACCAAGTGATAGTTTTTATTTTGAAGGTTTTCTACCAAAAAAAAAAGGAAGACAGACAAAATTTAAATTTTTAAGTTCACTGCCATCAACAATTGTTATTTTTGAATCGCCATATAGAATACTTAAAACAATAAATGATATTTTATTATTTATGGGAAATAGGCAGATTTGTATTTGTAAAGAATTAACTAAAGTTTATGAAAAAGTAATTTTTGGTACTGTTGAGGATGTTAAGAAAAATTTGAGTAAACAAGGTAAATTAAAAGGAGAATATGTTATTATTATAGCTAAGGAGGGATATAAATTAAAATGAGTTTTTTAATTTCATTTGAAGGTATTGATGGTTGTGGTAAGTCTACTCAAATTAATCTTTTAAAAAATGAATTGGAAAATAGAGATATTAGCAATTGTATTTTAAGAGAACCTGGAGATACAAGTATCTCTGATAAAATTAGAGAAATCTTACTTAATAATGAAAATAATATTTGTTCCGAGTCAGAAACGTTACTTTTTCTAGCTGCCAGAGCTCAATTAGTAAGAGAAAAAATTTTACCTGAGCTAGAAAAAGGTAGTCTGGTCATTTGTGATAGATATTATGATAGTACTTTAGCTTATCAGGGTTATGGAAGAAATCTTGATAGAGATTTAATAAATAGTCTTAATCAATTTGCTGTAAATAAAATGATTCCACTAATAACATTTATTTTAAAACTTGATCCTGAAATTGCATATAGAAGAATATCTAAAAATGAAGTTGATAGAATGGAGTCAGGAGGATTAAAATTTTTACAGAAAGTTCAAAAAGGATATAGTTTTATTGCAAAATCTTTTCCTAATAGATGCTATGTTATTAATTGTAAAAATAAAGATAAACTTACTATCCATAGTGAAATTATGGAGACTGTAAATAAATATATATAAAGAGAGATATTATGAATAAAAAAATAATTAGTCTGCTTATTGTATTATCGTTTGTATTAGGTAATGACAAAAAGAAAGTAGAGTTTAATAATAACGAAGATTACAAAGAGTATATTGATTTATTTGAAAGCTCGTTTAATAAATTAAAAATTAATTTTGTTGATTCAGTTAATGAATCTGAAATGATAAAAGCTGGAATAAAAGGTATGTTGAAAAACTTGGATCCTTACACAAAGTTGTTGGAAGACAATAGCCTCGAAAGCTTTGAAATTTTAAGAAAAGGAAAATATGGTGGAGTCGGAATACAGATTGGGTTAAGGAGGGATACTCTAACTGTATTATCTCCTATGGAAGATAGTCCTGCTTATTCTGAAGGTATAATAGCTGGTGATAAAATTATGAAGATAGATAGTACTTTCACAAAAGGTATGACAGTATCAGATGCATCAAAATTAATCAAAGGTGAGGTAGGCTCAACAGTTATTCTTAATATTTTAAGACCATCTACAAAAGAAAAAATAGATTTTGAATTAGAAAGAAGTAGTATTGTTGTAAAGCATGTCCCTTATTGGGGTGTTAATCAAAATAATATTGGTTATATACGCATAACTAGATTTTCTAGAAACGCATCTAAAGATTTTAAAAAAGGTCTTGAAGAATTACAAGCTAAAAATATTAAAGGCTTAGTTATTGATTTAAGAGGGAATTCTGGAGGTTTGCTAAGTAATGCTATTAATATTTTAGATTATTTATGTGAAAGAGGTGAAGTATTATTAACATCTAAGGGTAAAACAAATAGATCTAACAAAGAATGGAAGTCAAGAAGAAAACCAATACTTGATATTGATACACCAATAGTTGTTTTAGTAAATAGAGGTTCTGCATCAGCTAGTGAAATTGTTGCTGGAGCAATACAAGACCTTGATAGAGGCGTTGTAGTTGGGCAAAATACATTTGGGAAGGGGTTAGTTCAACATATGTATGATTTAAATGATACTATTACTTTAAAGATAACTACTTCAAAATATTATCTACCTTCTGGAAGATTAATCCAGAAGCAAGACTATTTGGATAATGGATTTTTGACAGATGGTCTTGATAAAGTTGATAGTTTGTTTACTACTAAAGGAGGTAGGCAAGTCAAAGGTGGAAATGGAATTGTGCCAGATATTAAAACAAAAAGAAATATTTTGTCCCCTTATGTTCAAGAGTTATGGAGGCAAGGAGTTTTCTTAAGTTTTGCTGCTTCTTATGTTCCATTTAATAAAGATTTAAAAACTCCCGTAGTTGTTGATACCAAAATAATAAAGGCTTTTAAATTATTTATAAATGACTATACTTTAGAATATAAATTAAAAGGTGAAGATGAATATTTGAAATTTTTAGATAAAGTAAACATGTCCCCTATAACAATAAATAAATTTTCTAGAAATATTTATTTTAAAAATTCTTCTAGCAATCAACAAAATAATACAATTCCAGTAGAAAATTATTTTAATGAAATTAAAAAAGTTCAATTTTCTCTTGAGGATAATCAGAGATGGATTAAGAATGGTCTTGAAAGAGAAATTTCAAAAGTTATTGGCGGTGAAAAAGAAAGAATTAAGGCAAGTTTAAATGAAGATTTAGATTATAGAAAAGCTATTGATCTTATTTTAAATTTAAAAGATTATTATTCTATTCTTGAGTTTTAATAAAAAAATAGTGATTTTATATAGTTTAATCATTAAATTTGCTAGCTTTATTTATGTTATATATGGGTCGGTTAGCTCAGTTGGTTAGAGTGCTACGTTGACATCGTAGAGGTCACTGGTTCGATTCCAGTATCGACCACATAATTGAAAATTAAGGAGTAAAAAATAGCTAAAAAAAATAATAGAAATAAATACAGAGTGAATAGTCAAATTGTTTGTAATGAAGTAAGACTTATTGATAATAATAATGAGCAAAGGGGCTTGTTGAATTTAGAAAAAGCACAAGAAATAGCTAATAATGTTGGTTTAGATTTAGTAGAAATATCACCTAATTCTAACCCTCCAGTATGTAAAATTCTTGATTACGGTAAATTTCTTTATGAAATTGAAAAGCAAGATAAGTTAAACAAGAAAAAACAACATGTTGTTCAAGTTAAAGAAATTAGAATTAGACCGAACACTGGTGATCATGATTTAGTGACCAAACTTAAAAGAGGTCAAAAATTTTTAGAAAATGGTGATAAATTGAAAATTACTGTTATGTACAGAGGAAGAGAATTTTATAGTAGAAAAGAAGATGGTATTGAAACTTTAAATAAAGTAGTTGAAGTTTTGAAGGATATATCATTCATAGATAAACCTGTAGATTTACAAGGACGAAGAGTTTCAATAGTTCTAAGTCCTAAATAAAGGAGAAAAAAAATGCCAAAAATGAAAACAAAAAAAAGTGCTGCAAAAAGGTTCAAAAAAACTGGTACAGGTAAATTGGTATACAACCAATGTGGTAATCGGCATTTATCAACAAAAAAAAGTAGTAAAAGAAAAAGACAACTAAGAAAAAGTAAAACATTAAGTTCTGCAATGACTAAAAGAACTAATAATATGCTTTAAACTATGAAAGGATAAAATTATGCCAAGAGCTAATAGTAGTGTCCCAAGGCATAGAAGACACAGAAAAATAGTTAAACTAGCTAAGGGTTACAGGGGAGCTAGAAATTCAAACTTTAAGACTGCGAAAGATGCGGTTGAAAAAAGTTTATTATATGCATATAGAGATAGAAGGCAGAAAAAAAGAATGTTTAGAAAGCTTTGGATTATGAGAATAAATGCTGCAGTTAGAAATAGTGGTTTGACTTATTCGAGGTTTATTGCTCTTTTAAAAGATAAAAATATAGAATTAAATAGAAAATCATTAGCGCACATGGCAGTTAATGATCCTGATGGATTTTCAAGTATTATTGATTCAGTAACCAAATAATTGTGTCTTTAATTGATGAAATCAGTAAAATTAAATCAATTTTCAAATCTGATTTAGATTTACTTAAAGAAAATAAGTTAAATCAAGATGAGGTTAAGTATAAGTATTTAGGAAGAAAAGGGTTAGTATCTAAACTATATTCAAAATTATCATCAATTGATAATAAAGAAAAGCCCAAAGCAGGAAAAATAATTAATGAGCTAAAATTAGATATTTCCAATAAGTTAAATACTTTATTTTCAGAAAATAATGTTTCTCAAAATCATGCCACTAAATTAGATCACTCTTTACCAGGTTTAAGGTTAAATAATGGAAGTATTCATCCATTAACCTTAATTATAAATGAAATTAAGGACATTTTTAGTAAAATTGGTTTTTCAAATGTCTATGGTTCAGAAATTGATACTGATTATTATAATTTTGAAGCTTTAAATATTCCAAAACACCATCCAGCAAGAGATATGCAAGATACATTTTACATAGAAAAAGATATCTTGCTTAGAACTCATACTTCAAGTAGTCAGGTTCATTTTATGGAGAATAATAATCCTCCTATTCGAGTATTGAGTCCAGGGAGAGTATATAGGAATGAAGATATAAGCGTAAGGAGTTATTGTCTTTTTCATCAAATAGAGGGCCTATATGTTGATAAAAATGTTACTTTTTCTGATCTTAAAGGTACTTTAGAGTATTTTGCTAAAGAATTTTTTGGTCCAAAAATAAAGATAAGATTTAGACCGAGTTATTTTCCATTCACTGAACCAAGTGCTGAAATGGATGTATATTGGGGGTTAAATAGTGAATCTGATTATAGAATTACTAAAGGAACTGGTTGGTTAGAAATATTAGGTTGTGGTATGGTTAATCCAAAAGTATTCAAATCAGTAAACTATGATGTTAAAAAGTGGAATGGATATGCATTTGGATTAGGAATCGAAAGAATTGCTATGCTTAAATATGGTATAGATGATATACGTTTGCTTTATGAAGGAGATATTAATTTTTTAGGGCAGTTCAAATGAAAATTTCACGAAATTGGTTGAATGATTATATCATTTCTAATAAAACGGATAATGAGTTAGTTGATTTTTTTACTCAACTTGGCCTTGAATGCACTGTTTCTCAATATAAATTCAATTTTTCTAATGTTACAGTTGGTAAGGTTGTAAAGTGTGTTAACCACCCAAATGCTGATAAATTAAAATTATGTGAAATTGACTTAGGAAATAAAACCGAAGAAATAGTTTGTGGCGCACCAAATATTAAAGATGGTTTAACTGTTCCAGTTGCAAGAGTTGGTTCAAAGGTTGGAGAATTAAAAATTAAAAAAGTTAAGATTAGAGATGTTTATTCAAATGGTATGATTTGTTCAGGAAAAGAATTGGGAATTAATGATGATCATAATGGTATTATGGTTTTAGATAGTAGTTTAAATTCTGGAGACAATTTTATAGATGCATTGAATCTTAAAGAAGATAGTATTTTTGATTTTGATATTACTCCAAATAGAGGTGATTGTTTTAGTCATTTAGGTATTGCAAGAGAACTTGCAATAATTGAAAATAAGAAAATTAATTTTAAAAAATATAAATTAAAATTATCTAATTTTAAAACATCTGATTTAATTGATGTAAAAATTCATGAAAAAGATATATGCTCAAGATATTCCTGTAGAATTATTAAAAATATTAGTGTTAATGAAAGCGCTGATTGGTTAAAAAATAAGTTAAGTTTAATAAACCAGAAATCAATTAATAATATTGTAGATTTATCAAATTTTATAATGTTTGATACTGGACAACCATTACATGTTTTTGATCTTGATAAATTAAAAGGAAAAATTAATATTAGGCTTGCTAAAAAAAATGAAGAATTTATTACACTTGATAATATTAAACTGAAGCTATCTGAAGAAGATATTGTAATTGCAGATGATGAGAAACCAATAGCCTTGGCTGGTGTTATAGGCGGAATTAATAGTAATGTTGATTCTTCAACAAAAAATATATTAATAGAAAGTGCGGTTTTTGATGAAGTTAGAATAAGAAAAACTTCAAAAAAATATGATTATTCTAAAGAAGCGTCAAAAAGATTTGAGAGAGGTATAGATTTAAATAATACTGTAGATTCAATGAATAAATTTTCAAATTTATTGGTAGACACAACCAAAGCAGATATTGCTTCTGATTATATAGATGTTTATAGCACTAAAAATGCTAGATTGATTGCTTTTGATGTTATGAAGTGTAATAATTTTTTAGGCACGTCACTCAATAGTAAAAAAATAAAAGATATTTTCAGTTTATTAAATATAGATTGCTCAAAAGAAATTAATTCATTTAATTGTAAAATTCCTTTATATAGAAATGATATAAAGTTTGAAGAAGATCTTTTCGAAGAAGTTGCAAGAGTGTATGGTTATAATAATATTCCTTCAAATAATAATTTTTATGTACCATCTAATTCATTTATTAATGATCAGGAATTATTAGATGATAAAATTAGAAATTTTTTATCATCTAATGGTTTTAATGAACATTATTCTAATAGTTTATATTCAAAAAAAGATTGTGATTTAAATAGTGATCTAAAGCCCGTAAAATTAATCAATCCCCTCAGTATTGAAATGGAATATGTAAGAAATTCATTATATCCTGGTTTAATGAGGGCAGTCTCATTTAATCAGCGTAGAGGGAAAAATTTTATAAAATTGTTTGAAATTGGTAATATATCATTTTTATGTCCTAAGTCATCTAGAAAGACCTCTCAAATCAAGAAAGTGATGTTAGTTTGGTTCGGTGATAAAATTAAACACTGGAATAATCCTTTGCATCAAGATTTATTCTCCATTAAAGGTGAATTAAAATCTTTATTTAATATGCTAAATATTTTAAACGTTAATTTTAAATTAAATGATAAAAAATTAGATATTCTTGTAGGCAAGAAAGTTATTGGGTATTTAAAGTCTGTAGAGAGAAATAGTCTTAAAAGTTTTGGTATATCAAGTGATATTTTTGTTTGTTCAATTGATTTGCATCATCTTTTGAAATATTTTAATAATAAAATAGTTTATAATAAAATATATTCCTTCCCATCGATAGAAAGAGATATTTCAATTTTAATTAATAAAAAATATACTAATGAAGAAATTATGAATTCTATTTTTCAAAATGGTGGAGAATATTTAAATGATGTTGAGTTATTTGATATTTACGATGGAAATGAGATTCCAAAAAATTCTAAAAGTTTAGCTTACTCATTAAAATTTAAATCTAATTCTAAAACTTTAACTGATAAAGAAGTCGATATATTTTTTAATAAAATTTTAAATGTTCTAAAATCATCTTTTAAAGCTAAACAAAGATAAATTAGGAGAATTAAATGAAGAATAAATTAAAAGTTTCAAAAGTAAATATTCTTGGTCAAGATTATTTCATTCGTTCATCTGCAAAACAATCTTATTTTGAACAGGTTGAGTCTTACATAAATGAAAAAACAAATGAATTAATAGAAAATGGTTTGAATCCTGAGACTGAACAGCTTAAAATTGCCGTCTTAGCATGTATGAATATAACAGATGAGTTGTTTTTGTACAAAACTCAAAAAAAAGAGGTTTTATCAAAAATTGAATCAAAATCAAATGCATTGCTTGAATTCATAGATGAGAAGCTGACTTAGTTATGAGTTCTAATCTTTTATTAGGTAAACCAGTTGCTGAAAAGCATTATTCTGTTATGAAAAAAAGAATTTTAGAATTAAAAAATAAAGGTATAGTTCCAAAGTTGGTAGTTATCTTAATTGGAAATAATCCTGCTTCAAGAATTTATGTCAATTCAAAAGCTAAGATGTTTAAAAATCTAAACTGTTTATCAGAAATCAAAAAGTTAAATAAAGATGTTTCAAAAAATAATCTTTTAAAATTAATTTAGGATTTGAATAATGATAAAAATATTCATGGGATACTATTACAATTACCCCTACCTAAGCATTTAGATTCAAATGATTTTCTATCAAAAATAAATCCTATGAAAGATGTGGATGGATTTCATCCAGAAAATTCAGGTCTTTTATTTCAAGGAAAACCTAGGTTCATCCCTTGTACTCCTTTGGGTTGTGTTAAAATTTTAGAGTATTATAAAATTAATATAAAGTCTAAATATATTGTGGTCATTGGAAGAAGTAATATTGTAGGAAAGCCAATAACCTCTCTTCTTTCACAACCATTTGAGATAGGAAATGCAACTGTTACTTTGTGTCATTCACATACTACTAATTTATCTGATTATACAAAATTAGCAGACATTATTATTGCTGCAGTAGGAAAGCCTAATTTGATTAAAAAAGATATGGTAAAAGATGGATGTATTATTTTAGATATTGGAATAAATAGAATAAATGATCATTCAGATAAAGGATATCATATTGTTGGCGATGTTGATTTTTCAAGTCTTGTAGAAAAAGCAAGCTATATTACTCCTGTACCTGGTGGAGTTGGACCGATGACAATCTCAATGCTAATGCATAATACAATTCTAGCTGCAGAACTATCTATTAAATAAAGTAATTTATACTAACCGTTGGGTTTGTTTCAGGAAATATATATTCATTTTTTGAAGTATTGTGTATGCCTGCATTTTTAAAACAATTCATATAACAATCATATTCAATTAAATATTGGTCAGTATATCCATGGGTAGTATCATAGGAGCATGAAAGAGTTTTTCCAGAGTTTATTCGAGTTATTTCAGGGTCAAGAGTATGTAGTTCTATTATTATAAGACCATATTTTTTTATATAAGGTTTCCATTTATGTAAATGTTCAATAAAATTAGCTATTAAATTTCTTGAATTAATTAACTTACCTTTGAAAGCAAAGCTTCCTTTTGATATAATATCATGTTTGAGAAATTCTTTTGAAGGTTTTTTATAAATTCGGTTATGATCTAAGAATGTTCTACAATTTAAAAGATTTTTTAGTTTTAAATCGTATTTTTTAATTAAGTCATTATTTAATTTTTTAGGGTTTGAAATATCTCCACTCAGAATATAATGATTAATTTTTTTTAAAGTTGATTTTGTTGCAATTCTAGCTTTTTTATTAATATCTGTTCCAACGATTATTAAAGGTTTCTTATTTAAATTTTCTCCTCTTATGGTATTATTCGTTATAATTTTATATAGATGTTTAAGAAATGTTCCATCACCACAGCCTATATCAATAATACCATCAGGTTGTTCATATAGAGGTTTATTAAAAATATCTAAAATAATGTTGTCTATTTTTTTAAAATAATTTTTATGAGCTCCTCCACTTCCCCATACATTTAGAGGCCTGTCAACATGAATTTCAGTATTATCTTCCGTTCTTTGCCAAATAAAGTCAGGTTTACTAGTTAAAAGTTTATTGATATTATTTAATGTATTTAAGTAAGATACTGTAACCCCGTATGCTGATGCTTTTGAAATAAAGTATAATCCCTTTTTAGTTAATTTATTATTATTAATTAAACCAAAATAAATGAATAATTTAAAAATTGCTTTTTTAAAATTTTTATCAATATCATTTAATATGATTTTACTGTTATGAATTTTTAATTTTCTATTAAAAGATAGTTTTGACAAGATTGGTCCTAGTAAAAATCCTTCAAAATAATCTGCTAGAAAACTATTTTTTTTATAATTACTACTAATTAAATCATTTATATAATTTAAATAATTTTTAATATCTCTGTTTTTTAAATTGTTTATTTTTAAATAAAAAGAAATTAGGAAGTCAATGTTTTTTATTAAATCAATATTTCTTGTTAGTTTGTATAATTTTTTATTTGAATTGAATTTATAATCATTTATATCATTTTTTTCAATGAGATTGATTAGATTGCAATTCATTAAGGTCCTCAAGCTAACATTTAAATATCCCAAATTAATATTGTTATTTTTATTTAGGTCATTTATTGTAAAAGATTCTTTTTTATTAATTAATTGAATTATATTTACTTTTTTAAGAGCTAATATTGTAGGCATTAAGACAATACCATCAAGATGTTTAAATAAAGTTTCTCTAAAATTTTTCATAAATAATTTATTTTAACTAAAAAATATTTAATCTTACTATAATAAGTAATAAATTTATATGCAATATAATGAGATTAGTACCTAAATATATAAAGAATTTATCACCTTACGTACCAGGTAAGCGTATTGAAGATATTAAAATAAATTCAAATTTAGGTAAAATAATAAAGCTTTCGTCAAATGAAAATCCTTATGGTCCTTCAAAAAAAGCAATTAAAATAATAAATACTTGTTTCAAAAATCTACATAGATATCCAGATTCATCTGGATTTTTACTTAGAAAAAAAATATCTAAAATTTATAAAGTTAATATTGACAACGTAATTTTAGGAAATGGTAGTGAAGGTATAATGTCTGCTATAATTAGAACTTTTCTTAATGAAACTGATGAAATGATTAGTTCAGAAAATTCATTTATTGGTTTTAGAGTACTTGCAAATGCTTCAGGAAAAAAAATAAATTGGGTTAAGGCAAAAAATTATAAGTATAATTTGCATGCAATTTCTGATAAAATAAATGAAAATACAAAAATTATTTATCTAGCTAATCCTGATAATCCAACTGGAACATATTTCAATAAGCTTAATTTTGAAAAATTTATGAACAATGTTCCTGAGCGAACATTGGTTATATTAGATGAAGCTTATTTTGAATTTGCAAGTCATTTAAAAGATTATCCTGACTCAATGTCCTATAGATTTGATAATGTAATAACACTTAGGACTTTTTCAAAGGGTTATGGGCTTGCAGGACTAAGAATAGGTTATGGTTTAGCTCATCGAGAGCTAATTTCAAATTTAATGAAAGTTAAGTTACCCTTTGAACCTTCTACTCCTGCTCAACTAGCTGCACTTGAGGCTTTAAATGATTCTGAGCATTTAAGAAAAACAATAAAATTTAATATTATTGGTATTGATATGTTGATAAAACAATTTGATTTGCTTGGACTTAGTTATATTGATACTTCAGCTAATTTTATAACTTTGATTTTTGATAATTATAAAAAAGCAAGTTATTTTACTAGCTTTATGTTGGAAAATGGAATAATTCTAAGATCTTTAAAAGGATTTGGGTTAGATAATTGTGTTAGAATATCTATAGGAACAATAAATGAAATAAAGATATTTATTAAAATCTTAAAAAAATATGAATCATAAAAAAATAGACCCAAAATCAAATAGTTTAAGAGAGAATTATCATTTATTGATTTCTGGTATTGCGCCAAGACCTATAGCCTTAGTTGGTTCAAAAGATTCTTCAAATAACTTTAATCTTGCACCTTTTTCATATTTTAATGCATTTGGTGCAAATCCTCCTGTTGTTGGTTTTTCTCCTGCATTAAGTGGAAGAACAGGATTACCCAAGGATACATTGGCAAACATAGAATCGACTAAAGAGTTTACTGTTTCAATCGTTACCTCTGAAATAGTTTATCAGACTAGTTTAGCTTCATGTGAATATGAAAAAAATATCGATGAATTTGATAAATCTGGTTTAGGTAAATATAACTCTAATGTTATATCAACTCCAGGAGTTCTAGAATCACCTTTCATTATGGAGTGTAAATTAATTGATATAATTAAACTTGGTAATAAACCTGGTAGTGGTAATTTGATTTTGGGTGAGGTTGTTTTTTTTCATATAAATGAAGATTTATTTAAAGATGATGGTAGTATTGATGCATTTAAAATTGATCAGATTGGAAGAAGTGGTGGTGGATGGTATACAAAAGTAAAAGAATCACTATTTAAGCTATCTAAGCCTAGAGGGATTGGTGTAGGATTTGATTCTATTCCATATAAATTTTTAAATACTTCATTGACAGGAAATCAATTAGCTAAGTTAGCAGCTATAGAAAAAATACCTAAATATGTCGATATAAATATTCCTTTAAATTTTAATAATCTAGTAAAAAAACTTTCAGAATATATAAATAAAGATGAAATTGAAACAGCTTGGAAATATATTTTAAAATGGAAATATTTAAATGAATGATATTCTCTGGACTCCGAGTAAAAATCAAATACAAAAATATTACATGTCCAATCTTCAGAAAAAAATTAGCAATAAATATAATTTAGATTTAAAAACATATTCTGATTTATATGATTGGTCAGTTAATAATACTAGTCTATTTTGGGGTTTTTTATGGTACGATTTAGATATTATTTCTTCAAAAAAATTTAAATATGTTGTTGATGATGAGAGTAAAATGCCAGGAGCAAAGTGGTTTCATGAATCAAGATTAAATTATGCGGAAAATTTATTAAGATTTAAAGATAGTAAAAGTATAGCGCTTAAGTTTCTAAGTGAAAATGGACATAAAGAAGAAATATCTTATAAAAATTTGTATGGTTTGGTAAGTAAAGTTGCATTTTCATTCAAAAGTTTAGGTTTAGAGAAAGGTGATAGGGTTTGTGCTCTTGTGCCTAATAAAATTGAAACAGTTGTAGCAATGTTGGCAGCTTCAAGTATTGGAGCAATTTGGTCTTCGTGTTCACCCGATTTTGGCATTGAAGCAATTTTAGATAGATTTAAGCAAGTAAAACCAAAATTACTCATTTCTACAAATGGCTATTACTTTAAAGGTAAAAGTTTTGATATATCGAATAAACTATCTACGGTTGCAAAATCGATTGATTCAATAGAAAATATTATTGTAATTAATTACTTGAATAATATTAGTATTAATAAAAAATTTCATACATGGGATAAAATCATTGATAACGATTCAAGTAAAATTACATTTAATCAATTGCCTTTTGACCACCCTTTATTTATAATGTATTCTTCAGGCACTACAGGAAAACCAAAAAGCATTGTTCACTCTGCTGGAGGAACATTGATTCAGCACTTGAAAGAATTCAAATATCATATTGATTTAAGACCTGATGATAATATCTTTTATTATACAACATGTGGTTGGATGATGTGGAATTGGCTTATAAGTTCATTATCTTTTGGCTCAACTGTTTTACTTTATGATGGAAGTCCTTTTTTCCCAAATAAAAATAGTCTATTGAAAAAAATGAATCATTCAAATATTAGTATTTTTGGTACTAGTGCAAAATATATATCTTATCTTCGAGAAAGTAATATCAAGCCTAGCAGATTTTCTTTTAAAAATTTGAGATTAATATTGTCAACTGGCTCTCCATTAAATGATAATTCATTTGAGTTTGTTTATAAGTCTTGGAAAAAAAATGTTCAATTATCTTCAATATCAGGAGGTACTGATATTATATCTTGTTTTGCATTAGCTAATCCGAATCTTCCAGTTATCAAAGGCGAATTGCAATGTTTGGGTTTAGGTATGAGTGTAAAAAGTTATAATTCTAATGGAGAACATCAGTTTGGTATAAAAGGAGAATTAGTTTGCGATAAAGCTTTCCCTTCAATGCCAATTTATTTTTGGAATGATAACAATAACAAGAAGTATAACAATGCTTATTTTGATGAATTTCCAAATAAATGGAAACATGGCGATTTTATAAAAATTAGCAATGAATATAGAGTTAAAATTTATGGAAGATCTGATACTACCTTAAATCCAGGTGGAATAAGAATTGGAACATCAGAGATTTATCAAGCTTTAAGCGATTTTAAATTAATTAAAGATTCTTTGGTAGTTGGAAAATTGAAAGATAATGACGAGGTAATAGTTTTATTTGTTGTACTAGAAGATACTTTAAAATTAAATAATGAATTAATTGAAAAAATAAAGTTCAGAATTAAAAAATATTGTTCTCCAAAACATGTGCCATCTTCAATTATTTCTGTTAAAGATATTCCCTATACTATTAATGGTAAAAAAGTAGAAATGGCAGTTAAAAATATTATTAATGGTTTAAAAATAAACAATAAAGATTCTATAGCCAATCCTGAATCATTAGATTACTTTAAAAAAATTATAGATTTACATTTATGAAACCCTATTTACAATTAATTAAGATGAATATTACAATTTTGGTTGTTATTACTTCCTACTTAGGATATTATTTAGGTTTGAGATATGAAAACTTGATGATGATTGAGTATGAAAGTTGGATTGTTTTTTTATATTTAGTTGTAGGTACTTTTATTAGCTCTAGCGGAGCATGTATTTTAAACCAATATTTTGAAGTTGAATATGATAAAAAAATGGAAAGAACTAAGCTTAGGCCATTGCCAACTAAAGAAATTGATTTAAATGTTGCTCTTATACTTGGCGTTTTACTTTCTTTTTTAGGACCATATATATTGCTTCAAATTAATCCTTTGACATCATTGATTTCATTTCTTACAATTTTCATTTATATAGTTATTTATACTCCACTAAAACGATTTTCATCAATCAATACAATTGTCGGAGCTGTTCCTGGTGCACTACCACCGCTTGGAGGATGGGTTGCAGCTACAAATCAAATAAATTTAGAAGGAATGCTGCTTTTTGGGATTTTATTTTGTTGGCAGATTCCACATTTTTTATCTTTAGCAATAATTTATAAAAGAGATTATGAGAGAGGTGGGTTTAAAATGCTTCCAGTAATTGCAAAAAATTCTAATACTGTTAATTTCCAAATTATTTTTTTTACAATGGCATTGATTTATTCATCAATCGGAATATACATATTAAATTTAACTTCCTTTATTTATGTATTTGGAGCTGTTGTTCTTGGGTTGATATTTTTAGTTTATTCATCTATGATAATTTTTGATCAATCAAGTAAAACTGTTAAAAATATTTTTATTTTTTCAATAATCTATTTACCGAGTTTATTAGTTTTAATACTAATTGATTCATTTTTTTAATTATGAATATTGATAAAAAAATAATTATATGGATGAATATTAGTATAGGTGTTTTGTTTTTAATGATATTTATTGGTGGAATGACTCGATTAACTGATTCTGGATTATCTATGGTTACATGGAAGCCATTAACTGGTGTTATTCCTCCTATTGGTAATGATGAGTGGGAATTTTCATTTAGTCAATATAAAGCATATCCTGAATATAAAATTATAAATTATAACATAACTTTAAGTCAATATAAATATATTTATTATTGGGAGTATATTCATAGAATGTTAGGTAGGTTGATCGGGTTTTTGTTCATAATACCATTTGGATACTTTTTGTATAAAAAATCTTTAAGTAATCAATTAATTAAAAGATTAATTATTGTTTTTATTATGGGTGGATTTCAGGGTTTTTTAGGTTGGTATATGGTTAAAAGTGGGTTAGTAGATATTCCCCATGTTAGTCATTATAGGCTTGCTATTCATTTAACAATGGCGTTTTTAATTCTTTCATATATATATAAGCTTAAATTGTCGATTTTGTTTACAAAGAATATTAAAAGAATTAAAGATGATGCATTTTATGGTAAATTATTAACGCTTATACTAGTCTTGTTATTTATTCAGGTTGTATATGGAGCGTTTAATGCTGGTATAAAAACTGTAAATATTGTTAATGTATTCCCTTTTTATAATGGAGGTTTTAAGTCTGCTTTTTTTGGTTTAGAAAAATCATTTTTTCTATTTTTTTTAGATAATGATTATGGAGTTCAATTCATCCATAGATCTTTAGCTTTTGCTCTAGTAGGTTTAATTTCTTTTTTTATTATTAAAATAAACAAGGTAACTGAAAGAATAAAGTTAGAAAATCAATACCTAGTGGTTTTAATTTCATTTCAATGTATTATTGGTATTTTGACTTTAGTTACAAAGGCTGCAGTTGTTTTTGCTATTCTACACCAATTTTTAGCTATTGTAACTATTCTTTTTGTAATTAAGATAAAACATAAATTGAGGTATGAAAATTAATGAAGTCTGAAAATAAAAAAATTAGAGGATTGTATGCGATGATAATTTGCACAATTTTGACTTTAGCTTATTATATTATAGCTTTATACTATATCTAATGAAGAAAAAAAATCCTCAACATCCAAGGTTGTATTTAAGTTCAAAAATATCCTTTTCCTCAAATAAAAAAATTTATAAATACTTATCGAATGAATTTATTGAACAAAATAGAGTTGTGAAGGAGGAGCATTGTTTCGATTGCAATCTATCTATTTTTGACAAAAACCGCTTTGAATACAATAAGTTGGAAAAATTTATTAAAATACAAAAAATTGTTTTAAAGAAGCATAAAAAAGATGGAAATTACGATGCAGAAAATATTGTAAAGTCAAGTATTATGTTAATGGAAGATTTTAGAAATGAATTTAATCAGTGGTTTAGCAAAAATCAGAATTAGTTATGGAGTTTGAATGGCTTACAATAGAATGGTTGATGCGAAATCTTGACTGGATAGCAATAATTTTAGTAATCGCAATGTTGATTCTATTTTTATTCCCAGTTCTATTAGGTTATGATTTAAAAGAAAAAGCAGATAAAATGAAAAATAAGTATGATTAATTTAAATATAATAGTTTTCCTTTTATTTGTTTTTTTTATGATATCCATGAGTAAAATAATGTCTTTATCAAGGCAGGTAAGAAAAATAGAAAGAACATTGAATCACTTAAAAAAGAAAAAGAAAGTTGAAAAGAAATAAATTGAACTACTTTGTCTTAACTTCATTTTACTCTAAAAAGTTTTATTTGTTGTATAATTTTAATATTATTAATAGATTAAATCGTGCAAAACGTGCAAATTATATTAATTAAAATATAAGTAAAATAATGAAAGAAAAGTCCAGTATTAATGAAGAAATGACTAATTCAAGTAAAGTTTATGCTTTATTTTATTCATTTTTTTTAATTCCTTTAATGATAACCATTTTTGGTATTCTTTTTTTCTTTCTGTTTGAAATACTAACATACGAAGAGCAAGATCCGCAGCATTTGCTAAACAATATTAAATCAGGATCACTTACTAAGAGATGGCAATCTGCGTATGAATTATCAAATTTAATGAAAGATCCTGAGAAAGTACCTCTAAGTGATATGTTTGTTAATCAAATGATTTCAATGTACGAAAAATCAGTTTATGATGATGATCGAGTTAGAACCTACTTAGCTCTTGCGATGGGTCAAACAAACAACATTAAATTTGGTAACACATTATTGAATGGTTTAGACGATCAGGTTCTAGAGAATAGAATAGCTGCAATAAAATCATTAGGTATGATCAAGTTTAGTCCATCTGTTGATAAATTAAATAAAATTTCAATATCTGATGCTGATATTCAAGAAAGATTAGCAGCTGTTATTTCTTTAGGGGAAATTGGAAATAAGAGTTCAGAAAATTTTTTAGTTTCATTGCTAGACGATGAAGAGCCAAATATTAGATGGGATTCTGCTGTTGCATTAATAAAGATGAATAATTTATCTGGAGTTGAAGTTCTTGAAAAGCTGTTAGATAGAAATTATTACACTAATTATTCTAATATTGATATTAATGAAATTAATAATACAATGCTTACTATTTTAGCTCTTGTATCAAAATACCCTAATAAAGCTTTTGAAGATGAGGTGAGAATATTAGCTGAAGATGATGAAAATGTAAAAATAAAAGAATTTTCTATGAAAATTATTAGTGAACATTACTAGAACATTATTAAATTAAAACTCTGGCATATACAACTTTTTAATATAAATGAACTTAACACAAGAAGAAAAGAACAAATTAATTAGTGCAAAAGATGAATCTCAATGGTTTAAAATCATTGATGAAATAAAACTTGTAAGAAATGGCTTGTATCCTAATAATCTAGCGAGGGAAGTACTTGCTATTTACGACAACAAGTTTCCAGTTAATAATTATCCAGAATTTAAAGAAGCTAAACAGTCAAAAATGAATAGAAAATCATTTTTGTCAACATTGAGTGTTGCTTGGTTAGCATTTGCTGCAGCAACTGGTGGTTTTTTAACTGTTTTAGTTAGATTCTTATTTCCTAATGTTTTATTTGAACCACCTCAATCCTTCAAAATTGGATTTCCTGAGGATTTTGAACCTGGTAAAGTAGACTTAAGATTCAAAAAAGAATATAATGTTTGGATAGTAAGAGATGATGAAAAAATTACAGCCTTATCAACTGTCTGTACTCATTTGGGTTGTACCCCTAATTGGCAGGAAACTGATCGTAAGTTCAAATGTCCTTGTCATGGTAGTGGCTTTAGGTCAACTGGTATCAATTTTGAAGGTCCAGCTCCAAGACCATTAGAAAGATTCAAGATTGGTTTAGCTAACGATGGTCAAATTATTGTTGATAAAACAAAATTATTTAAATATGAAAAAGGCGAATGGAATAGATCTGAGTCTTTTTTAAAGGTTTAACGGAGATTAATTATGTCAGATAAGAAAAAATCAATATTAGATTATTTAAATGAGTCAATGGTTTGGAAGTCGATTTTTAGATCTGGTGTTCCAAGAACTAGAAGGCAAAGAATGTATGCAGTTTTAGGTAATGTTTTTTTACATCTTCATCCAGCAAGGCTTCCAAAGCATGCTGTTAAGGTTGGCTATACTTGGTGTATGGGAGGATTGTCTTTTTTCTTATTTGTTGTACTGACAATCACTGGCATTTTACTGATGTTTTATTACAGGCCAACTGTTGAGTATGCATTTACTGACATTATAGATTTAGGAGAACAAGTACCTCTTGGAATTATGAGAGAAATTCATAGATGGGGTGCCCATTCAATGGTTTTAACAACATGGTTACATATGCTAAGAGTATTTATGACAGGTTCATATAAACCTCCAAGAGAGTTTAATTGGGCTGTAGGTGTTATTTTAATGACACTAACTTTATTATTGAGTTTCACTGGATATCTTCTTCCTTGGGATCAGTTAGCTATATGGGCTGTGACTGTTGGTTCAAACATGGCAAGAGCAACACCATTTTTGGGACATGAGGGTCCAGGTGCTTCACTTCTTGCTATTGGAGATGTGAATTTAGTCCATTCAGGGTCAGATGTTAGATTTGCTCTTTTAGGTGGTAGATTTGTTGGTGAAGCAACATTATTAAGATTTTATGTTCTACATTGTATCGCTGTTCCATTTGTTGCTATGATATTTATGGCAGTTCATTTTTGGAGAATTAGAAAAGATGGAGGTATATCAGGTCCTTTATAATGATTGAGAATATTAAAAATACTATTGATTATCTTTCTACTCCGACCATCTCTTTTACAATATTGACTGTAATATTTCCTTTTTTATTTCCTCCAACTGATTGGTTTGATAAAGTAAGTAGAAAGTTTGGAATCTGGAGAATATGGACTAACCCAGGTGGAGTAGTAATATTTGTAGTTACAACTGCCTTTTTTTATTTAGGATTCAAGGATGAAAATTTTAGTATTATTTTAAATAAGCCTGATAATTTTCCAATTATTATGATGATTTATACCATGTTTTTCTATACTTGGTATGGTATGAAAAAATCTTATATAAATGATCGACGTTTAGAAAGAGGAAAAAAACCCAATGAGTACAATGACCCTGAAGATAAAGTATTAGTATGGCCAGACCTTGTTTATATCGAATTTATTGCATTATTACTTTTTTCAGTTTTTTTAATTGTTTGGTCTATACTTGTCGCTGCTCCTTTAGAAGAACCAGCTAATCCATCTGTTACTCCTAATCCTTCAAAAGCACCTTGGTATTTCTTAGGTTTACAAGAAATGTTAGTATATTTTGATCCATGGTTAGCTGGAGTTTTATTTCCTACATTTATTATTTTAGGTATGTGTGCAATACCGTATATGGATATAAATAAAAAAGGTGATGGATATTATTCTTTTAAAGAAAGAAGAGTTGGTTATTTTATTTTTATGTACGGTTGGTTAGCTTTATGGACATATTTGATTGTTATTGGTACTTTCTTTAGAGGACCCAACTGGAATTTTTATGGTCCGTTTGAATGGTGGGACCCTCACAAACTTGAAGTTTTGAATAATGTTAATTTATCTGAATATTTTTGGGTCATACTTTTAAATCAACCATTACCCTCAAATGTTTTACTTAGAGAGTCAATTGGTTTTATTGTAACAGGACTTTATTTGTTTGTTTTACCTATATTCCTTGCAAAGACTTATCTTAAAAATATGCTTAAAGAGTATGGTCCTGTTAGGTATGTTTTTTTAATGTTGATGGGACTGTCAATGCTTGCGCTTCCAATTAAGATGTATTTAAGATGGTTTTTTAATTTGAAATACATTGTAGCAATTCCTGAATACTTTTTCAATATCTAATTATGGATTATAAAAACGACGAAAGATATTGGAATATAAACTTACTAAATAAATGGTTTGCCATTGCTAGTATTCTTACACTTATTTCAGTTGGATGGATGTTCTTACATGATAATGATGATGAATTCAAAGAATATCAAAGAGAATTTAGAAAGTTAGGAGCAGAGGTTGCAGAAACTAAATTACTTGAAGAATTGAGTTTAGTCGAAGATGAAAGAGATATATATCAAGAAGCTTATGATGAAGAAAAAAATAAATTTGATGCAAACGGAGATAAATTAGATTCTCTTAATAATCTACTTGTAGATGTAAAAGGAATTTTTTATAAATCTAATATGGATTATTTATTTTTTAAAGCAGAGTCTGATCAAAAAAAATATTTATATGAAACAGAGCTAGCTCATTCACATGATGAGGACCATCATAATCATGAGGAATATAAATATAAAAATGAATATGAAACATCGCTTGTAACCCTGCAAGAATTAAAGTTAATTAAAGAAAAAGATGAAAAATTAGTTCTTGAAACTGAGGAAGAAATTAAAAATTTAAGTTCTAATTTAAAAGTTAAGGAAGATGAATTAAATAAATATTTAAAACAGGTTAGTTTACTTGAAATGAAAATTCAAAAATTAGATCGTTCAAAGATGTCTTTTGTAAATCAAATTGGAGATATTGTAAGAGATTTACCAATAATTGATTTTTTGGATCCTTATTATAAAGTTCACCAAATAGTAGCTCATGATGTTAAATATGATGTTAATTTTGCCTCCGTTCCAAGTGTTGATAGATGCACAAGTTGTCACTTAGGTATTGATAATCCAGATTTTGTTGATGCTCCTCAACCTTATACAACTCATCCAAGGCTTGACTTATACGTTTCTTCATCTTCGCCTCATACTATGGACCAATTTGGGTGTACAAGTTGTCATGCAGGAAGAGCAAGAGGAACATCTTTTATTTCATCATCTCATACTCCAGGATCAAAAGAACAAGAAGATGAGTGGAAAGAAAAGTATGATTGGGAAAAAATACATCACTGGTTACAACCGATGTTACCTACTAAATATACCCAGGCAAGTTGTTTTAATTGTCATCAGAGTCAGCCTATAGTTGATGGTGGTGATAAATTAGCTTTAGGTTTGGGGTTAATAAGTACTTCTGGGTGCAATAATTGTCACCATATTGAAACTTATCAGAAAGAATATAATGCAGGGCCCCCTCTTACTCATTTAGATCAAAAATTAGATAAAGAATGGGTTGCTAAATGGATTAAAAATCCTCAAAGTTTTAGGTACAATACATGGATGCCTCATTTTTTTGAGCAAGAAAATAATTCTAGTCCAGAAATGGTCAGAAGAAATAATTCTGAAATTTATGCTATGACAGAGTATTTTTTCCCAGATGGCGGTCATGTCATGAATAATTCATCAGAGTTCATAGGAAATTATGAATCTGGTGAGAAATTATTTAACGCTGTTGGTTGCATGGGATGTCATCAGGTTAAAGATGAAAAAGTAGATATGACATTCGATGATTTACCATACGAAATGTTTATGTCAAAGTTTGGATACGAATCAGAAGAGATGACTCGATATGAGTTACTTAAAAACCAAGGTCCAAATTTGATTGGAGTTGGATCAAAATCTGATGCAGAATGGATATATAATTGGATTAAAAATCCTTCTGAATATTACCCTGAAACTAGAATGCCTGATATGAGATTAACTCATGAAGAAGCTGCTGATATTACTGCTTATTTATTAACTTTGAAAAATGAAGAGTTTGCAAAATTACCTAGTTCTTACTATGACCAAGAAGAAATGAATAATATAGCTAAAGGATGGATGGTTAAAGCTTTTGCTGAAGAAGAGGCTATTGAAAAACTAAACAGGATGTCTGAAAAAGAAGTCATTAATTATGTTGGTACAAAAAGTATTAACTATTATGGATGTTATACATGCCACAGTATTAAAGGTTTTGAAAATGGTAAGCCCATTGGTGCAGAGTTAACATATGAGGGTTCGAAGCCTCTAAATACATTAGATTTTGGCCATATACATTTTATTGGTCATAATAACTATTCTTGGTTTGAACAGAAATTAGCAAATCCAAGAATTTTTGATCGAGATAAAATAGTTGCTCCTGAAGATAAATCTAGAATGCCTAATTATTACTTTAAACCAGAAGAAATTGAAGCAATTACAACTGCAATATTAGGTTTTAATAATAATAAGTTTTCAGATAATATGCTTATTGAAAATCTTGTAGATGATAAAAATGTTTTTAAAGGTTACTCTTTAATTCAGCAGTATAATTGTCAAGGTTGTCATATGATTGATGATTTTGGTGGTCAAATTGTTGATTTGCTTGGTCAAGATTATGGTCCACCTAATCTAAATACTCAAGGTATCAAAACTCAACCAGATTGGTTATATAAATTTTTCAAAAATCCAATTACAATAAGACCAAGTTTACAAGTAAGAATGCCATCGTTTACTATGCTTTCAGATGATGATTGGAATTCTTTAATAGGTTCTTTGCAACATTTAGAAAATCATAAGCTGGCATTTGAAAGCGATTTAATTGTAGATAAACATAGTATAGAATTTAAAGCAGGTGAAAAGCTTCATGAATTTGGTGCATGTAATAATTGTCATTTTTATGGTGAGATTAAGCCTGTTCAAGGTCCAGCATCTTGGGCTCCTAATTTAGCAATGACTAAAGAAAGGTTAAGACCTGAGTGGGTTATTGAATGGTTGAGAAATCCGCAGGCAATTATGCCTGGTACAAAAATGCCAGCAGTTTATTTACCAACTTCTGATATCTTAGAAGCTGATGGTGCAGAACAAGTCTGGGGTTCTGAGTTAGTTGAGCTTAAAGGAAATAATGATTTAATGCTTAAAGGAATTACTGATTACATCTATACTATACCTGGAAAAACAGATATAACCAAAATAGTTAAAGAATATTTCAAAACAAATGGTTACGATTTTGATTCAAATGAAGAGGATGAAGATGACGATGATTGGGAAGATGAGGATTGGTAAAATTTTAATAATATATTTTAATTAAATTTTCAATATCTTTTTTAGCTTCACTAGGTCTCCAATCCATTCCATCATAAGTATTAACTAATTTTAAGTCCTTGTCAATTAATAAAGTTCTCATAGTATGGCCAATATTATTTTCTTCAACACCCCAGTATGCTACGCCAGCTTGTTGACTTAATGTAAATATATCATTTATGTGTTTGTAGCTTGAAAGAAAGTGTAGATTTTCTTTTTTAAGACCACCATACATACTTTTTAAAACTTCAGGTGTATCAAATAAATAATCAAAACTAATTAGTAGAAAATCGATATTTGCGTTTTTAAAATGATTAGATAAATATTGATTTTTCACGATTGCTGCTGGACACATATTTGGCATAGGACATTTACTAAATATAAAAGAAATCAATAAGAAATCAGATTTAAAATCAGATAAAGAAATCTGTTTATTATTCACATCTAAAAAAGTTGCATTATCAATTGAATCACCTGCTTCTTTAAGAGAATATTTTGAATCTTCATCATCTTCCCAAAAATTATCTTGTGAAGATATTTTAGACTTTCCAACAATATCGTAGTTTAAAGAGTAGCTGTTTTTATCTTTTACAATTAGATTAAACTTAACGCTATCGTTAATGCTAAATTGATTAATATCCACTGAGTTATGTAAATTAAAAAACATCACCATTTTAACCATAAAACCTGGTATTTCATCATGATCAATTAGAAGTTTATTTTTATCTTTATCAATTTCTTTAATTACACCAATTACATTATACTTCTTCGGTGTATCACATGTAAAAAATAAGATTGAAAGACAAACTATAAAAAAAGACTTAATATTCATAAAATAATTTAAAAAAAACTTTAATTAAATACATAAATCATTTTAATTTATAGTATAAAAAATTAGTAAAATTTAAGTACAATTAAATTAAAGGAAATTACAAAAATGAAGATTGGTATTTTTTTCGGAAGTTCAACAGATAATACAACAACAGCAACTGAATTCATGAAAGAGTATTTAGAAATGAATGATCATGAAGTTGAAATGCATAATATAGCTGATGCTGATGTTGATAAAATTCTTGAGTTTGATAATATAATTATTGGCTGTCCTACTTGGCACATTGGTGAATTACAAGAAGATTGGGATTCAGTATTTTTAGATTATGAAAAGCTAGATTTTAATGGCAAGACAGCGGCCTTTTTTGGCTGTGGTGATCAAATTGGTTATCCTGCAAACTTTTTAGATGCTATAGGTATGTTAGCTGATCCTTTTATGAAAAAAGGTGGAAAGTTAATTGGGCGAATTCCAAGAGATAATTATCAATTTGAGGGTTCTAGAGCTTTAGATAAAGATGATAAATTAATGGGTTTAGGTCTAGATTATGACAATGATGATGAACAAACGTGTGAAGATTACATGATTGAATGGTTAGAAGATATCTTAGATGAATTCCCAGGTTAGTATATAATTTATGCTAAAAAAAAAGGGCTGATAATCAGCCCTTTTTTTTTATAATAAATTTAAATTTATTATTTCTTTGATGGTTTTACAAAAGTGAAATCTTGCTTAGTATCAATAGAATCTTCAATTGTTACTGTCTTAACAATAGATCTTTTCATTTTAAACTTTTCTTGCCAAGCTATAACTTCATACGTTCCTGGTGGTATATCATCGATTCTAAAATTTCCTTTTTCATCGGTAACAGCAAAGTATGGATGGTCCTGCACTAAAACCCATGCTTTCATCCATGGATGAACATCGCATTTGATATAAAAAGGTTCTTCAACTTTACCAAATGATGTCTTTTTTTCTTTAACAACTTTTGGCATAGCAAAATTAAATTGTTCATTTTCTTTTGCCATAGAATGAATGTTATGAAGAGTCGCATCACTATTTTTAATCAAAACGTTTTGATTTTTCATTACAGCCATAACATGAGGCGTATATACACATCCCTGTTGATCTAAAACAGCAGTCTCAGCTTTTACTGGTCCATCATATTTAACGTCTTTTAACCAAACTAAAACATTTTTAAGATTCATATCCTCATCAACCATAAAGCTTTCTGATAATACTTTTTTATCATGTGATGAACCACAAACTGGGTCTGCATCCATTTTTAAAGCTTTCCTACTAGGTACTTTACCATCATACTTTATATTTCCAACAAGACTTCCATGCTTGTGTGTATCGCTTGTTCCACAACCATCGCAATGAGCCGAAAGATTTGATGTGATGAAAAAGATTGAAATGATAAATGCTACATATTTTTTCATTTTTTATTTATTCTCCTTTAATGTGATACCTAAATTTAAACCATAAGTTGAATTTACTGCAACTATTGTTTACATATTTACATATTGAAACAATTATAAAATATATTTTATTTGTTTGATTNTATTATATTTACAAGTAATCTTAACTGTTGAGGAACTATGTTTATATTTAATATCATATTATTTTCATTTTTATTTTCAAGTAGCGAATTTATTCTTGATCGTAACATGGATAACGATATAAAAATAAATTTTTTATTGAATGATGATATTGAGCTTATAGAAAATGATATTTATACTCATGTTAAATCATCTAAAGGATATACCGATATTTTAGGTATGCCAAAGCTGCCACTTCATTCAACAATGATAAAGTTGGATCCCACAAAAATATATACAGTAGATTTTGAAGTTAACGATTCTCGATTTATTAATAATATAATTATTACTCCTTCTCAAAAAATTGAAAAGGGCTTAGAAAAAAAACATATTGAATTAATCGATAGTGATTTTTATAATTCAGATAAACATTATCCATTTGTTAACGTATCGATTTCTGAACCAATGATTTTACGAGATTTAGTTGTTGCAAATATTAATGTAATTCCATTCAAATATTTACCAGCTGAAAAAATATTAGAAGTATATGATTCTATTACAATAATTGTTAAAGAGATTGGACANANAGAAGATTCAAGNCAGAGAGTAATGCCTAAATCAANAGTATTTGAAAAAATTTATAAAAATAAAATTTTAAATTATGATGAAACATATAGGCAATCTGATTATCAAAATTCTGCAATTTTGTATATATGTTCTGGTGATATCGAAAGTAATTCAATTTTTCAACAGTTAGTTGAATGGAGGAGGCAAAGAGGTTACATTGTATATACTGCGTCAACTTCAGAAATGGGAAGTAGTTCTTCATCAATAAAAAATTATATTTCAAACGCTTATTTTAATTATGACGTACCTCCAGAATATGTAGCATTAATTGGTGATGTTGGTGGTTCTTATAGTATTCCTACTTATTATGAAGATTTCGGACATGATAGTTATGGTAATGAATGCGAAGGAGATCATCCTTACTCACAGTTAGATGGAAATGATTTATTATCTGATATTTTAATAGGAAGAATGTCAATAAGAACAGTTAGTGAATTAAGTACAGCAGTTTATAAAATTATTAATTATGAAAAAGCTACTTACCTTGGGAGTTTAGATAATTACTTTACTAGAGCTGCAATGTTTGGTGATCCATCAACCTCTGGTAACTCATGTGCTATCACTAAAGAAGCAGTCGCCACGTTATTAAGTAATCATGGATTTAACGATGTTTATTTAAAAACTTCTGGAGGGAGTTGGTCTTCATCAATGAGAGATCAGTTATCAGATGGATCCTTATTTTTTAATTATAGGGGCTATCTAGGTATGAGCGGGTTTACTAATAGCGATGTAGACAATGCAAGTAATGGTTATAAATTACCTTTTGCAACTGTTTTAACATGTGGTACTGGATCTTTTGCTGAGGACCAAACTTGCATGTCAGAGAAATTTTTTAGAGCCGGTACTGTTTCAAATCCCAAGGGAGGTGTTGCTGCAATTGGAACCGCTACATGGAATACCCACACGTTGTTTAACAATATTGTAGATATGGGTTTATATCATGGTCTATTGGCAGATCAAGTTGAAACAGCTGGCGCATGTCTTGTTAGTGGGAAACTTTCTTTATTAAATACATATCCTACTGATCCATATCAATGGATAAGTGCATTTACTCATTGGAATAATTTAATTGGCGATCCTGCAACACATCTTTGGACAAAAACACCTGAATTGTTTACCGTTAATCATGAAAGTCAAGTATCATATGGTACAAATTATTTTAATGTTCTAGTGCAGGATTCTTTAGGTAATCCTGTAAGTGATGCACTTGTTTCAATGCTTATTAGATTTGGAGATACTCCTGTAAATTTATTTACAGATTCAAACGGAGAGGTTTTATTTGATTTAAATTTATTTGATAGCGGACTTGTGAGCATAACAGTGACAAAAAATAATTTTAAACCTTATACCGGAGCATTAAATATTACAAATTCAAATATTTCAATGAATATTGATTCCAGTCAGCCGATTTTGATAAACGATAATAATGATGGTATTCCAACGGCAGGCGAAGAATTTGGTATATCAGTGCCAATTTTAAATTTTGGAAGTCAAATAGTACAAGGAGTTACAGCAACTTTAACTTCATATTCAAACTTAATTAATATTTTAAATAACCAAATATTTATAGGTGATATAAGTGTTAATCAAAGTTTTTATTTAGATGATTTTAATGTTTCTCTAGATCCATCTGCTATTCAATCAGAAGATCTTGAGTTATATGTAATCTTTCAAGATAACGAAAATAATCAATGGACTTCAAAAATTAACTTAGATATTAGAGGAAGTTACTTGATTCCTAATGAGGAAATTGTTTTACAACCTGGTCAAACTAATAACTTCAGTATAAGTTTAGTAAACCAGGGTTCTTTGCAGGCAATTAACGTTATCGGTGAAATTATTACTTCAAGCAACTTATTGACAATTAATAATAGTAATGATTCATGGGGAACTATTAATGCTGGTTCACAAGAAAGCTCAGGTAATGGATTTAATGTAACTGCAAGTAGTGATGTTGTTTCTGGTAGTCAATTAATAGCTTCATTGCTTATAGAAGATTCAAATGGATACAGTAGAACCGAAAATATTGTTTTTAGATTTGGTACGGTACAAGTAGACGATCCTTTAGGGCCCGATAATTATGGTTATTACATTTATGATTCTAATGATATAAATTACAATTTACATCCTGAATATGATTGGATTGAGATTAGTCAAATTGGCACAAATCTTAATCTAGCAAATAGTGGAAATGGAAATTGGAATGGGAATGGACCTTTAGCTATTGTAGATTTACCTTTCAATTTTAAATTTTATGGAATTGATTATAATCAAATTACAATTTGTACGAATGGATGGATAGCATTTGATGATGTTTATTCAGAAGCTTTTAGAAATTATCCTATTCCTGGAGCAGGAGGACCATCACCAATGATCGCAGCATTTTGGGATGACTTAGAAACAGGCAGTAATGGTGATGTCTTCTATTATAGTGATAATAATTATGCAATTATCCAATGGGATAATATGAGAACTCATTTTTCTAATTCATCTGAAACATTTCAAATTATTTTAAATAATGATTCTAATTTGCCATATGGAGATAATTCTATTAAAATTCAGTATGAAGATTTCAATAATACTTCTGTAGGCGACTTTAATGATTATCCACCAGAACATGGTAGTTATTCAACTATTGGTATAGAAAATCATTTTGCTAATGATGGTTTGCAATATTCATATTATAATAATTATCCTGCTTCTGCTATGACTTTATCTGATAATACTGCTTTATTTATTACTACAGCGCTACCTATAACCTTACCAGTTCCTCAGCTATATACATCTTTAAACAGTATTGATTTTAGTATTCAACCAAATACTGAGGAAACTGTAGAAATAGTATTAATTAATAATGGTGAAGAGGACTCAGTTTTAGAATATGATATATCTTATAATTATCCTGAATTAGAATCTCCTTTTTCTGTGCCTGGAAGCAGTCCGGATTCATATGGTTATTTTTGGACAGACTCTTCGATAAACCCCGATTTAGGCTTTGAGTGGATAGAGCGATCAAATGAGTCATTAGAAGTAAATTTTATAAATAATGATAATGGGTCAGAAAACTTACAAATAGGATTTGAATTTAGTTTTTATGATCAGATATATACTGAATTTTTTATTAATCCAAATGGGTGGATTGGGTTTGAATCAGACAGTAACGAATGGTATAATTCAAATATTCCTTCTTCAACAGGATTGAGTGGTTTACAAAATCCTATGCCAGCAATATTTGGTTTTTGGGATGATTTAAATCCAATTAATGATAACTGTAATTCTGAGTGTGCTGGTAATATTTATTATTACAGTAGCAGTGAAAAGCTTATAGTATGGTTTGAAAATGTTGCTCATTGGGTTACAGGATCAGGTGATTTTTCAGGAACATCTTATGATTTTCAAATAATTATCTATCCTGATGGAAGTATAGATATAAACCATAATTCAATAATTGGAGATTACTCTGCGACTGTTGGTATTCAAAATCAAACTGGTAATATTGGTTTGCAAGTTGATCAGTATGACGGTAGTTATTTTACAAGTAGTATCTCTTATAAGTTTGAAAAGCCTTTTTCTTCAAATTGGTTATCTATCAATTCAGATAATAATTTACTGGGTGATTTATCATATCTAGAGCAAAAAACATTTGATATAATTGTTGATTCTCAAAATATGCCTTTAGGTAATTATAATGCTACAATGATTATTGAAACTAATATAGATGATGTATCTATACCTATTAGTTTAGAGGTAAGTGATACTGCAGGAATTATTGGTGATTTAAATGGAGATTTAGCAATCAATATAACTGATGTTGTTATTCTTGTGAATTTTATATTATCTGATCAAGAATTTAATTCAAGTAGTGATTTAAATAACGACGGTAGTGTAAATGTAACAGATATTATTATTTTAGTTAATTTGATATTAAATAGTAATTAAAAAATATTTAAAAATCACTACAGAATAATTACATAATTATTCAAATATAATGTAAATTATCATATGTTAATTTTCTATTTTTTAATGGCCTTGTCTTTTTTTACTATCTTCTTAAATGGCTTTCAATGGATTTTCAGATTTGACATATATAATGCNAACTATATTTCCTTTTCTTTTATTTCTACAATTTTATATATGTTTACCCAATCAGCTATAATGTTTTATTTTATAGGAGCTGGAAAAAAAATTAAAGAAATAATACTAGAAAATAATCTTGACAAAAAGATTTATCAAGATGTGTTAGATATTAAAAGTGAACTTTTCCCTCCTTTAACCATGAATATATTAATTGTTGGTACGGCATTTGTCCTAGGAGGTGGAGTGCAAACAAAAGTTTTAAGTAAATATTGGCATTATTTTATTTTTTACCTAGGTTTATTGCATTATCTAAAAGTTATAGTTTTACAGCACAGGTCTCTTATTAAAAATTCTAAGATTTTATCAGAAATTGGTTTGCAGTTAGATAAGTTAAAAAAATAGTTAGGATTTGTAATTTTTTATTTAGCAAAGATATTAGAGTTATTAGGAATGTTAATTTTAGGAGTTAGTTTTGTAATTAATTTTCCTGATTTAATAAATTGGAATTTTTTCATAGTAGGTATTGCCTTTTTTACTATGGGTTTTATGATAGAAAAGTTTGTTTTAAAGTAAGTAATTTTTTTAAATTTAAGTATATGAACAAAAGAGTATTTTAATGAAAATAGACCATATAAAATCAGTACCAGAACTTCCGGCTTCAGTAAAAGGTAAGAAAACTCGACCTAAAAAAACTGCGTGGGTAGATGAAGATAATTGTACTGGTTGTCAGGCGTGTGTCCCGTTTTGTCCTGTAGACTGTATCGAGCCAGTTGCAATTGACAAGCATGTTTTTCCACCTATTCCTCCTGTACAAATACGTTTTAATGAATGTATTGGATGTCAAATATGTGCAAAGGTATGCACAAAGCTAACTTGGGATGCTATTAGAATGGTGGATACCGATAATTTAGAAGAACGTTTAGATATAATAATTGATTAATTAGGAGAAATTTTGACTACACATCATGAAGAAAGTTTTTGGAGAAAGTATATATTCTCTATAGATCATAAAGTCATAGGTATTCAATATGGTATAATGTCTTTATTATTTTTGTTACTTGGGTTTAGTTTAATGCTTGTTATGAGGTGGCAGTTGGCATATCCTGATCAACCTTTACCATTATTAGGTTGGAGACTTTCTCCTGATATGTATAACTCTTTTGGTGCGATGCATGGAACAATAATGATTTTTCTTGGTGTAGTGCCAGTAATAACTGGAGCTTTTGGTAATTATCTTGTTCCTTTACAAGTGGGAGCCTGTGATATGGCGTTTCCAAAGCTTAATATGGCAAGCTTTTGGTGCTATTTTGNAGGTGGTATAGTTATGTTAAGTGGATTTCTTNTACCTGGAGGTGCAGCTAGTTCCGGATGGACATCATATCCTCCATTATCAGTTGTCGCAACAACTGGTCAAACTGTTTGGCTTATTGGTATGGTTTTTTTAATAACATCATCTTTACTTGGTTCATCAAATATAATAGTTACAATAGTACAGCTTAGAGCTCCAGGCTTGACCTGGATGAGATTACCATTTTTTATTTGGGCACAATTTGTAACTGCTTTTTTATTGCTACTTGCATTTCCTCCATTAGAAGCCGCTGCAATTTTCCAGTTGATGGATCGTTTAGCTGGAACAAGTTTTTTTATGCCATCTGGATTAATAGTTGGGGGTGCAGCAACTGATTGGGTTGGTGGAGGTAGTCCTCTTTTATGGCAACACTTATTTTGGTTTTTAGCTCATCCTGAAGTTTATGTATTAATTTTACCTGCTTTAGGTACTGTAGGTGAAATTATCGCAAACAATACCAGNAGACCATTGTGGGGNTATAGNTCACTTGTATATTCTGTAATATTTCTAGGTTTTATGTCATTTATTGTTTGGGCTCATCATATGTTTTTAACAGGAATGGGTCAAACTATGAGTATGTTTTTTTCTGTTACAACAATGATAATATCTATTCCATCTGTAGTAATTCTATCATGCTTGTTTATTTCATTATGGGGTGGCTCAATTAGATTTAATACTCCTATGCTATTTGCATTAAGTTTTTTACCAATGTTTGGTTTAGGTGGATTAACAGGGTTACCATTAGGCTTACCTTTATCTGATATAGCTTTGCATGATACATATTATGTTATTAGTCACTTCCATTATGTTGTTGCACCTGGAACAATTTTTGCAATTTTTGCTGGTATTTATTATTGGTTTCCAAAAGTGACAGGAAAAAAATTAAATGAGGTATTAGGTAAAATTCACTTTTTATTCTCTTTTATTTTTATGAATGGTATATTTTTCCCAATGTTGATTCAGGGATTAGCCGGTGTTTCTAGAAGATTAGCTGACGGAGGTCAGTCATATGCTCATGCTCAACATGTTATACATTATAATGAATTCATGTCTATGTCTGCATGGTTGTTAGGTTTAGCTCAGCTTCCATTTATTTTAAATATTCTCTTTACTTTATTTAAAAAGAAAGACAAGNTTGCTGATCCTAATCCTTGGAATTCAACAACTTTGGAGTGGGCTTGCCCATCTCCTCCTATAGCTCATGGAAATTTTGAAGAAGAGCCTAAAGTTTATAGAGGACCATATGAGTATAGTGTCCCAGGACATAAAACTGATTTTAGCCCACAGTCTGAAAAATTAGGAGATAAGTAAATGAAAATACCTTATAATGAAGAATTAAGACCTGATACAGGTTTATATAATGCAAAATTAGGAATATGGTTNTTTCTTGCATCAGAAGTAATGTTGTTTGGTGGACTTTTTTCTGCATATATAATGTTAAGGTTGTCTGATCCAAATTGGGCGAGTTATGGNCAGTATAAATTAAATGTGCCACTTGCTACATTAAATACNACAGTTTTGATTACTTCAAGTATAACTATGGTAATGTCGTGGGTTTCTTTGAAGCTAAATGATATTAAAAAATTTAAACTGTATATGGGCTTAACTCTATTGTGTTCATTTGGTTTCTTGGTTATTAAATATATTGAATATTCGTCAAAGTTTGAAGGTGGTTATTATCCATCTACTAATAATTTTTACGCTGTTTATTTTGTTTTGACTGGTCTTCATTTACTCCATGTTGTAGGTGGGATTATAGTTAATGGATATTTTTATGGTCCTGGAATTAAAATGTGGGGTTCAGAACCTGAGAGATTTACTAATAGAATAGAAGTTGCTGGATTGTATTGGCATTTTGTTGATTTAGTGTGGATATTTTTATTTCCTGCACTTTATTTATTATNATAGGAGATATAAATGAGTAATGATATGAGTCATCATATAAAGATTTATAGAAATGTTTTTCTTGGTTTATTAATCCTTACTGTTTTTACAGTTGGAGCTTCTTATATTCATTTTGATAAGGAATGGCTTGGTGTTGCTTTGGGTTTAGCAATAGCTTGCGCTAAGGGTTATTTAGTTGCATCTTATTTTATGCATCTTAATGATGAAAAAAGATTTATTTACTTAACTCTTTTAATAACCATTGCTTGCTTTTTGGTATTGTTTTTAATGCCTACACTATGGCATAATAACACATTGAAATCTCCTAGTAATATTCCAATACAAAATGGAGAAGTATATAAAAATTATGATAAATCAACAAAATCTGGAGGTAAATATTAATGTCTTTAAAATCTTTCCATATTATCTTTATTACAGCTAGCTCGTTATTTATGACNTATTTTATTTATTGGTCCTTAGATAGTTGGTTTAATTACAAAGATTTATCTTATCTATTTTATGGTTTTTTATCTCTGATTCTGCTTGCTTTATTAATTATTTATAATAGGAATTTTTCAAAAAAATACAAGGAATTAACATCTTGATAAAAAATCACATATTTTTAGTTCTTGTATTTTCATCAAGTATTTTGAATGCATGTGCAGTTTGTTATGGTGCACCTGATGATCCGATTACACAAAGTTTGAATAAGGCTATTTTATTTTTACTTTTTGTAATTATTTTTGTTTTATCTTGTATTATGTATAGTATTTTTGTATTAATTAAAAGAAGTAGTAATGTTCAAACATTGGGAGATTAAATGACGGAGTTTATACAAAGTTACATGCCAATATTAGCTTCTGAGATGGGTCATCTTGGTGACAATTTGAGCGGTATGGTACACTGGTTAATGCTTGTTTTATTTGTTGGTTGGGGTACATTTTTTATTTATACATTATTCCGTTTTCGTAGTTCAAGAAATCCTAAAGCTAATTATCATGGAATTACAACTCATTATTCGAGTTATGTTGAAGTGGGTATTGTTGCATTTGAAGCATTGCTTCTTATTGGTTTTGCTATTCCTGGNTACTCTGAGGTTAAATATGATAAAGTTTTAGATAATACTGAGGTAGAAGTTAGGGTTATTGCTCAGCAATTTGCATGGAATATTCATTATCCTGGTGCTGATGGAAAATTTGGTAATACAAAAATTAGTTTAGTTGATGAAGAAACAAATCCAATTGGATTAGATAGAGAAGGGTACGGAGCNGATGATATAACAACTATTAATCAGTTGCATTTACCCGTAAATAAATTGATTAAGNTATATATTTCTTCAAAAGATGTTATACATGGNTTTTCTCTTCCTGAAATGCGACTCAAACAGGATGCTATACCCGGAATGCAAGTACCTNTATACTTTACTCCAACGTTGACATCTAGTGAGTTTTTGAAAAAACTTGAAGGAACACCTAGAGAAGGAATGGGTTATGAAATTGCTTGTGCTCAATTATGTGGTAATTCACATTATAGAATGAAAGGTTATATGACTATTCATTCAGAAGGTGAATATAACGAATGGTTGAATGAAGAGGCTGAATATTTAGATNCTGAGGGTGAAGATGATTGGGATGATGATTGGTAAAAATTAAAGGCCCTTNAAGGGCTTTTTTTTTTAAAATTAAAATTATGACACTAATTACAAACAAATGGTTAGGTACTGAGTATTTTAAAATATATGATTTTAATCATATAGAATTTTATGTTGGCAATGCTAAGCAATCATTATACTATTACTGTTTAGTAATGGGTTTTGAGTTAGTTGCTTACAAAGGTCCAGAAACTGGCAATAAAGATTTTTCATCATATGTTTTAAAAAATAATCATATTTATTTTATATTAACCTCTCCTGTACATTCATCTCATGATTCAAATGAATGGATTAGCAAGCATGGTGATGGTATTTATGATATTTCTTTNCAAGTTGANGATGCAAGTGAAGCATANGAATCTTGCTTGTCAAGAGGTGCTCAATCGGCTTATCCACCAAGACATAATNNTGATAACACTTATTGTACTGCTGCTATTAAAACATANGGTGATGTTATTCATTCTTTTGTTAGTAAGAAAAAGTTCAAAGGAGATTGGGCGCCTGGTTTTAAAAAAATAGAAAAATCAAATTTNGCAGTTAAAGATACAGGTCTTGTAAGAATTGATCATGTGGTTGGTAATGTTGAAGAAAATAAAATGNATTATTGGAAAGAATATTATGAAAATATTTTTGGTTTTACAAATTTCATTGTTTTTGATGATTCTGATATTTCAACAAAATATTCATCTTTAAAGAGTAGGGTTATGAGATCAAAAAACTGGAAGGTGAAATTACCTATCAATGAACCGGCAAATGGATTAAAAAAATCTCAAATTCAGGAATACTTAGATTTTAATAATGGNCCTGGTGTTCAACATGTAGCTTTATTGACAACTGATATATCTTATACTATAAATACCTTAAGAAAAAATGGTATGGATTTTTTGAGTGTTCCACCAACTTACTA
The DNA here is from genome assembly GCA_002704685.1 of Fidelibacterota bacterium. Lineage (GTDB taxonomy): Bacteria > Fidelibacterota > Marinisomatia > SCGC-AAA003-L08 > D37C17. The sequence continues at coordinate 90,637 of PAHD01000013.1, forward strand.
TGATGAGTTGCAAANCAGAGTTGGNGACATAGATGAAGATATAAAAAAAATCAAGAAACTAAATATTCTTGTTGATAGAGATGATGAAGGATATTTACTGCAACTTTTTACTAAGCCAGTCCAGGATAGACCAACTTTATTTTATGAATTTATTCAAAGAAAAGGATCGAGTGGTTTTGGTCAAGGAAATTTNCAAGCNCTTTTTGAGGCCATTGAAAGAGAACAAGATATGAGAGGTAATCTTTAATGCCATTTTATAATGTACAAGGTTTAATACCACCTAAAAGACATACAGTATTTAAAAAAAATAATAAGATATTATTTGAGCAACATATAAGTAGAGAAGGTTTTTCTGGTATATATTCGAANATGTACCATCTTTCTATGCCTACAGAGTTAATAAAAGTAGGNANTTTTGTTAAAAGTAAACTTGAAAAAGCATCTTATAAACATAAAGCACGNCATATTAAAAGTTATAAAATNAAGAAATTTGGTGATCCGGTTAATTCTAGAATNCCTNTACTNTATAATAATGATTTAATTATTAGTTTAGTTCATNTAAGTAAAAATATGGATTATTTTTTTAGAAATGGACACTATGACGAATTATATTATGTTCAATATGGAAGTGGAGTTATTAAAACAAATTTTGGTAATTTAAAATATAAAAAAGGTGATTATGTTATAGTTCCNAAAGGTACTNTTTATAAAATTAATTTTGAATCAAAAACAAAAATGCTATTAGTTGAATCAGTAACTTCAATTAACTCTCCAAAAAAATATAAAAACAAATTTGGTCAACTTTTAGAGTCTTCTCCTTATTGTGAAAGAGATATTGTTGTTCCAATTTTGGAAAAACCANTAGATAAAAAAGGAAANTTTACAATAAAAGTTAGNCTTGAAGATGGTTTTCAGGATTATGTTTATAATCATCATCCATTTGATGTTGTTGGTTGGGATGGTTTTTATTTTCCATGGATTTTTAATATAAATAATTTTGAACCAATAGTTGGAAGTTTACANCAACCACCATCAGTTCATCAAACATTTGAATCAAATAATTTTGTTGTTTGCTCTTTTGTTTCAAGATTATTTGATTTTCATAAAGANGCAATACCAGCACCATACCCNCATTCTAATATAGATTCAGATGAATTTATCTTTTATAGTGAAGGTAGTTTTATGAGTAGAAGTGGAGTAAGAGATGAATCAATAACATTGCATCCAATGGGATTGCCTCATGGACCACAACCCGGTAAATATGAAGGTTCTATTGGCAAAAAAAGCACTGAAGAGCTAGCAGTAATGATCGATACATTTAAACCTTTATTTTTGACAAAAAGTGCTATTGAATTATCAGATGAAGATTATTGTTTAAGCTGGACAAAGTAATATGATTTCAAAAAAAATAAAAACTATAGATTTTGAATCTAAAAAAGCTCCAGAAGAATTTGTAGATTCTTTAGTTAATACAGGGTTTGCAGTAGTCACAAATCACTCAATCGACTTTAATCTAATTGATAAAGTTTATGATATTTGGGATGATTTTTTTAAATCAGATGATAAATTTAATTATTTATTCGATTTAGANAAACAAGATGGATATTTTCCTATAAAATCTGAAAATGCTAAAGGCTNTTCACTAAAAGATATTAAAGAATTTTATCATATTTATTTACCTTGGGGAAGAATACCAAAGGGTTTATCAAAAGATACACTTTTGATTAGAAAAGAATTAAAAAAAATTGCGACTATATTATTATCCTGGATTAATGAATTAACCCCGAGTAATATTAAAAGTAACTTTTCAATTCCTCTTTATGAAATGATTGATAAAAGTGANGCTAATCTTTTAAGAATAATTCATTATCCACCCATAAAAGATAAAGATGATATAAATGCTTTAAGAGCTGCAGCTCATGAAGATATTAATTTAATTACTATTCTTCTATCTGGCTCTGAGCCTGGTTTGCAAGTACAAGATTCAAATAATAACTGGNTTGATGTTGAATCTGACTATGGNTCATTAATTGTTAATATAGGTGATATGTTACAAGAATGCTCAAATGGTTATTATCCCTCTACATCACATAGAGTAGTTAATCCTAAAGGAGAAAATAATAATAAATCAAGATATTCAATGCCTTTTTTCTTNCATCCAAGAGATGAAGTAATACTTTCAGAAAATTATACTGCAAAAAGCTATCTTGATGAAAGATTGAAAGAGCTTGGCTTAAGAAAATGAAGAAGAAATTTTCTTTCATTATAGTCATTATTTGTTCTTATCTAATNATAAACAAGTATACTTCAATTGATTCAGATCCTTGTGATATTAAATGTGATAATTGTATTAATGCAATTCAATGTGAGGAATGCTATAATGATTGNTACTCAAAATTGAATTAATTATGAGTAAAGTATTAAATATTACGATAAATACTTTTAAGCCTTGGTTTGCCGNAGATTCAAGAGCTTTAGGCTTGTTTAGAATNGTTTTTGGAATTTTGTGTTTATNAGATATTATCAGAAGATGGGATTTTATAGATATCTTTTATACTCAAGCATCAATAATCCAATCCACATTAACATCAAGCTCTTATAAAAATTTTACTTTATTAAATACATTTACATCATCATGGGAAGTNCACTTATTCTTTTCAATTGGAATAATTTTCTCGCTGATGTTAATATTTGGATATAAAACTAAGCTATCACAGGTAATGTGTGCTATTATAATAATCAGCATACATAACAGAGCTATTATGTTAGAAAATGCAGCAGATTTTTTTATGAATTGTATGTTAATATGGACTATGTTTTTACCCCTTGGAATAAGCTTNAGCGTTGATTCTTTATTGAAAAATTTAAGATTAAAAAAAGAAATTTCTATTGATGATTTAAATAATAGAAAATTTGGTTTTAACAAGCCAGTAACTATTTATTCTTATGCATACTTTTGCATGATATTTCAATTAGCAACNATTTATTTTTTTACAGGTCTTGATAAGACAGGATATGACTGGATGAATGGTTCTGCAGTTTACAAAATGTTTCAATTAGATACTTTTTTAACTCCTGTTGGCTACTTTCTAANAGATTATATATCTTATNCAGTTTCTAAGTTTTTTACTTATTCTACATTAGGAATTGAATATATAGCACCAATAATTTTGTTTTTCCCATTTTATTCGTACATTTTCAGATTTATATTTATTATTGTTTATTCAATTTTTCATATAAGTATAAGNTTNGCCATTAAGGTTGGNTTATTTTCTTATGTTTTAATGTNTACTTTTATTTTATTNATNGATACNTATTTTATNGAAAAAATNAAATCNTATTTTTTAAANAGATATAANAATAATAAATATATTTTNTTTTATGATTCAGATTGTGGATTTTGTCATTATAGTGTAAGAATAATTAAAANGCTTGATNTTTTTCATAGAATAATTTTTGCAGATAAAACTTNNNAAGGNNANAANCCATTGANNNTTAAGGAAACTTTAAATTTTTCTGCATTACTTTATAATCCTNAAACAGAAAAAATATGGATTAAGCATNAAGTTTTTGGTAAAGTATTAATTCTGTTGCCTTTNGGNTTTTTAATTGGATGGATATTTTTTNTACCAGTACTATCATTANTCTTTCAAAAAATTTATGATNNAGTTGCATCNAATAGNACAGANATAAGTAAGTTTTTTGGANTACCTGCNTGTGANTTAAATATTAAGNCANNTGNAANNATTAATAATGNTGAGNNCNNTGTTTTTAAATATGAAAAAACGTATNGTTACNTAAAGAAGACTGTTAATGTTTTAGTATTATCANTTCTATTNCTATCNAGNATAAATTATAGTCTTGCTGCTAATGATGGNGTTAATGANTTAATGGAAGATTATGGTTTTGNAAAAAATTATTTTAAACATAACCAATNATTNAANAAAGTATCTATTTANCCNAGAATGATTCAAAGGTGGAATATGTTNTCTCCAACTGTTCTNTCAACAGATAAAGTTATAATTGTAGAGGCAACATTNTCAAATGGAAANATAGTTGATCCATTTACTGGTAAGAAACCAGTACTTGATAGCGTTGAATATGAAATTCTTTGGCATNATCATAATCAATTCTGGAGAAAATTTTTTAGTAGAGTTACTAAAAAAGGAAGAAAAAATATAGTAAATAGATTTGAAGCTTGGTTAAAAAGATATAATAATACTTATTTTGATGAAAATTTAAATGGACATAAAATTAAACAAGTAAAAATCTGGTCTGTTTCACAAAGAAATAAAGATATAAATTCTACATCTAATTATAGAGTATCTAAAAGATTATTAAATGCAAAGTCTAAAAATTTAAATAAAACAAAAAGTANAAAGGTTAAGCCCAAATGAAAAAAATAATTATTATACTNNTTNTNTCATTCTTTTATCCTCAATGAGCAATGTGAGGAAATCCTTCACTACCAGTTGGTAGCGCTGATAAAGGTATAGGTCTTGGAGCAGGAGAAATTATGATTACTGCAGATTANGCATATAATCATATTGACTGGGAACATTCTCCAGTTGGNGATGAACCATTTGATCATTACGGAAATTTTACAACTAACTTACTTAATCTNGGTATTACAATAGGTTTGAATGATTATTGGAATGCAACATTAAAACAATTGTTTATTGATAGGTGTATGGATTGGCANCCTGAAGAAGTTAGTTCTCACCATAGGTCAGAATGTGCTTCAACTGATTATGATAATGCTAANGGTNGTTATCTTGGTGATACAACAATTAATTTTAGATATCTANTGCAAAATGCTGGAAAAGGACCAGGTTCAAGGTTTTTTATTGGAGGAGGGCTTGTTNTACCTTCAAATAATGAGCTAACAAGTNCTCCTTTTTTAACTGATAATGGAGCATATTTAAATCATAGACATTTTGCTATCAGTGAGGGTGCTCATAAAATGATTTTTGAATTTCAATTTTTTAAAAAAAGAGTTAAGAGACCAGTTTTNTGGGGAACAACCTTTAATTTAACATACCCTATTGAACAGAGNGATTATGGTTTTTATCCATCGAAGGTGTATGATTTATCTTTTGTTGCTTTAAGTGGCCCAACAAAAATTAAAACTAACTTTTTTATGATATCATCAATTGGTTTTAATTATTCTTTTAGACATACATCAAAAGCAAAGTGGGATAATGTAGTTGCACCAAATTCAAAATCTAATACACATATTCCGGGTATTAGCTTTTTAATTGGATTAAAAAAATCAAAAGGTGCAATTGGTGTAAATATTTTAAGAGCTTATATGGATAATTTAACTACAAATGATGCTGTTGTAGAACAAGATGCAAAGATATGGCAATTTTCATTAAGTTATAGAATAATTTTGGATAAATATATAGATAGGTTATACTGGAATTAATTTTGAGCACATTAANATTACATAATACTTTAACTAGGCAAAAAGAAGACTTTATACCTGTAGATGATAATCACATTAAAATGTATACATGTGGTCCAACTGTATATAATTATGCACATATAGGTAATGCTAGACCAGCTGTAATCAGTGATTTACTTGTACGTTTGTTAAGATATTTATATCCTAAAGTAACATATGTATCAAATATTACTGATATTGATGATAAAATTATTAAAGCATCAAAAGAAANAAAAAAACCAATATCTGAAATNACAAAAAAGTTTGAAAGAATNTATAATGAAGATATGANTTCNCTTGGAGTATTNCCTCCTGATATTCAGCCTAGAGCTACAGATCATATTNAAGAAATGATAAATTTAGTAAATGATNTGATNAANAATNATTGNGCTTATGAATCTGAAGGTCATGTTTTATTTGATGTTAATTCTTATAAAGCTTATGGTAAATTATCTGGACGAGATATTGAAGACCAAATTGCGGGAAGTAGAGTTGAGGTTGCATCTTACAAAAAAGATCCAGGAGACTTTGTTCTCTGGAAACCAAGCCATGGAGATGACCCAGGTTGGGATTCGCCTTGGGGTTATGGTAGACCTGGATGGCATTTAGAGTGCTCNGCAATGTCTGAGAAAAATCTTGGTCTTCCATTTGATATTCACGGAGGAGGGATGGATTTGATTTTNCCTCATCATGAAAATGAAATTGCTCAAAGTTGTGGCGCACATGGAGAACAAAACAATCCTCAAGTNTTTGTTAAATATTGGATACATAATGCAATGTTAAATATTGGTGGAAAAAAAATGTCTAAATCNTTNGGAAATATTTTCTATATAAGAGATTATACAGAAAAGTATCCTGGCGAAGTTTTAAGATATGCTCTTTTATCTGGTCATTACAGACAATCATTAAATTGGACAGATAAATCAATTGATCAAGCTCATAGTACCTTAAATAGAATTTATAGAGTGTTAAAAAAAGTTGAAAGTTTTGAAATTGATATAAAAAATACCTCTCTACCAGAAAGTATATTAGATTCATTATGTGATGATTTGAATACTCCTGAGGCAATGGCACATCTAAATGATATGGTTAGTAAACTATCTAAATCAACTAATGATGGTGATATTATAAAATTGAAACAACAAATCATTTCATCAGGAAAAATCCTTGGTATTCTTCAAGAATCACCTGATTCTTGGCTTGGTATTGGTCAATCCCAAAATGATGATGCTAATATCGTAAATAAGCTTATTGAGCAAAGAAATGAAGCAAGAAAATTAAAAAACTTTAGTGAAGCAGATGAAATTAGGAATAAATTATCAGGTATGGGAATTGAGATTGAAGATACTCCAGATGGTACGATTTGGAGAAAAAAATAATGGAAAATAAATTTATAAATATAACCTTACCTGATGGAACAGTTTTAAACAAGCCGATTGGCACAACTGGTTATGATATTGCTTATGGTATATCTGAATCTTTAGCAAATCATTCAATTGCTGTAGAGATTAATAATGAATTCAAAGATTTATCATATCCTATTCAAAATGATTGCTCCTTAAAAATTCTTAAGAAAGATGCTGATTATGCTCTTGAGTTAATAAGACATGATTGTGCTCATGTTATGGCAGAAGCAGTACAAGAATTATTTCCTGGTACACAGGTAACTATAGGCCCAGCAATTGAGCATGGATTTTATTATGATTTTTCTAGAGATAAGCCTTTTACAACTGATGATCTTGAAAAAATTGAAAATAAAATGCATGAGATTATTGATAAAGGGTTAGAGTTTAAGCGTGAAGTATGGGATAGAAAGCAAGCAATAAAACATTTTAAAGATGAAGGTGAGTTTTATAAAGCAGAAATAATAGAAGATTTACCAGAAAATGAAGAGATTACTATCTATCGTCAAGGTGATTGGCTTGATTTATGTCGAGGTCCTCATTTACCTACAACTAAGCATATTGGAAAATCATTTAAGTTAATGAAAGTCGCAGGAGCTTACTGGCGTGGTAATGAAAATAATGAAATGCTAACAAGAATTTATGGTACTGCNTGGAGAACTGATAAAGAGCTTAGGAAGTATCTNAATATGCTGAAAGAAGCAGAAAAAAGAGANCATCGNAAGATTGGTAAAGAGATGAAGCTTTTTACTTTTGATGAAGAAGTTGGTGCTGGACTTCCTNTGTGGTTNCCAAANGGTTCAGTGTTAATAGANGAATTAGAAAATTTAGCNAAAGAAACNGAAACAAANNCTGGTTATGACAGNGTTAAAACACCACACATAACAAAAGGNTCTCTNTATGAAAAATCAGGTCATNTATCTCATTATAAAGAGAGTATGTTTCCTGCAATGGATATTGATGGTAATGAATATTATTTGAAACCAATGAATTGTCCTCATCATCACAAAATTTATGCTAGTATGCCTAGGACTTATAAAGAATTGCCTNTNAGATTAGCAGAATATGGAACCTGCTATAGATATGANAAATCTGGTCAATTATTTGGTCTTATGAGAGTTAGAAGNATGCAAATGAATGATGCNCATATTTANTGTACAGAAGAACAATTTAAAGATGAGTTTTTATCTGTATGTAAAATGTACTTATACTATTTTGAAGTTTTTGGTATAGATAAGTATGAGATGAGATTGAGTTTGCATGATCCTAAAAAATTGGGNGAAAAATATGTAGATGAACCAAAATTATGGTTGAAAACTGAACAGTTAGTTAGAGANGCTTTGGAAGATGGNAAGTTAAATTTTGTAGANATACCNGGTGANGCTGCTTTTTATGGACCAAAAATAGATGTTCAGGTATGGAGNGCAATTGGAAGAGAGTTTACATTAGCTACTAATCAGGTAGACTTTGCCATACCTTCAAGATTTAATTTAACTTATATTGATAGAGATAATAAAGAACAAACACCCTTATGTATTCATAGAGCACCTCTTGGAACACATGAGCGTTTTATTGGTTTTTTAATTGAACATTTTGCTGGTAATTTTCCATTATGGCTTACTCCAGTTCAAATGGTCATTATAACAATTTCAGATAAATTTAATGATTATGCAGATACCGTTTATAGAGAATTAAAAAATAATGATATACGAGTTACTATAGATAATAGAAGTGAGAAAATGGGTGCAAAAATTAGATTAGCTGAGATTAATAAAATACCTATTATGATAATAATTGGTGAAAAAGAAGTTTCAGAAAATACACTTTCAATTAGAAGAAAGTTTAAAGGTGATTTAGGATCACTGAAATTGGATGATTTTATTGATAATATTAAAAAAGAAATTAGTGGAAGATTATTATAAATGAAGCTTGTATCTATTTTTTTTATATCCTTAATCAAGATTTATCAGTTAATTTTTTCTCCATTTTTAGGTAGGTCATGCAGGTTTGATCCATCTTGTTCAAATTATGCTATAATTTCAATTAAAAAATTTGGTATTTTTAAATCATTTTTTTTAATAATAAAGAGAATTTTTAAATGTCATCCTTGGGGTGACTCTGGATATGATCCAGTCCCAGACAAATAAAAAAGAAAGGAAAAAAATGTTATCTTTTAGACGAGTAAATTATTTTTTAATCTTAGTATGTTCTTTGTTTATATCATCATGTTTAGATTCAAATATTATAGCAAAAAGCTCTTCACCAGATAAATCATTAAAGCTTGAACTTTTTTACGAAAATAATGAAGTTTATTATTCATTGTATAAGAATAATAAACCAATAATAGATAAATCGAAATTAGGGTTAATGACTGATAAATTTAATTTTGCTGATAATATGCAAGTTTCGAATGTATCAAAAACTACAATGGATCAGGAATGGACTCAGGTTTGGGGTGAACAAAAAATTGTTAGAGATTATCATAATGAAGTTTTAATGGAGGTTGTTGAATCAAATTCAAATTTAAAAATGAATCTTAGATTTCGGTTGTTTAATGATGGTTTAGGCTTTAGATATGAACTTCTTGATCAAGATGGTTTGGATGAATATAATATTATGAATGAGTTAACTGAATTTAATTTTACTGAAGATTCAAATTCATGGTGGATTCCTGCATATGCTTACAGAAGATACGAGTTTTTGTATGCAAATACACTCATTAGTGAAATATCTAGAGATAAGTTTTCTGAATTAGTAGAATTTTTAAATGGTCCACGTATTGGTCCTGAAGCAGTTCAAACACCTTTTACGACTCAAAGAAAAGATGGAATAACTATTGCTGTACATGAGGCTAACTTAGCAAATTATTCAAGTATGACTTTAAAAGCAAGCGGTTCCAAAAATATGAGTTGCGATTTGATTCCATGGTCTGATGGAGTAAAGGTGAAAGCAAAAGGAGCCTTAAATAGTCCTTGGAGAACTATTATTGTTGGCGATAATCCAAGTGAGATTGTTATGTCAACATTAACATTAAATTTAAATGAACCTAATAAGCTTGAAGATACATCATGGATTCAACCAGGAAAGTATATTGGATTATGGTGGGAAATGATTGGAACAAATCAATCTTCATGGGGTTCAGGTCCACATCATGGAGCTAAGACAGAAAGAGTTTTAGATTATCTTGAATTTGGTTCTAAATATGGTTTTGATGGTGTTCTAGTTGAGGGATGGAATCTTGGTTGGGATGAAAATTGGTGTTGTACTGGAGATGGAGAAGATTTTAGATTTTATGATCCACATCCTGAATTTGATAATAAAAAAGTAGCTCAAGTTGCTGAAGATTTAGGTATTAGATTGGTGGGCCATCATGAAACAGGTACACAAATTGCAAATTANGAATCTCAAATGGANAANGCTTTTGAATATTGTAAAGAACATGGTATNAGAGTAGTTAAAACNGGCTATGTNAATGATGGTAGNCAAAATATTAAAAGATANGATAAAGATGGGAATCTTCATATGGAATGGCANCATGGTCANTANATGGTTGAGCATTTTAGAAANGTNTTAGAAACTTCAGCAAAATATGAAGTTAGTATTGTTGTTCATGAGCCAATTAAGGATACCGGCTTGAGAAGAACATATCCTAATATGGTTTCTAGAGAAGGGGCTAGAGGTCAAGAGTTTAATGGTTTTATGCCAAAAGATTATAATAATAAGCCAAACCATACAACAATATTGCCTTATACTAGACTGCTAAGTAGTCCAATGGATTATACTCCAGGTATTTTTAANTTAAANGAGTATAGNTANAATAGTCAAGATGATAGAACAATAAATACAAATCATCAAATACCTAGTACTATTTCAAAGGAGTTAGCCTTGTATGTTATTATTTATGCTCCCATACAAATGGCAGCTGATTTACCTAGTAATTACGAAGGNCATCCAGCATTTCAGTATATTTTAGATGTTCCAACAGATTGGGATAATTCANTTGCTGTAAATGGTGAGATAGGTGAATATATAACAATGGCNAGGAAAGATGTAAATAGTAATGATTGGTATTTAGGTAGTATAACTAATGAAAAACCAAGAAATTTAACNGTTTCTTTNTCATTTTTAGATCCAAATAAATCTTACAAAGCAACNATATATAAAGATCCTAAAGATGGTGGTTGGNTAGCTAAGCCTGAAGAGGTTNTTATTGAAGANAAAATAGTTGACTACACNACNTTATATGATATGAATATTGCNCCAGGAGGTGGTCAGGCTATACGATTTGAACCATTAAAATAAAATGTCATTATTTAGTATTATACTTTATTCCTTATTTATTTTTTTGATACTATTTTCTTTGTTTTCACTGTATAAGTTTGAGCTTGATAAAGCAGATAATAGTTTAAGTGGTAAAATCTTAAAATTTTCGGCTCTGACCGTAGGTTTTACATTTCTTTTTTGGTATCTTAATTGGTATAAAAATCTTTTAATACGCTATATCAGTTACAGTTCTATTTAAAAATTTAAAGTTTAGGTATGTTTTTTCTGTTTTATTTTTTTAAATTTTAAAAATAATGAATGTTTTTTTTATTATTTTAAGTTTGAAAAAAACGCCGTCGTCAAATCCTTTTATTTTAATATATTTTATTATAAATTAGTATNTCGACTTTATAGTCGAAAGCGGACTTTATAAATTATAACATATTTGATGGGGCACTCATGAAAAGAACATTTCTTTATATTTTTTTATTTATCATTAATTCATTTTTATTTTCTCAAACCACGCATACTATAAATGCTCAAAATTATAGTTATAGTCCATCTACTTTGACAATTCAGTTGGGAGATACTGTAGAGTGGCTAAATGAGCAAGGATATCATGATGTATTACTAACAAGTGGACCTTATGAATTTGGTTTAGCACCTTGTACTGGACCATGTACTATTGGTAGTCATACTTTTGCAATGCCTGGTGTTTATGAATATGAGTGTAGTATTGGTTCTCATGCTCAGCTTGGAATGTTTGGGGATATTATTGTGCTTGATTCTAGTTCATCAGGATTAGAAATTTGTGATGATGGTATTGATAATGATGGTGATGGATATNTAGATTGTGAAGATTGGGATTGTGATGGAACAATTGGTGATGCTGATCCAGAATGTTCTTTACAAGCTTTAATTAATAACGCAAATTCAGGTTCTACGGTTACTGTTGATGCTGGCATTTACCATGAATCAATTAATATAAACAAGTCAATTGAACTTGTATGTGAAAATCAAGGACAATGTGTTATAGATCCAATTGGTGTTGGTAATAAAGGGATTCTGATTGATGCGAATAGTAATTCAAATATAATCATAGATGGTTTTGATATACTAGGTGATTCTAGTGTAAATATAGGTATAGAAATCAGTAGTAAATTTAATTTTGTAGAAATTACTAATTGTAATATTTTTGGTATGTCGAGTTTTAGCAATAATAATCCAGCATATGGTATTTTAATAAATGGACCTTCTTCTGATTTCACTACACAATTTCCTATTTCAAATGATAATACTATTGGTTCAATTGACGCATATACAGCAAGTGTAAGTATTACTAATAATTCTATTAGTTCAATTGAAGGTATAGGAATAGGTATTAATAATATGATTGGTAGTACAGAAAATTCAACTTTTTATAGTTTTATTACTAATAATAGTATTGTTAATAATTCTAGAGCATTAGAATTATTTAATTCTGGGAGACTCGAAATTGTTGAAAATAATTTGACTTTAAATAATTTACCTTTAAAAATGATATCTTCTGATGGTGTTAGTTATGGAAACCAAGTCAGTGATAATAATCCGGTTGCTGTAACACATTGGTTTAGTTTCTTAGATTTGATAGCTGATAATACTAACCATTATATTGCTTCAAGTGAAATTGAGTATTTAGGTCAGAATTATCTTGCTGAAAGTCATACCTTATTATTAGAGCAGGCAGCTAGTATTGATGAAGATAATTTTATTGTTTATGTAGATTTTTCAAATGCCTCATCTCACGATTCAAATGAACCAGAATATATTAACTTACAAAAGGATTGTAACAATGAATGGGGTGGTCAAGCTCTATTAGATTGTAATGGAGTATGTGATGGCGGTGAAGGTCTTCCTGATGCATGTGGAGTTTGTGATGGATTAAATTTATTCACTGATTGTATTTTTGGACCTGATTCAAATAACCAAAATACCTTTATGCAGAAAATATATGCTATTCCTGAATTAGTTGATGCTTTTGATAATATTTCATCTACATCAGGTTTGGGAGTTGGTTCAATTAATTTTGTTAATGAGTCAAATGTATATTTTAATATGAAAACCATGCATGATTTTCAATATAGTTTTCCATTTATTCCTATAGTTGACGATAATAATAATCCTATTTCAGAAACAAAACAATTTACAGAAACAGTTTTTAATTTTGATGAAAGAACTTTTTCAGGAGTACTTGATTATAGTATTGAAGGAATTACGGTTATGTCAGGTATAGAAAAATTTGTATATGATCTTGAGTTTGATAGCGACCATGATCGAGTTATAAATGGTTCTGTTGAAATGATTGATTCAAATGGTAATATAGTTAATACGCAATATTTTCAGGATCTAGATTATGCATGGGATTCAGATAATTATGGAGATATTCATAATCTAACTCGTTTTTGTTCAGGAAATAATGTTGGACCCGATATAGATTGTAATGGAGTTTGTTTTGGATCAGATGGTTTAGTAGAAGGTGCGTGTGATTGCGAAGGTCATATTATTGATCAATGTGGAATTTGTGGAGGTCCACATCAAGGTGAACCAAATTGGGAATGTTGTGGGTATGCTACTCCTGATGTCAATGGTGATTGTTGCGCAGTAGAAACTGATTGTCTTGGAGTATGCAATGGTTCAGCAGTAGAGGATTGTGCTGGAGTATGTAATGGTACAGCGCAAGAAGATTGCTTAGGAGTTTGTAATGGTTCAGCTGTAGAAGATTGTGAAGGAGTTTGTAATGGTGATGCAGGAGTAGTAGATGCATGCGGTGTTTGTGGTGGATCTAATCTATTTGAAATTAACTCAAATGGTTGGCAGGTAGCATTAAATAGTCAAGGAAATCCTGTTAGATGTTCTTGGATTAATTGGTCTGGTTCAAATTCTTATGAGGAAGATGAACATTGGATACAGCTTGAAAATATTAATTCTTTTGAAGATTGTGCTAATGCATGTGAATTAAATTCAGAATGCACAGCGTTTTCGTATGATAAGCTTTATAATAACTCATGTGTATTATGGCTTGATGGAGCATGTGATTTATCAAATGAGTCAATACTTCCTGATGGATATACGGAAATAACAAATGGTTCTTTGTTTCATTATGAATTTACCGGACTATGTTCATGTGATGGAGATATAGTAGATTGCTCAGGAGAGTGCGGGGGTACTTGTACTTCATGTGATTGTGCTGGAGAGTGTGGTGGAACTGCTGTTGAAGATGATTGTGGAGAATGTAATGGAGATAATTCTACTTGTACTGATACTTGTGGTGTAGTTAATGGAGTTAATATTTGCTGGGATGAAATTGACTGTGGATCGTCTTGGACAAAATGTCCACAAGGAGCAGACTTTGTGTGTGCTTCTGGAGGATTAGGTAATTGTTATTTAAGTAGTAATGATTATGGAGATGGATGTGATGGAACAACTGGAGTTGCAGATTGTGATGGTTCAATGATATGTTGTCCAGCAAGTTGGTTAGGTGATGATTACTATGATTGTGGTAATCAACAATACACTTGTGATTTAAGTTGTTATGATAATGATGGTGGAGATTGTGATGAAGGAAGTGTAGCATCAAGTTGGTATTGTTCAGCAGATGAATCATATTATTCAACAGAAACAAGGTGTAATGATTCATGTATTGTTGCTTGCACTGAAAATGTTAATTCGGTAGCAAATGGAAATAATATAAATAATATAGATTTGGATTATAGAAGGTTAGAATTTGAATTGCCTTCATTAAATTCAATGAGAACAGAGTGTACGTTTGCTGCAGGACCAGAGGCTGATTGCTTGGGTGAATGCAATGGAAGCAATATAGTTGATGGATGTGGTTATTGCGGAGGGCCAGAAAATTCTAATTATGCTTGTGTCTGTGAAGATGATGGATCTAATTGTTCAGAAGAATGTGCAGTTGACGAAAATTGTCTTGGACAATGTGGTATAGAAATAGATGATGCTTATTGTACAGATAATTTGAATGCTAATTTAATTTCATCGGGTGGTTATCACAACTTAGCTATTAACTTGGATAAAGAAGTTTATGCTTGGGGAAGAAGCAGTGATGGTGAGATTAATGTCCCTGATGATTTGAATCAAGTTATAAAAGTTGCAACAGGTGAGTATCATTCTCTTGCGTTAAATTCAGATGGAATAGTTCTTGCTTGGGGTGAGAATGATAATGGTCAAATTACTGTACCTGAAGATTTAACAAATGTTATAGATATATCAGGTGGAGAAAATCATTCTATTGCCTTAAAATCAGATGGAACGGTCGTTGGCTGGGGACATAATAATGCAAATCAAATAGATATACCTATAGATTTAAATAATGTAGTAGCAATATCAGCAGGAAATGATCATAACCTTGCTTTAAAAGCTGATGGAACCGTGGTAACATGGGGTTCTAGTTCCTATAATTTAATGGATATACCAGAAGACCTAAATGATGTTGTTGCAATATCTGCAGGGGCACAATTTAGTATAGCTTTAAAATCAGATGGTACAGTAGTTGCATGGGGTAGAAATTATGATACATCAACTGAAGTTCCAGCTGATTTGATGAATGTTGTGGATATTGATGC
>PAHD01000014.1:0-10759 GCA_002704685.1 Fidelibacterota bacterium
CTTTTTAATCAGTTCACTCTTAATTAATTCTCGTGCATTATCCTTAGATTTATAATCGTACTTAATAGAATTATCTATAGCTGAAAATTTTAATTTTTGGTTTTCAACATTAAATAAATTTTCATTTATTAATTCTATATCTTTAATATTTCTTCTGCACATTACATCAAGACATTCGATTGATATATCCGAATTTTCATCAATCTGATTTTTCAAAAAATGAGAACTTATTTTATCTTCATCATTTACCATATACTTTAAAATTAGTTTTTGTGTAATAGAATCACTGTCAAAAAAAACTTCTCCTAATGTTTCCTTACATTTTTCTATAATTGTCTTGTCAAGTAAACTCAAAATAAAATATCTATTATTTTTTTCTTCTATTAATTTATTTTTAATAATATTTAACATTTCATTATCATCTGCTATGTAAGAAACAGAATCATCTAAAGAAAGTGTCCTATCATCAATAGCTTTTATTAACTCTTGAACATACAAGTCTTTTGTTCTTGTTGTTAAAAAAATTAAAACCGATAATAAAATAACTGCGATTGGTATAAAATCAACAAAATTATAATTGAAATAAACTGAAATAATTAGTAGACCAGCAGATAAGGAACTAAAAATATTTTTTAATAATATATTTATAAAGGGTTTTATAGTTATTCTTTTAAAACTTGGAATAGGCATCCACAAAATATGCATAGATGTATCATGTAAGGTAGATTTAAAAATCTGTTCTTTACTCTTTAGAAGTAATACTATGATAAATGGAGTGATAAAATAACCTAAAATAAAAAAAATAAATAATAACATGGGTAATATCATTAAAGCATATTTAATACCGAATCTGTTTATAATAAACCCTGATATAGTAAGCTGAATTACAAAAGATATAAATGAAGTAATTGAATAAAATTTTGCAAAATAATTTGTTAATTCAAGTGGATTATCTTGAAACTTATTAAATGAAAAAATTTTAAAATTATAATCAATAATTACTGATAAAATTGAAAAAACAAATGTTATTAGAATAATATTAAGAATATATTTACTTTTGAAAATATTTTTCAATCCAATTCTTGTTTTATTTTTAGAAATTGATACATCTTCTTTAAAAGATGATTTAATCAATAAATGGACAAGATATGGACAAAAAAGAATTAGAAAATTAAAAGCAATTACAAAATTATTTTGAGGTATTAACTTACTAATATACGGCATACTTCCACCAACTATTAAGGCTGATAGAAAACCTCCTGAGGTTATAATAACAAACAATCTTTTGGCTTGTCTATTTGTAAAAGACTCACTCAATACATCCCAAAATAAAATTGCAATAATAGAAATCTGGAATTCAACAAAAATATAATAAATTAAAATCGAATTTAAATTTGAGCTTAGCAATAAAGATATAGCAAGAGTAGATACAACCAAATGAATAACTAAAGATTTAAGAGGTAAATTAACTTTTTTTAAGATTAACAATGATAACCATACCAAAAGTCCTGTTAATATTGGAGTAATTAAATATAAGTATGATAAATCCTCTTTTGTAAAATTATTTAAAAAAAGTGAGTCTCTATATGATTTACTTAGAATGAAAAAAGATACAATTAAGAAAGAATATAAGAAACCGTATAGAGTTGGTTTATATTCATTCTTTCTTATATTTAAATAAGATATCATAAATTTAAGTTACAATAAATTTTGTACAATTCAAGGTTTTCCAATTAGTTATAAATATAATAAATTCTTAAATAAGAACTAATATTTAATTAATTCTCATCCAATCTGTTTTTTCACCTTCTAACTTTAACAAAATATCATACATATAATCTGATCTTAAAATAGTTATTTTAATATCATCACCAGTTCTATGAAGTTCTTCATCAATAATTCTCATTATATCTGATGTTTTTTTAACTACTTTATCATCAACTTTTAATATTACATCTCCTGGTTTTAATCCAGCTCTNTATCCACTNGAATTAATTTCNACTTTAGTTATTATNACTCCATAATCAATATCTAATTNTAAATATTTACGCATCATNGAATCTAAATTTTGAACTTGAATNCCCGTATTATAATTTCTTTTTATTTCNCCATTATTTTTTAAATCATTNATTATTTCCATAACTAAATTAATTGGAATAGCAAANCCTATTCCTATAGAACCTTCTGAATATGAATCNCCTGTCATTATAAAAGTATTAATTCCTATNAGTTCTCCAACAGNNTTAACAAGTGCTCCTCCACTATTNCCAGGATTAATTGAAGCATCAGTTTGTATCATATTNTGGTATACTCTACCNGATCTTTTTTGTCCAAAATCCATATTTATTCCACTTATTATTCCAACAGTNGCNGTTGCTTGATTTGATACATTNAAAAGACCTAATGGATTACCTAAAGCAATAGCCCATTCACCAATTATAAGCTTTTCTGAATCACCAATATTTATTTGAGGCAAATCATCTTTTTCAATCTTCAAAAGAGCTATATCTGTCAATTCATCTGTACCAATAATTTTTGCTTCATATTTTTCTCCTCCNACCATTGTAATAATTATTTCAGTTGCACTTTGAACTACATGTTGATTNGTTANAATANATCCATCAGANGAAATAATAACCCCTGATCCAAAACTTTCAACTTTATATGTTCTTTTTTGAGGAAAAAAATCNTCCCAGAAAGGATCAANAAAAGGATTTAATCTTTGCTGTTTAATTTTTGTTACATTTACACCAACTACAACATTTGATACTTTTTCAATTGCATTAGTAATAGCATTTTTTCTTGAATCTAAAATTTTTTGGTAATTATCTGTAAAAACCAAATTAGATAGAAAAATAAACAAAAAGATTAATTTAAAATAATTCGGAACAAACATTTAATTATAATCTAATATATTTCATTGACCTTAAGTAATAAAATTATGATAAAAGGTATAAAACAAAAATTATTTGAAAACAAAAAGATATTGAAGCTACTAAAAGAACTTTTGGTCCCTTAGAAACCATAGATTTTAAAGAAGTATTTAACCCAATTGCAGCCATTGCAAAAATAAGACAATATTTACTTATAGTATTTAAAATTTCTAATATAAATAAAGGAATAAAGCTAAAATTAACAGCAAGAACCAAAATACTAAATCCAATAATAAAAGGAGGTATTGAAAAAAATATATTTTTTTTTGACTTATTTTTTTTAAATAAAAATAATGTTAATAATATTAAAATTGGACCCAACATTAAAATTCTTATCATCTTAATAATTACTGCAAATTCTCCTATCTCATCACTCATTATAAAGCCAGCTGCTGTTACTTGACCTACTGCTTGAATAGTACTACCAATTAAAAATCCAGCATTTTCGCTATTTAGAAATGAATTAATTATTGTTGGAAGTAAAAAAATACTAATAGTACCAAGAAAATTAATTGTTGAAATAGATAAAACAATATCTTCATCTTTAGAATTTAATACTGATGATGCACCTGCAATAGCTGATGAACCACAGATACCATTACCTAAACCCAAAAGAATTGATAAATGACTAGATAGATTAAATAACTTACCAATTAGTAAACAAAAAATAATAGATACTAAAATTATTAAAACTAAATTAAAAATAATNTTTAAATCAATTTCNGATANNANTGAAAAATTTAGANNTGAACCCATTGTNATAATAGCAANNGATAATAATTGTTTTTCAGAAAAATCAATTCCTTTTTTATANGANTTATTTAAACCATAAAAATTATTAATAANAATNCCCANTATAATNGCAATTGATATAGAACCGATTAAAATAAANGAAGANANATATANTGATNTAAGAACAATTATAAAAACTAATAAAAAGCCTTTAATATATTGTTTTATAAAATTCAAAAGGGATATTTAAGTCTTGCCACACTTTAAATTTGCTGGAACAGCTGTATCAAATTTTTTTGGATAAGGCCTATTTTTTTTTCGCTCATTTTCTAAAAATTCTTTTTTTGATATATTATTACCAACGTTAGGATTAAACTTTTTCTCATAACCAATGGTAGAAGATAAAAATCCTTTGTAGTTATGACAAGGGTAAACTATTGTTTCATCAGGGTATTTAAAAATCTTATTTTTAACACTATCATATATATCATTTGAAGACCCTTCTTGAAAATCAGTTCTACCAGTTCCTTCAATAAACAACGTATCTCCTGTGAATATATAACCCTTAACATAATAACAAACGCACCCACTTGTATGTCCTGGAGTATGAATTACAAATATTTCATGATTATCTAGATTTAATTTATATCCATCCTCAAAAAATATATCTGCACCATCAACACCCGTCTTAGATCCATAACAAATTTTAGCTCTAGTCTTTTCTTTTAAATTAGAAGCACCAGTAATATGATCTGCATGAACATGTGTTTCAAAAATATAAAGTAGGTTTAAACCTAATTTTTTAATTACACTTAAATCTCTATCTGATTGCTCAAAAACAGGATCAATAATTATAGAATTTTTTGTGCCCTCATCCCATAATAAATATGTATAGGTCCATGAATCATAATCAAATAACTGTTTAATTTTCAAATCATTCATATTAATTATTTTTTGAAATTTATAAATTGTAAGGCAACATCTAACTTCTCAGATTTTAACCTATTCATTATATCTTGTAGATCATCAATTTTTTTTCCAGAAACTCTTATTTGATCTCCTTGAATTTGACTTTGAACTTTTAATTTATATTCTTTTATTTTCTTATTTATAGTCTTTGCATTTTCTTTAGAAATACCTTCTTTTAAATGTACGTATTGCCTTACACTCATTCCTGACGCTTTTTCTTCTTCTTTAAAGTCATATGTTTTCAAAGAAACTTTTCTTGTTATTGAACGATCTTTTAGCATATCAACAATTGCTTCTCTTTGCATAGAACTACTAGATTCAATTTTTATCTTTTTTTCTGATTTATCTAGGCTGATAGAAGAATTAGTTCCTCTGAAATCATATCTATTTGCTATATCTCTTTTTACAATATTTACAGCATTATCAATTTCTTGCATATCATATATACTCACAATATCAAGTGATGGCATTATAAAATCTCCTATGTTTATACTATAATTTAAAAATCTACTACTCAAATATAAACTAAATATAACAGATAAAAAAAAAGGGTCTATACAAATAGACCCTTTTTTTAACATTAGTAAAATGTTATTATTTAAGAAGCATTAGTTTCTGAGTTGAAACTTTTCCTAAACTTTCAGCTCTAACAATATATACTCCACTTGAAACATTTGAAGCATCCCATGTTAATTGATGACCATTAACATTAGCTTCATATATTCCGTTTGCTAAAACTGCAACCTCTTGTCCAACAATATTATATACCTTAACAGACACATAGCCAGCTTCAGACAAAACTAAAGATAGATTAGTTGTTGGATTAAAAGGATTAGGATATGCTTCTGTCAACATGAAATCTGAAATTTCTGTAATTTGATTAGTTAGAACACTATTTCCATTATTATCAGAAACTACATAAGTTGATATACTATACTCACCTCTAGTATTTCCTATTTTTTCTAAAGTGTTTAAACCATCAGTAACTAAGATTATTTTAGTATTATTTTTACTTGTTACAGATTCAGAAACATATTCTTCTTCAAGATTAATTGAAAAATCATTTCCATGACTTAATGTAATCTCAACACCTTGTACAAAGCCATTAGATCTTATCAATAAATCATTATTTCTAATTACAAGAGTTGCTTCTGTTGCACTTTCTGCTCTAGCTGATATTCCCATGATAATATTAACAACAGCAACAATATCCTGTACATTGATTGTTCCATCATCATTCATATCAGCACATGGTAAATCATCAGTACCAGTACCCATGATATAATTAACAACCAATATAATATCTTGTACATTAATTGTTTCATCATCATTGTTATCACCTAGTAAACAATCATCACCACCATCATCACCACCACCATCAGCAGTTCCTGAAGAATCACCTCCTCCACAAACGCAACACATTTCTAGTGAAAAGAAATCATCATCATCATAATTTCCACACCAAGATGGGAACGCATTATATGCAGCACAATCATCACCATATGGATCAACAGCACCATTATCAGTATCTACACACTCGCCAGCACCACCATCATCTGCACCGCCATCATCTGCACCACCATCATCTGCACCACCATCATCAGTACCTCCAGAAGAATCACCTCCTCCACAGATACAACACATTTCTAATGAGAAGAAATCATCATCATCATAATTTCCACACCAAGATGGGAATGCATTATATGCAGCACAATCATCACCATATGGATCAACAGCACCATTATCAGTATCTACACAGTCGCCTGCACCACCATCATCAGCACCACCATCATCAGTGCCTCCACTACAGTCGCCTAAGCAACCATCAAAAGGTGCACCTCCGCCTAATACAACACTACCAGTATAATCAAACATATTCCAAGATACTTCAGATGGATAAGATCCTCCACCACATGTTACAACGACATCTAATGGACCTTCATAACAAGCTGTTCCACTTGATAAACCATCACCATCTGTTGTATCATCTAAAGAGAATGTTTGGTCTCCTACAGTTAGAATATTACCATTCCAACCATCTCCGTAAGAATCAAACATCGCAATAACTAATCCAAAGCAAAGATCTGGACCACCTCCATCATCTGAACCACCTCCACAAGGATCCGGACATTCTCCAGAACCTACTGTAGATGCTACAGCTCCACATTCAGCTGATAATCCAGGAACTACATTACCATCACATTCACCACCAGGACCACCAACACAATCCTCTGCGCTACATGCTTCATAATATTCAGTTCCAACTAAGGTTTCTAAACATAAATCCCAAGCTTCATCGCAGGTTAACTCTTCTGGACAATCTGCGCCAATACATCCAGAATATGGTGCACCACCAGATAATGGATTACCATCAGCACAATCAAGAGTCCATGATATTTCACTATCGTATGTTCCGCCACCAACTGTAAAATCATTTGATGAAGATAAATCAAAACAAACAAGTGCAAAGCCTTCACTTCCACCTTCAAGAGTTACAGAATCATTAGCTGAGCTAAATGTTGCTCCGTTCCAACCATCACCCCATGAATCAAACATAGTAAGTTCACAAGTATCAGCTGGACATTCAGGAATTTCTGGACAATCATCATCAGAACATGCTAATGAACCATCCCAGCATTCAACAGAAGCAACATCTGTTCCAAGGCAATCTCCGCTACAATCTTGACAATCACCACCATCACAATCGAATTGTTCGCATGATAAATCAGAACTAGTTGAACCATCAGAACATAAACCATCTCCAACAGCATCAGCGGATCCATCACCATCTAAATCATACATACAATATCCTGTAGTACAATCTAAAAAACCTGGATATGATAACCATGGTGCAAAATATCCTCCAGCACCACATGTTGCTCCAGCAAAGAATTCACATGTACCGTCATCAGCATCAGCTTCTGGATTATAATTAGGCGCATCTTCAAAAGTACAGCCATACACTGTTGTATCAACTTCTCCTGGCAATTCTATTGACCAACTATCACTTGAACCTTCGAGAATAAATGTATATAAAACTCCACCATCAGCATTTGTTAAAACTGCAGTAGCACCATTCCATCCATCTCCGTACGAATCAAAACCATTAAAAGTGTAAGAACCATCTTCTAAACATAGGTCATATGTTCCAGCTGATCCTGATGCTGCTGACTCTGATTCTGAGTCACCACCACCATCAGCGCCACCATCATCTGACCCACCTTCACCACCACCACATATACAACACATTTCTAATGAAAAGAAGTCATCATCATCGTAATTACCACACCAGGAAGGAAAGCTATTGTATGCAGCACAATCATCACCATATGGATCAACAGCTCCATTATCTGTATCTTCACAAACATCATCATCACCTGTATCACCACTATCATCAGAACCACCTTCACCACCTCCACATACACAGCACATTTCTAATGAAAAGAAATCATCATCATCGTAATTACCACACCAAGAAGGANAACTATTATAAGCAGCACAGCCATCACCATATGGATCAACAGCACCATTGTCTGTATCTTCACAAACATCATCACCTCCTGTATCACCACCATCAGTAGCTGCACCTCCATCATCACTTCCATCATTAGGTCCAACAATTTCCCATGTAATTTCACTATCATAACTTCCACCACCTACGACTAATGTATAACCTGAACAATCACATGTATCTCCAAGACCATCGCAAACACCACATTGATCAAAGTATCCAGATTCACAACAATCACCATTATCATCTAAACTACCAGTTCCATCACAAACACCACATTCATCAATTTGTCCTGATACACAACATTCTCCACTATCATCTAAAATAGCATCACCGAGTATATTACCTGCACAGTCTTCAACACAAACTTCATCAGCATAATCACCTGATTCACAACATTCTGCTCCTTCATCAGAACCATCATCACAATCNGGTCCCCAAGAAGCATTACCATATTCAATTGAACCATCACAAACAAAAGAAGCAGTAATACATTGTACACCATCAGCACATGGGACAGTACCTGGAGCACAATTACCAAAAATACAAGAACCATCATCTATAGTTGCTTCAGAATTATAATTATCTGCACTTGGATCTGTACAACCTGGAACAGTTGAACCACCAAAACCACCTGATGCTGGAGCACCTCCATTAACAATCAGTTCACCATTACATACTAATTCCCAAGAAACTTCTGTCTGGTATGATCCACCATCACATGTGTAAGTATTTTCTGTTTCTAAATCAAAACATAAATTAGCTGTACCCTGAACTCCATCTTCTAAAGTTGCACTTTGATCACCTGATGACCAAACATTACCATTCCATCCATCACCATATGAATCAATCAAAGTTAAAGTACATTCAGTAAATTCACAAACATCAGAACCGCCTGTATCACCACCATCATCAGCACCAGCGTCATCCGATCCACCATCATCTCCAGTAGAACCAGTTCCTCCACCACAGACACAACACATTTCTAATGAAAAGAAGTCATCGTCATCGTAATTACCACACCATGAAGGGAAATTATTGTATGCAGCACAGTCATCACCATATGGATCAACAGCACCATTGTCTGTATCTTCGCAACGATAAGAATTGGCATTATAAGTACTTACAATACCCCTCTTAGGTTTATCACGACCTTCTTTTTTTGAAATCTTAGTTTTACCAATAATTTTTGATTTAGAATCTTTTTCAATAACATTATTTTTATTAATATTACTTTCGTTAATTTTCTTTTGATTAAAATTATAAGATTTAAGAACCTTTTCAGGTTTATTTGTAATCAAACTAGATTGTTCAACTTNTTGNTCTTNNTCNTTCTTANTTGANANATCTTTAGTTTTTTCTTTATATTTATCAATTTTAGTATTNGAAAATTTAATTGATGCTTCTTTAATTATATTTTCTCTAAACTCTTTATTTATAGGTTTANTTTTCGTNTTNTTTTCTTTAGGTTCAAGTTCAGATCCAAATGATAGACCTAAAAAAACAAGAAAAAATAAAGTGCTCATAGTAGCCTTTTTCATTGTATACTCCTTTTTTTAAAAAATATTTTTTATAATTTCCGCAAGAAATGTAATGATACAATATAATAAATTATGTGACTTATATCAATAAAAAATTTAACAAACTTCAACTTGTGATATAAATCAATAGTTTTGTTTTAACTACTTGATTAAAATAACTTTATTTGTTCTTGTATAATTATTTATATTTGTCTCGATAAAATATATACCGCTTGAAAAATTTTTAGCATCCCATTTGAAGTGATGAATGCTTGAAGATAAAAATCCAGATTGAATTTTATCAATCTTTTGTCCGTATAAATTATAAACTACTATATNAACAAAATTNTCACTTTCTAAATCTAAACTAAAATTAACCGTGGGATTAAAAGGATTTGGNTAGGGATTACTAATTGAAAATTGGTCAATAAAATTAGATGCCATCAATTTAACAGGGTTAATTGCATCTCCATTAATCATGTCTATACTAAAAGTGAAATTTTGATCAATGTTATAATATTTTTCTAATTTTTCGTTATAAACTTTTAGATACACTTGACTTTGACTTTCATTACCATAAATCATTAAAGGAAAAATCAAATTACCATCAACTGGAAAATATAAGGCAGTAGCTTTGCCAATTAAATTATTATTTTNATCATATGCTAATAGAATATAGTCATAGTTNTCAACCCTTTTATTTTCAAAATATATAGCTGCAGTTATAACACCGTTAAATTCATAATCNTNNATANTAATNNTAAAATCATNNNNATCTTNATATAATNNNAAANNTCTATTNNAAAANTTTTGATTNTATGTAAAACTTANATCTTCATTNACTCTNAATAAATATCCTANATANGGTTCCATTTGCTCCAAAGAACCAAACCAACCTATATCATCATAATATTCAGAANAATAATATTGACTTTTAATAAAATCANCTGTTCCATTTGGAATATTAACTAATGCANTATTTATATCTAAAGAATTTTGAGGTGTATANCCAANCCANTTCCANCCANNAAATAAATCAATGANCNNATGTTGAANNATNNACAGAAAATGCNGANATATTNATATTATCNTCA
>PAHD01000014.1:10764-31028 GCA_002704685.1 Fidelibacterota bacterium
CATTTTAANNTTATACATTGATTTATTATNNANNTNATTTAAAGANCCNAACCATCCAAAATCATCATANTANTCAGCATAATANTGTTGNNTTTTAATAAANTGNGCATTNCCATNNATAGAAGANANNANNGAATTTAATGACATATCATNATNAATNANATTTAAAGANATCCAATTCCANCCATNANATAANCTAANANTTNNATTNACANNNTCTTGNAAACAATCNCCNTNNCATCCATANAAAANATCTAATATTGGTGTAGAAAAATTNGACCACGGANAATTTACTGATGGATTTGCATCTATATAAGATAAAGTAGATGCTTTAAATATTTTAAAACTGGGGACTAAACCATTTACCATATAGCCTTGAGTTAACTGACTATCTTGACCTAAAACTGGTACATCACAAATCCCATTACATTGACTTATATTCCACTTTCTAGAACCAACACAAGTTTCTCCATTAAACGCTCCAACCCAGTCATCATCATCTAATAAAACACCATCTAAATAAACGTTATTAAAAAAGTATGCTGCTTGTTGAGTTGATGAATTATAATTAAATAGTTCAGGAATACAATCTTCTTGAGACGAATTAGAACTTTCAGTATATCCTTCAGGACATGAAAAAATTATATTTATAAAAGTAATTATATATAGTGAACTATTATTCATTTAGAAAATTATATTAAAAATACATTTAAAAAAATATTTTTTATTTTAATTAATTTAAAGAAAATTATTGNATGAAAAGTTTTTTATAAAATAATAATTTGGATATTATGTACTATTGCTATTTATATAATTTTCTATAANTGTATAATATATTTCGATCCGTTAAATACAAATATTAAAGGTATAAAATCNCTATCAGCATTTGTTGCAATGCTAGCTTCTTTTTTTATAGGATCAAGCTTNGCCAAAAAATAAATTCTAAGTTATTAAAAACAATTTTTATAAAAAAACCTCCTTTAAAAGGAGGTTTTTTGTACCCTCGACACGATTCGAACGTGTGACCCTCTGCTTAGAAGGCAGATGCTCTATCCAGCTGAGCTACGAGGGCATAATTTCTAAAAAATAACTTATAAATTTACAAAATTTTAAAAATGATAATTAAGATTTAATTTGATATNAGTTNAATTTTCCTCATAATCAAAAGAAATAACTCTTCCATGTTTTTTCATTATATTTAACACATCAAAAGATGAAATGACTCTATTTATGATTAAACCTGCTGCTATATATGANTTATATTTATCATATNTTTCACTTTTATTTCTTGTCCTATCATAATTTAATCGATTATTATTATTATTTTGCCANTCCCAATTATACCCCTCATTCAGGTAAACATCATCATATTGACCAGTTAAAAATTTATAATCATTATATTCTTGTAAATTATTGAAATTGCCAACATTAGCTGCAAATAATTCATTTTTTCCTGTCCAATCTACTCCAGCGTTAACAATCCCTAAAATCTGATAATCATTTTTATAGGTTTTATTTAAATCATTGAAAATATATAAACCAATCCATAACATGGATTCTTGGAACATAATATATTTTGATCTTTCTTTTATATAAGAAATATTTTCCAAATCATTATCGTGAGCTAAAGCTTTATATTCATTTAGCTCCCCCCATCCAGGAAAAATAACAGATTTTAACATTGAAGAAGAAAAACTTAAAGTTAAAAATATAAGGAACAAATAGTATTTATAAAATTTTATCATATCTAAAATATTTTTTCAAAATTAAAATAACAATAATTAGTAATAATACCTGTGCAAAAACATTACCAAATTTAGTATAAAAAGTTTTATAATCAGTCCCTTTTATATTTTCAGTTAGCATTGCTTTAGTATTTAATTGTGTTTTCTGAATTATATCTCCATTTGGATTTATAATCATTGAAATTCCTGTATTTGCACATCTAATTACAGATTTTCTATTCTCAATAGCTCTAAAAACTGACTGTCTAGCATGTTGTTCTGGCTCAGGTCCATATGGATACCAAGCATCATTTACCAAAAACGTTATAAAATCTGCCCCTTTATTTACATGTCTTCTATTTATTTCAGGGAAAACTGATTCATAACAAATTAAAGAAGAAAATTTAAAATTACCAATTTCAAATAAAACATCTTTTTTACCACTTGAATAATTAGCTACACCTAAATTAATACTTTTTAAAAACGGAAATGTTTCAGACATGGGAACTTGCTCAGCTAATGGTACAGGTCTTTGTTTATTATAAATTGATTTAACACCAGATTTATCAAAAAGAATAACAGAATTATATACTTTATCATTTTTATCAGTTATATCTCCTGATAAAATTGATATTTTATTATTACTAAGTAATCTTTCTTTAATATAATCAAATGTTTTGCCATTTTTTATATTATGAAAGGGTAATGCTGCTTCAGGCCATAAAATTAAATTAATCTTTTTATTTAATGATAATGAAGTCTGTTCAATTAAACTATCAAGTAACTGTTGTCCCTTAGAGAAATTTCTTGAATCATATAAATTAATATTTGGTTGAATTAAAGCAATTTTAAAATCATTGATATAATGTGATTTAACATTTTTATATAGAACTAATCCTAATATCCAAGGAAAAATAAATACTATAGATAAAATATAAATTTTATTTTTTGATATTTTTTTATATATAGAATATAAAATAACATTTATCGAAATTATCCAAAATGTAATACCATAAATACCCGTGAATTCAGATATCTGAATTAGATATAAATAATCTATTTGAGAATTAGCTACACTAGTCCAAGGAAAAGCTAACAATCCATATGATTTAATATATTCAACTAAAGTCCATATAATTGGAAGTAAGATTAAATTGTAGGTTAGAGTATTCTTTTTTAAATAAAACCAAATTGATGTAATTATAATTGTATTAAAACTTAGATAAAAAACTGTCAGCATCATTGATAGAAAAGCTATTATTGGTACTGTCCCAATATTTTGAGATAGCCAATAAACTGTCGAAAGATGATATNAAAATCCCCATATAAATGAATACTTAAATAAATCTCTGTAATTTTTTAATTTGATAATACTGTGAATNAATGGAATAATTGAAAACCAAAGAAGAAANC
Source organism: Fidelibacterota bacterium (assembly GCA_002704685.1). Taxonomy (GTDB): domain Bacteria; phylum Fidelibacterota; class Marinisomatia; order SCGC-AAA003-L08; family D37C17. Next base: position 13,902 of record PAHD01000014.1, read on the forward strand.
CTAAATTAAACGGCTGCTGTGCTATACCTGAAACTAATGCAGATAAAACAATTAATAATAAATTTTTATTTTTCAAGATAATTNAAATAGTTTTGTAAAAATAATGCTGCTGCTGTCATATCGATATCTTCTTTATTATGACCAGTTTTTATCCCTTGATTTATGAGAGATTTTTTTGCTTCTAATGAACTTAATCTTTCATCAACTACAATGATTTCAATATCTAATGAATTTGAAATATAATCGATAAATTCTTGAACTTTATGTGTTTGTTTTGAAAAAGTATTTTTTAATGTTATTGGTAAACCAATTACAATCTTATTTATATTTTTTGATTTAATAATTTTTTTAATATTATCTAACAAATCTTTTTTTGAATTATTAGTAATAGTTTTATACGGCTTTGCAATTATACATAATGGATCAGATATTGCTAAACCAATTTTTCTTTCGCCATAATCAATTGCAAGAATTCTATTTATCATATAATTTTTTTTTGATTTTTTTGCTGAGTTTAAAAACTACTTTCTTTCTTTCTGGTATTGTAACTCTTTCTTTTGTCCTTGGATTTAAAGCATTTTGTCTTTCTTTTGTTTTGAATACACTGAAAACTCCAAAATTTCTAAGCTCAATATTAATTGAATCTTTGTTTTCTGTAAACATTTCTTCAAAAATTTCTAATATACAATCTGTAATTATTTTACAATCATTATGTGTCATATGAAGTTTATAAGAAGCTCTTTTGATTATATCTTTCTTTGTATATTTTTTTTTCATTTCATACTCTTTTAAAATCTATTGGATTAATATTCTTATAAATTCTCTTTTTTAACCTATTTAATTCTTTAATATCATAAATTTCTATAATCATTAAGCAAGTAGCTATACCATCAGAAGCACTAATATCTACACTTTTTATATTAATATTCATAGATGATGTAGACTCAGTTAAATCTTTTAATAAATGCTTTCTATCTTCAATTTTAATTTTCAACCTTACTAAAAAAGATGAATTTCTTGCAAAGTCCCATTCAACTTCGATATATCTATTTTTCAACTTATCAATTGGTGCGTTTTTACAATTTGTTCTATGAATTGTTACACCTTTACCTTTAGTAACATATCCAATTATATTATCTCCTGGAATTGGACTACAACATTTAGGAAAATAAATAAGAGCATTAGTAATACCACCAACTTTAACTCCTTTGGCAATACCTCTTGCTTTATTTATAAATTTTCTTGTTAATGAATCTTCTTTATCAATTTTTATACTTGATTGATCTATTAAAGACTCATCATATTTAAGTATAGCTTCATCAATAATAATTTTACCTTTTGCTATATTTGAATAAATTATATTTGAATTATTATATCCTAGTAATTCAGGATGTTTATTTAATTTTTTCATTAAATTTATCCTGCTAATTTTTCTTAAATATTTTTCAACAATTTCTTTACCTAAAATTATTGATGCTATTTCTTCTTCCTTTTTTATATATCTTTTTATATGAGTCTTTGCTTTGGATGTTTGAACAATTTTAAGCCAAGCTTGATTAGGAAAATGATTATCTGAAGTAATAATATCAATTTTATCACCATTTTTCAACTGAGTATTAAGAGGAACTAACTTACCATTAACTTTTGCACCTTTACACCTCATTCCAACTTGCGTATGGATTGCAAAAGCAAAATCAATTGGTGTTGAATTAACCTGAAGTTTATGAACATCCCCTCTAGGAGAAAAAGTGAAAATTTCATTATCAAACAAATCAATTTTTAATAATTCCATCATTTCTTGAGGATTTCTATGATCATCTTGCAACATTTCTACTAAATCTCGCAACCATGAAATATGCTTATCTAACTCTTTATCCTTTGATGGATGATTTTTGTTTTCTTTATATCTCCAATGTGCAGCAACACCTATTTCTGCTAATTTATCCATTTCTTTTGTTCTAATTTGAACTTCTGTCATTTCTCCATTATCACCAAAAACTGTTGTATGTATGGATTGATAACCATTACTTTTGGGTGTTGCTATATAGTCTTTAAATCTTTTTTGTATCGGTGTGTATAGTTGGTGTATTATTCCTAAAACTACATAACAATCTTCTAATTTATTTACTATAATTCTAACAGCTACCAAATCGTAAAGTTCACTTACGACTTTATCTTTACTTTCAATTTTTTTATGTATTGAATAATAATGTTTAGGTCTTCCGAAAGGAATTGTATCAATGTTATAATTTTTTAATTGTATCGATATTGGTTTAATAAAACGATCAATATATTTTTGTCTTTGTTTTTTTGTTGAATTAACATCTGAAACAATTTTTTTATATGAGTTAGAATTTAATATTTTAAAACATAAATCTTCATATTCCATTTTTATTTTATTCATGCCTAATCTATGAGCTAATGGAGCATATAATTCTAAAGTTTCTAAAGCAATTCTTTTTTGTTTATCTTTAGGTAAAAAATTTAATGTTTTCATATTATGCAATCTATCTGAAAATTTAATAATTATAACTCTTAAATCTTTTGATATTGATAAAAACATCTGCATAAAATTTTCAGCTTGTCTTTTTTCAACATTTCTATATTTTATACCTGATAATTTTGAAACCTGTTTTACTAAAATTGCAATTTCATCTCCAAATTTAGAACTCAAATCTTCATATGTTATAATAGTATCTTCAATTGTATCATGAAGCAAACCTGCTATTACAGTTGATAAATCCATATTCCAATCTATTAATTGTTTTGATACTGCGATACAGTGTGTAAAATAATCTTCACCTGATTTTCTTTTTTGTCCATTATGTGCTTTTAAACCTAAAGTATAAGCGTTATACAATAATTCTATATCTTTACTTTTTAAAATATATTGTTCAGGAAATTTTTTTAAAATTTTTTTAAAATCAGAATCAATTTTGCTATCCGTAAATGGCAAAATATTTTTTAAAGAGTCAATAATCATATTTTAATTTGGAATATTTTGATAATTTGAATCTGAAGAAGAGTAATCCATATTCATAAATCTAGCATATTTATCTACAAAGGTTACTTTTACTAAACCAGTTGGACCATTTCTATGTTTTGAGACAATTATCTCTCCCAATCCTTCATCTTCTTCATTTTTTGAATATACGTATTTTCTGTAAACAAAAAGAACTACATCTGCATCTTGCTCAATTGCACCACTTTCACGTAAATCTGACATAATAGGTCTATGGTCAGTTCTAGATTCTACAGCTCTTGATAATTGTGATAGAGCAACTACAGGAATATTTAATTCCTTAGCCAAAGCTTTTAAAGACCTTGATATATATGAAATTTCTTGCTGTCTACTTTCATGGTTAGGAGCATGTAATAACTGTATATAATCAATAAAAATAATATCAATATCTTTTTCAGCTTTTAGTTGTCGAGCTTTAGCTCTTAACTCCATGATATTCAAATCAGCTGTATCATCTATAAAAAGAGATGATTCAGATAAATTATTAGCTGAATTTGATAATTTCTTCCATTCATGCTTAGGTAATTTACCAGTTCTTACCAAATGACTATCTATTTTAGATTCAGAGGTAATTAATCTCTCTACTAATTGTTTAGATGACATCTCTAAACTAAAAAAACCAATTTTGATATCGTGATCTAGAGCTGCATTTCTTGAAAAATTTAATGCTAATGCTGTTTTCCCCATTGAAGGTCTCCCAGCCAAAACAATAAAATCACTATTTTGGAAACCTGATAGTAAATTATCTAAATCATAAAATCCAGAAGGCACTCCAGTTAATAATCCTGATTTTCTATTGCCCCATGAATCTAAAACTTCATGAAGAATAGGTTCAATTTCTCGAAATTTTCCTTTTTGAACATCCTTTGAAATATCAAAAAGTATTTGTTCAGCTTTATCAAGAATATTATTTGCATCTTCTTTGCTTTCATAAGCTTCATCATTAATTTTTTGGGATACTTCAATTATTCTTCTTTTTATTTCATATTCTTTTACAATATTTGCATAATAATCAACACTTTCTGCTGATGGGGCATTATTTGCAAGACCTGTTAAATAGTGGTAACCACCAATTAATTCTAATTCATTATTTTTTTCTAACTCATTACCTAAACTCACATAGTCAATATTTTCATTATTATTAAATAAGCGCTCCATATTCTTAAAAATTAAAGAATTTTTCTTTTCAAAACTTTCCGATGATAATTTCTGAATAGCTATTGAAACAGATTCTTGATTAATAAGCATACATCCCAATACAGCTTTTTCAGCTTCAGGAGCATAGGGCATCATTTTAGCAATAGTATTATTTAAGCTTTTCTTATTATCCATATATATAATTATCTCTTAAATATTTAAAATCACTCCATGTATCTCTTTTCAACTTTTCATTAGTAATCAAATCTTTTGGATGGTAGGTAAACATTAAATCAATATTTTTATATTTTAACTTTTTATTTCTTGAGGTTTCAATTTGCTGGTAATCATTCAAAATACTAGAACCAAGAGATATTATAACTTTTTTAGTTTTATTTTTAATCTTTTCATCAAATTCATTTAATATAGAAATGTTATTAAAACCTAATTTTCTATTAATTCTAATTATATGGATATCTTTATAGCTTAATTTAATAGACTCTAAAATTTTTTTTAACAAATCATGAGATTTTTTTATTAAAAGTGATGGAAATTGACTATCAATAAAAAAATCTTCAATAAATAAAATATTAGAATTATAATTTCCTATAATTTCAAAATCAAAAGAAGTTTGATTTTTAATAAAATTCTTTTTTAAAAGAACTTTATTTTCAATATATATTTTTGTATTAAAAATATCCCTGTATTGAAAAAAATATTTTTTTAATGCATCATTCATTTTCATCATTATCATCTGAAAATGAAGAATATTCTAAATCATTATCAAGAAGTTCATCCATAGCTATAGAAATAGATTTTGGTTTACCAATTATATCACTATCGATTTCATTTAACTGTTCTGTATCCTCGATGTTGAGTAATGCTTCCATTTCCATAAATCTCTGATCGATAATTTGTCTAGATCGTTTGGAAATTAACATAATATTTTTATATATATTTTCTTTATTCTTATAAAACTTTTTAAAAGATACTGCTTCTACATTCATTATAAATTCTCCTTGATTTTTTTATCTATTTCATTTGTTGTTTCATTTAGATCTTCGTTAATAAAGCTTAAATTGAATTTTTCTTTATAACTTAATTCTAATTCAAATCTTTTAAGTCTTTGCTTAATTAATGTTTCATTGGAACCACCCCTTTTAAGTAATCTTTCATTTAAACTTTCTAATTTTTCTTGAATGTTCATTCCTGGAGGTTCAATAAATATTGATAAACAATCTTCCTCAAATTCTTCTATTAAATTCATCGCACCTTTAACATCAACATCTAATAAAAATGCATCACCGTTATTAAGAGCATCTTCAAGAGGTTGAACTGGTGTTCCATATCTATTTCCATGGACCCATTCACATTCTATAAATTCACCAAATTTTTCTTTATGTTCAAATTTTTCTTTTGATAAAAAATGATAATCTTTTCCATCAATTTCATTCTCTCGCATTGGACGAGTAGTTGCTGAAATTGAATATTTCCAGTTATCATTTAAACTTAGAAGATTTTTACAAATTGTCGTTTTACCTGCACCTGATGGAGCTGAAAGAATTATAAGTTTTCCAGTTTTATTTTTCATAGTATATTTTGCACCTGTTCTCTTGTTTTTTCCAAGTTGTTTTTAATATCAACAACTAGATGTTTTATTTTAATATTATCTGATTTAGATCCTATTGTATTTATCTCTCTATTCATTTCTTGAAGTAAAAAGTTTTTTTTCTTTCCTTCACTTTTCTTACTATTTAAATAACTATTAAATAAGTCTAAATGACTATTAAGTCTTACAATTTCTTCACTAATATCTTTTTTTTCAATAATAATAGCTATTTCCTGATATAAACGATCATCTTCTAATTTAGAAAAATTAGGCATGTAATTTTTAATTTTTTTCTTGTAATTTGCAAGCTCTTTCTGTGTATTTTTTTTAGAAAATTTTTCAATTTTATGCAAAGTATTTTTAATTTTTTTAAGATACTTATTAATTTCTATATATAAGTTTTTTCCTTCTCTAAGTCTAAATTTTTTAAAATCTTTAATTGCGCTTTTGACAGTACTAATAGTAATATTTTTTATACCTCGATTTTTTTCATTTAAATCAACATTTTCTAATATTTCGGGTAACTTCATCAAATTAATCGCAGAAAAACTTTCTTTTAAATTTGCATGCTGATTCATTTCTTTAATAATACTTAAGTAAGATTTTAATATATTTTTATTAAGTCTAAAATGATTGTAATTATTATTTCTAATTATAGATATATTAATATAAATTCGTCCCCTCTCACATTCTTTCTTCAATAAATTAGTAATAATTTGTTCATAATCTTTTATCGAACGAGGTAATTTTAAAATAGGTTCAAAAAATCTATTATTAACAGATTTTATCTCAACATTTACAGAGAAATTTTTATTTTTATTTTCTGATTTACCGTAACCAGTCATACTGGTAATCATTGAATTAACTCCTTATGATTTTAAAGTCAAGAATATTACAATTTATATATTACTTTTACAATAAATAATAAAATTAAATATTTTTAAATAGTAAACTAATTTGAGTTGATTTACCCAAGCCAAATTGATTATTAAAATATGCATAATCAATATCAAAAAAAACAGTCTCAATCCCAAAACCAATTGATTCTTTGTTTTCATTAGAAAATCCAAATCGAAAGTTAAAAAAATTATTAATATTATAATCAACAGCAATTTGATTGGAATTCAAGCTATTTAATTGATGAATCAATCTTATTTTTCTCAAATTCAAAGTATTACTAAAAAAATAATTTAAATTATTTTCTTCAACTAAACCTGACGTCCATTTTTTTTTTTGAAATTAAATTTTCAATGCCAATGATGAAATCAAATTTTAAAAAACTGGTAGCATAGAAAAAATCTAAATCAAATCCATAAGCTGTATTTGAATGTATTTTATTAAAGTATGGCTTGAATTTTTAATTAATTATTTTTTCATTAAAATATTTATCATAACTAAAAATAAATCCAAAATCTTCATAGTCCAAATCTGATATACTATCATATTCAATATCACTAAGTTCAGGAGTTAATAACTCACTGTAGTTCCATGCATTATTTGTATAAAATAAATCATCTAAACTTCTTTTAATAAAACCAAAACTCAATTTATTTTTATTAGTACTCTTTAAACAGTAGCCTATTTTAATTACATTAAATTGATTATTAAATAATTCAGCAAAAGAAATGGAAAAATTTTTTTCTAAATTTAAATCTTTTGATATGGGCTGATAAAATAATCCATCAATATTTTTAGATATATAATGAATATTTGATAATGAAAAAGTTTTAGTACTTTTTGAAAAAAAGTAAATTGAGTTTTGATTACTAGCAAAAATGAATGAAATAAAAAAAATACTTAAAATTAAATTAATTATCTTTGAATTCATTTTTTAACTCGTTTAAAAAGTTTAATGATTCAATTGGAGATAATTTATTCAAATCAATGGATTTTATTTTTTTTATTAATTTAGATTCAATTTTAAATAAATTCAATTGATTATTATTGTTCTCATTAACTGTATTATTATTAGTTTTTTCGTTACTAAATTTTAAAAGTAACTCCTTTGCTCTAGATATAATTTTATATGGCAAACCAGCCATTTCAGCAACTTGTATTCCATAACTTTTGTTAGCACCACCATCTTTTATTTTCCTTAAAAAAATCAATTCGTCATTATACTCCTTAACTTCAATATTAAGGTTAAATGCTTTTTTAAGCTTATCTGCTAAAAAAATTAATTCATGATAATGTGTTGCAAACATCGTTCTAGCACCAACTTTTTTATTATTATGTAAATATTCGGTTATTGACCATGCTAAGGATAAACCATCAAATGTTGCTGTGCCCCTACCTATCTCATCAAGAATAATTAAACTTTTTGAAGTAGCATTATTTAAGATATTTGCAGCTTCATTCATTTCAACTAAAAATGTTGATTCACCACCAGCTAAGTTATCACTTGCACCAACCCTAGTAAATAATTGATCAACCAATCCAATAGTACATTTTTCTGCTGGAACGAATGAACCAATTTGAGATAAAAGTGCTATAATAGCAACCTGTCTAAGATAAGTACTTTTTCCTGCCATATTTGGACCTGTAATAATTGCTATTTGTCTACTTGAATTATCTAACATAAGATTATTTGGAATATACTGCTCATTTACAGGTAATAATCTTTCAACTACGGGGTGTCTTGATTCTTCTAATTCAAAGACTGATTTTTTAGAAAATTTAGGCATAGTATAATTATAATTAATTGCAAGGGTAGCATGAGAACATATAATATCTAAATATGCAATTATATGAGCATTATTTTGAATTTTATTAAATGATAATGTTATTTTAGATTGAATATTATCATAAATTGATTTCTCAATTTCAATACATTTATCAGTTGACGATAAAATCTTTTCTTCATACTCTTTTAGATCAGAAGTATAATATCTTTCGCTATTTACTAAGGTTTGCTTCCTAATGAAAAAATCTGGAATTTTATCTAAATGTATTTTTCTAATTTCAATATAGTAACCAAAAATTTTATTATAGTTTATTTTCAAACTATTAATCTTAGTAGACTCTCTTAACCTTTCTTGGTAATCAACAAGCCATTTATTGGCATTTTTTGATATATCTCTATATTTATCAAGTTCTTTATTGATTCCTGATTTAATAAAATCACCTTTATTAATATTTATAGGACAATCTTCATCGATTGATGAAAATATTAAGTTCATAATACTATTATTATTTTTAATATTTTTTATAGTTTTAAATAAATATTCATCTTCTTTAGTTACGCAATTTTTAACTTCGTTTAATTTTTCTATTGACAATGCTAAATTAATTAAATCTCTTGGATTTGACTTTTGATTAGAAATTTTACCTATGATTCTTTCAATATCATATGTATTTTTTAAAAATCCTCGAATATTTTTTAGTAATGATTTATTAACAAATAATTCATCAACTAACATTAATCGATTCTTAATTCTTTTTAAATCATTCAATGGTCTTCTTAAATGTTTTTTTAATAAACGACTTCCTGAAGCAGTTAAAGTGAAATCTATACTATTTATTAATGTACCTTTTTTATTTTGCGTGCTCATAGATTCAAAAATTTCAAGATTTCTAAAAGTGAAATCATCAATTTTCATATATCCATCATCAATTATTTGAGATAATCCAGTAATATGATTAGTTTTTCCAAAATAATTATTATCTAAATAAAACAAAGTTGCACCTGAGGCAATTACTGATAATTTTTTACTATCAATTCCATATCCTTTCAAAGAATTACATTTAAACTGTTTAATTAACCTATTATAACAAGAATCAAAATCAGACTTCCAATCATCATATATTGTTAACATAATATTATCTTTAAATATTTTTATAAATTTTTCTTCTTGAGATTTTGGAATAATAATTTCTTTAATCTGATATTGGTCTACAATTTTTCTTGTTCTATTAAAAGTTGATTCTCCACAATAAAACTCCCCTGTTGAATTATCTAGAATACAAAAACCAATATCTTGATTTTTTAAGAAAAAACTTGCTAAAAAATTATTTTCATTTTCATTTAAAAATTTTGTTGAAATAGCTGTACCTGGTGATAATATCTCTACTACTTCTCTTTTTACAATACCCTTTGATAGTTTTGGATCTTCTACTTGTTCGCATAAAGCAACTTTATTTCCAGAATCCAATAATTTATGAACATGTTGATCTAAAGCATGATAGGGAAAACCAGCCAATGGAACAGCAGATGCTGCACCATTAGATCTTTTTGTTAATGCAATATTTAGTATTTTTGAAGTTATTTTAGCATCTTCATCAAATGTTTCATAAAAATCTCCCATTCTAAATAACATTATAGAATCTGGGTGTTGCTTTTTAGCCTCCCAATATTGCCTCATTACAGGTGTAGATTTCTTATTTTTTATTATATTTTCTTTCATTTCCATCTCTATATGTAATATTTTCTTTATCCAAATATTCTAACAATGGAACAGCATACTTTCTAGTTGTTTTTGCTATTTTTTTAAAATCAGATACACTCATGGTGTAATTTGTTTTGTAAAAAACTTTTAAAGAATCTAATAAATTTACATAATTCTTATAAGAAAAAAATAATGTACCATTAATTATTATAATACTATTATTATTTTTTTCAATATTTAGAAGATTTTTTAATTTTTTTTCATCTATTTTTAACTCTTTCATAAAAAAAGAAAAATCTGGGGTTTCAAATTTATAATCATCAATTATTCTAAATATTTTATCTTTTAAGATTTTATCATCTTCCCCTAATTTAATTTGAAAATCATAAATTGAATATAAATCTTTAAAAATTTTCAATGATTTATTTTTCAACAAATCATATAATATAAATTTTAAAAAGGATTCAGGTAACAGTACTTTTTGATTCAACTGATCAAAAATTATCCCATTAAAGTAAGGATTTTTAATATGATAAGTATTAATTATATTAAAAATTTTTCCGTGAATTTTTTTTAATCGAATTTTTGTTGTAATCCATGGATTATTTTCTCCAAAATAACAAAAATTAAAATTGTCTTTTATTATTTCATTTATACAACTTTTTGATAATCCTAAATGATAACATAAATCCATCTCATTAAAGATATTTTTTGTTCTGTAGTTTACAATTTCATGAATTATATCACTTTTTTTTGTTTTGCTTAATAAATTCATCATATATATTTTTTTCTCGGACCATTTCCCAGAAATATTTATATCAAAAATTTTTCCTCCACCAATTGTTGTTACAGGTGAAAAACTTCTAATAATAAACCTATCTAGAAAAGAACACACAATTTTTTTTTCAAACTTTAAAAGTCCTATTTTTTTTTCACTATCTTTAACAAATAATATTCTTGCTATAACTTCTTGTGTACCTAAATGTACTCTAATTCTTTGATTATGTTTAATTTCATCTAAAATATCAATTTCTGCTACTGCAATATCAACATTTTGGAAATATTTATTAAGAGATAAATGGGATCCTCGAAAAACTTTATTTTTTTCAACATTCTGTATATTTATTGCTGATCTATTACCTAACTCAACTTCTAAAACTTTTTCATTGTGAGTTTGTATTGATCTTATTTTTACCTCTTCATTATTTGGAAGTAAGGTTAATTTACTATCATCATTAATTTTACCTGACAATACGGTTCCAGTAACAACTGTTCCAAAACCTTTCTTGAGAAAGACTCTATCTACAAACATTCTAAAAATTCCTCTATCAAATTTTGATGAGGGATTTTTTGATAGATGAATGATTTCATTTTTTAAATCCTCAATACCAATATTTAATAAAGTAGAAACTTTAATTATTTTTGCATTTTCTAAAAAACTATTTTTTACAAATATTTTAATTTCACTAATAATTAACTCTAGCCATTCAGGCTCAACTAAATCAATTTTATTTATTATAATAATACCAGAATTTATTTTTAAAATTTTTAAAATATTAAAATGTTCTTTTGTCTGAGGCATAATGCCATCGTCAGCTGCTATAACCAAAATAGCAGAATCAATAGCATTAACACCTGAAACCATATTTTTAATAAATTTTTCATGGCCTGGTACATCAATTATTGAAATATGATTATTTAAATGAGCAAAACCAATATCTATTGTCAATCCTCTTTTTATTTCATCTTTGAGATTGTCTGTATTCTGACCAGTTAAACTTTTTACAATTGATGTTTTTCCATGGTCAATATGTCCGGATAATCCAAACGTAAACTGTTTCAAATCAAAACCTTATTTATACATTCTATTAAAATATCAATTTGATCGTCAGGAATTGCTTTTAGGTCAATGAAAAATTTTTCATTTTTAATGTATCCAATCAAAGAATATTCATTATTTAAAAAAGATTTAAAAAGTTGGTTGGATTTTTTTGAATAGCTTGAAATTGAAATTGCGATACTATCGATTTTTTCTGTAGGTAAAGAGCCACTTCCTGCTTCTACATTTGATTCTATAATTTCAATTTTATTTTTATTTATAACATCGGGTAATAGACAAGAGATAATTCTTTGTGCATTCTTTTTTAATTCTTTTCTATTTCTTTTAAATAATTTAATTGACAAATTTTTATCAGATATATTTTCAGATGTGTAGTATGTTCTCAAAATTGTTTCCATTATTGAAATGCGAATTTTATCACATCTAAATGCTCGATAATATGAGTTAGATTTTATGCTTTTAATATAATTTCTTTTACCTGCAATAATTCCAGACTGAGGACCTCCAAGTAATTTATCACCGCTAAAGGTAATGATATCAGCTCCCTTATTTATATATTTACTAATCATTTTCTCAAATGGTAAACCAAGCTTTTGAAAATCTGCAAAAGATCCGCTGCCAAGGTCAATTAATAAAGGTAGATTATGTTTTTCAGCTAGCTTATGTAATTCAATTATATCAATTTCATTTGTAAACCCTACTACTTTATAATTACTAGTATGTACATATAATATAGCACTAGTATTTTTTGTTATTGCATTCTCATAATCCATGATATGAGTTTTATTAGTTGTGCCTACTTCAATCATTTTACATTGAGATTTATTCATAACATCTGGAATTCTAAAAGAACCGCCAATTTCAACTAATTGACCTCTACTTATAATAACTTCTTTATTTTGACATATACTATTTAACATTAGTATTACAGCAGAAGCATTATTATTTACAATTACTGAATCTTCACATTCACATAGTGAGTTAAATAATGATGAGACATGCAAATTCCTATCACCTCTTTTACCAGTATTAGTATTAAACTCTAAATTGGAATATGGATAATTTTTTAAAATTCCATCTATAAGGACTTCTTTAGATATCGGAGCTCTACCTAAACCAGTATGTAAAATAATACCAGTTCCATTAATTACTGGCTGAAGACTATTTTTATTAATTTTTTGAACTAATTTATCTACTTTATCAAAAGTATAAGCTCTAATATTAATCAATTCTTTTCCTTCTAACACTTCTTGTCTAACCATAGAAAGTAAATTATTAATAGAATATTTTAAAAATTTTAAAGGAGTATTAGATGATTGAAATTTTCTGATAATCTCATCAACAGAAGGGATATTTTTTAATACCTCACGGGTATTTTTTTGATTACTTTTATTCATTTTATTAACTCGATAAACATGCTAAACCAATAAATCTTTATCATTTATTTTATCAATTTGTTTTTTTCTTATATTTTCATCTGCATATTTTAAATATACTTTCTGATTTATAAATAAGTTAAAAATATCCTTATCTAATTCATTATCTAATGTCATATATCTTAAAATATTCATAGCTTTTGATAACATATATCCTTTTTTATAAGGTCTATCTGGAGCTGTCAAACCTTCAAATACATCAGCTAAGGCTATTATTCTAGCTTGAATTGGAAGCTGATCACCTGAATAACCATTAGGGTAACCTTCACCATTAATTTTTTCATGATGACAACCTGCATAAAAAGGAACATTATTAAGATGTTTAGGGTATGGTAATTTATTTAATAAAGTATAAGTCAATGACACATGATCTTCCATTACTTTTCGTTCATCTTTACTTAATGTTCCTTTCTCAAGAGTTAGAAAACTTACTTCTTGATTGCTTAATATATTTTGCAATTTACCATCAAAAAATATTTTATATTTTGATATTTCTTTTACCTTATTTTTAAGTTCATCAGAAAAAAATTCACCACCAACATTACACTTAGATAAAAATTTGAAATCTTCATCAGCTTTTTTTATTTCACTATTCATTTTTGATTTAATAGATTCGCTATTATTATTTTTAGATAGCGATTCATAATATTTGATTTTAATATCTCTTTTTAATACTTCAAATCTCATTTTAATAACATCTATTTTATCATACAAACCTTCAAGCTTTGTAGATTTATTCATAACATGTTCAGGTGTAGCAACTTTACCAAAATCATGTAACCACCCTGCAACATACAACTCTTCCATTTCCTCTTCATTAAATTTAAAGTTTTTATAAGTACCTTTTTTTGATTCATTAATGGCTTCAGCAATCATCATTGTTATTTGAGGAACTCTATTACAATGACCTCCTGTAGTTGCATCCTTATGCTCTAATGCTTCAGCGACTAATTTAATAAATGATTTAAAAAGATTTTTTTGTTCTTCAATTAAAAATTGATTGGTCAATGCAATTGAAGCTTGAGAAGTTAATGATTCAATTACTTTGATAATTTCTTTTGAATATTTTACGATTTTTCCATTTTGCATTGGATTTAAAAGTTGTATTACACCAATAACATTATTTTTATGATCTTTCATCGGAACATTTAAAAAACATTTTGAATGATAATCATGTTTAATATCAAAACCTTTTGTACCTTCAAAATCATAATCTTTATTTTTGTAGGCATCATCAATTCTAATAGTTTTATTTTTTAAAGCACATACAGCAGAAACATTTTTATGATTTGGTTCATTAGTTTTTGGATCATAAAGTTTTACAGGGTAAATAGATTCAGGCACAGGATCATTAGTACCGCCTAAAAAAATATCTTTTGATTTATTTTGCATAATAACAAATTCTAATTTAGTGAACTCTTTATCAACAATATATAAAGTTCCACCATCAGAATTTGATATTTTTCTTGCCTGTGTGAGTATATTTTCTAGAAGAACATTGATATTTTTTTCTTTTGATAAAGAAATACCAATATTTATTAATTCTTCAAAATAATTATTATTTAAATGGGATTTTCCCATAAAGTAGTTAGTTTTTTTCTTTAACTCTAGCTGCCTTCCCTTTTCTATCTCTTAAATAGTATAATTTGGCTCTTCTAACTTTACCTTTTTTAAGAATTTTAATACTATCAATATTTGGAGAATATATAGGGAATATTCGTTCAACTCCAACGTTGTTAGAGATTTTTCTTACAGTAAATGTCTTAGATATATTAGATCCAGAAGAAATAGAAATTACTATTCCTTCAAAAGTTTGAACTCTTGATCTATTACCTTCTATTACTTTCACTCCTACAGCAACAGTATCACCAGATTTAAAATCTGGAATATCTTTATTTAAATTATCTTTAATAGATTCATAAATTTTATTCATTTCTGCTCCATTTTTTTAGATTTATACTTTTCCCATAAATCTATTCTTAATTTTTTTGTTTTTTCTTCACGCTTATTTAAAAACCAATCTTCAATTTCTTTATGATTTCCAGATAGCAAAACATCTGGAACTTTATTACCTCTAAATTCTCTAGGTCTTGTAAAATGTGGTCCATCTAGTAATAAATCATAAAATGAATCTTTTTTTGCTGATTCGTAGTTATTTAAAACACCTTTTTTTCAAACGAACTATTGAATCAATCATAATCATTGATGGTAATTCACCACTGGTTAAAACAAAATCACCAATTGAAATTTCATCAGTAACAATTTCATCTCTTATCCTTTGATCAATACCTTTATAGTGGCCACAAATAAAAATTAAATTTTTAACATTAGATAATTTTTTAGCCTTATCATGATTAAAGATTTCACCATCAGGAGTTGGAAAAATCACCCTACAGTCATTAATACATTTAATATTTGATTTAATTTTATCAACTGCTTTAAAAATTGGTTCAGATTTCATTAACATACCAGGACCTCCTCCAAATGGATAATCGTCAATTCTTTCTGAAGGATTATCTAAAAAATCAAATAAATTAAAAATATTATATTCAGCAATTTGCTTTTGTTTAGCCTTTAATAAAATGCTTTCGCTTAATATATTATTAAACATTGCTGGAAAAGGAGTAATTACATTAAAAGAAATCATTTATAAATTTAAAAAAACCTTAATATTTTTCATTACCACTATTTTTTCATCAAAATCAAAAAACTCTATATATCTATCTAGAAATGGAATTAATATTTCATTATTATTGTAATTAACTAAAATATAATTAGAACTTGGTAACAATAATACATCAATAATCAATCCAATTTCATTTTTTTTATTAAAAAGTCTAAAATTAATTATATCATTTAAGTAAAAATTTCCATCACTCAAATCTGGAAGATCACTTCGTAGTACAAAAAATTCTTTATTTCTTAATAACTCTGCATCATCACGACTGTCAATGGATTCTAATTTAAAAATTTTACCAGAACCTTTAGTATTTATCAAATTAAAAGATTTATTTAAATCATTTATTTTAAACCAAATCTTAATATCTAATTCTAGTAAATCAGAATCCTCATTATATAAAAAAAACTTCAACTCACCTTTAATTCCATGTGGTTTTATAACTTTACCTACAGGAATGAACTTACTCATTCTTTTCAGCGAATTATTCAATTACCTCAAGGATTGCTCTCTTATCACCTTCCTTAGCAGTTGCTGCTGATAAAATAATTCTTAAAGCATTAACATTTCTTCCTTTTTTTCCAATGACTTTACCTAAATCACCTTCGCCTACAGCTAATTCATAAATTTTAGTACTATCACTTTCATTAACATTAACACTTACTTCATCAGGCTTATCAACAATTGCTTTAACCATATCGCTAAGTAACTTATCCATAAAATAAAACTCCTTATAAATCCATTTCTAAATTTAGGTTTATCATCTATTATTTATCACCAGATGATTTTTCATCACTAGTTTTTTTTTCATCAGCACTATCATTTGCAGGAGCTTCTTCTGCTTTAGCTTCCTCTGCAGGAGCTTCCTCTGCTTTAGCTTCCTCTGCAGGAGCTTCCTCTGCAGGAGCTTCCTCTGCTTTAGCTTCCTCTGCTTTAGCTTCCTCTGCAGGAGCTTCCTCTGCTTTAGCTTCCTCTGCAGGAGCTTCTTCTGCTTTAGCTTCCTCTGCAGGAGCTTCCTCTG
>PAHD01000015.1 GCA_002704685.1 Fidelibacterota bacterium
AAATGTTTTTAAAGGTAATATTGTGAGTTTTAAAGCATCAAACAATTTAGCTATTACTGAAAAGTCTAATATTGGGATTGTCGGCCTTGATAATATTGCAGTTGTTGAACATAATAATCAAATTTTAGTTATTAATTTATCTGATAGTGAATCAGTTAGAAAAATAACTGATAAGCTAAAAAAATAAAGTAATCTGGAAAATTTTTAAATGAAAGTACTATTTTTTATATTCTTTTCAATATGTTTTGCTGATGGTGATAAAGTTCCATGTGATTATAAAGCTAAAAATGATTATGTAGTTAAAAATTATAAGAAATATAAAAAAAATTTCTTTGCGCCAAGAAAAAAAATATTTTCTGTAGATTTAGAAAATTCAACCATTAATGGCAAAAAAATTAATCCTCATAAAGATATGAAATTTTATAGACATAAATACAAGGCTCCATTAAGGCTTTTATCTAGATGGACTACTATTGGTGTTGGTGCTGGGATTGTCGGTGTAGTAATTGATCCAAATGCAAGGCAGAGTATAGCTGGGCTTGGATATCTTATTGTTGGCTATTATGCAGGTACTTTAGTAGGGGCTAGTATGGGAGTTTATAATCAAATGAGATATATAGATTATTACTCACTAGATGAATTGAATTATATTGACTGTAAATAATAGATTATTTATTATAAAATATTTCATTTATAAATAATTACAATTTTGAATTAAAATTATTGTTTATAAGCTAATTTTTTTTTTAGCTTAGAGCTCGTTTTAATATATCAATTAGCTATTTAAAACATTTCGATTCCGGTATAGCTCAGTTGGTTAGAGCAGCGGACTGTTAATCCGCGTGTCCCAAGTTCGAGTCTTGGTACCGGAGCAGTAAAAGCCCCTTAAGAAGTTAAGGGGTTTTTTTGTAAATTTAATTACTGTTATGACAAGAATATCAATTATTATATTAATACTTATTGCTGTCTATTTATTTATAAGATCAAATGCTTATTTTTTTAAAAGTATTTATGAAACATTGAAAATTAACAGATTATTAAGAACAAGATTATTAAGATTTATCTTCAGTATTCTTTATAGAATCTTTTTTAGAAGATTTTTTTAAAACCATTTCATTGTATTTTTATTTACTATTCTTATTTTACACTATGAANTNTTTGATTAAAATATTATTCTTAATTAGTTTTATTTTTCCTTATTGTGTCACGTTCAATTTAGATTTAAATAACTTTAATGATATCCCTGATGGTAGTTGGCTAGCAAGAGCTAATGGAAATTGGAANAATTGGGGTGCAGGTATAACTTTAAATGATAATAATAATGATGGAGTATATACTGGCACAGGTTGTTCATTCGATAATGGTGATTATGAATATATTTTTGTAATAACAGGAGAATTTGATAATTGGAGTGGCTGGGGTTTGACCNGCAATCCACCTCTTGGAAGCTCCTGTGATTTTAAGTGGTGGGATAGTTGGGCAAATTATGGTTTTAATATAAATAATTCAGATTATGAAACAGATGTTTATCCTTGGGGATGTTGTAACCAAACAGAGTGTGTTGATTCTAATTGGGATGGTTGTGTTGGAGCTGGTATAAGAACACAAGATTCATATTTATATGGTAGATTTGAAACTAGAATGAAATCTGCAGATGGAGATGGTCTTGTTAGCTCATTTTTTACTTATAATACTGATTTTAATAATGGACTAGGAAATTTAAATTGGAATGAGATTGATATTGAAATGACTGGAAATATGGATCAATCAGTTCAGTTTACAACTCATCATCCAGGTGACCCTAATTCATGGTCAATTACAGAAATTGTAAATGTTGATTTTAATCCTCATGAAGAATTCCGTGATTACGCTTTTGAATGGACTCCAAGTTACATTAAATGGTTTATAGATAATGTTGAAGTATATCAGCAAGTATCTCCTAGCGTTAATGATTTAAATATTTCTCAAAAAATAATGATGAATTTATGGGCGGCTAATGCTCCTAGCTGGGTAGGCGATTGGGATTACCAAGATGTTCCTAAATTCTCATATTATGATTATGTTAAATACTATAGCTATACACCAGGTCAAGGAGAATATGGTACAAGCAATAACTTTTCTTTTGAATGGATGGATGATTTTAATGATTATAATTCAAGTATTTGGAATAATGAAGTGGGGGATCAGCTAGGTCATTGTGGTTTTTCTCAATCAAATATTAATTATTACCACGGTCATTTGATTATGGTATTAAGAGATAATGAAGATCAAATAGCTTGTAACCAAATAAATGGCGATATTAATAATAGTGGTTTTTTAAATGTCACTGACATAGTTCTTTTAATTGATGTTATTTTAAATGAATCTTTTGGTGAGCTTGATATATGTAGTAAAATAGCATCTGATTACAGCCTTAATGGACAAATTAATATTACAGATATTATTGGTTTGATAAACTATATACTTCAATAGGTTTGATTAAAAACAGTTGGAGCTATTATTTATAATTAATTTATTTGAAGCGATTCAGAGTATTTAGAAAAAGTTTTATAATTCTTTAAAACTTTCTTATCAATATTTTTGAAAGATGGCCCCCCTAAATATAACTCTATATTATATTTTTTTGCGAGGACGCTTATATCATCTAAATCTTGATTTGTCTTTTTTAAATTATCTCTTACAGTTGCAGTACAACATTGTCTGTCACATAAATAAATAAAAATAGCTTTGTATTTTTTGGTACTAAGTAGTTTCTTAATATCTTTTGTAGATGTATTTGCACCGCAATTATAGACATTGTAGTTTTTATTTTCAAGTAAGATTTGAATCATATCTATTGGAAGATCAGGGATATCATTTTCTAAATTTAGACATAATATATTTTCTTTGTTTTGTGATGAGCTATCACTGACTGTAAGCTTAAAATTATTTAGAGCTTTTGATACAATTTTTCTTGCAATATGCTCTTCAGCAATTGATACTTCTTTTTTATCTAGCTTGTTTTGAATTTCCACAAGTATTTTTTCAACATAATTATCCATTAAATCAGAAAGAGGGGTGCCATCTAAAAATAGTTGTACAAAAATTAACTCTAAAGATTTTGCATCATTTTTAAAAACATGATTAACAGAGTCTAAGATTATTGTTTTTCTGTTAACATTGTAAGGAATTTCGCTTGAATTTATCTTTAAACCTTGCGTATTTGCAAAATTCATAACGTTTTGGTAAGAAAATTTTCTATGTCCTCCAGCTGATGAAATACACTCAATTTTTCCACTAGTGGCCCAGCGCCTTACCGTCGATTCATTGACATCAAAAAGATTGCCAACTTGTTTTGTGTTTAAGTATTTTTTATTTGTCATAATACATAATATATAAAAAAAAATGCACGTAATGCACGAATTTATTTGCATTATTAAATAAACTGTTTTAAATTGAATCGTGCAAAACGTGCAACAAAAGGGAAAAGATGATATTAAGTTTTAAACATAGTTCGCAGTACTCCTCCTTAAAGAATCTGGAGACATTATTTATGAATATCATCATGAGAATAGCCCTTCAAGTAGTGTCAAATGTGAATGATGGATCCAGATTCTTAACTTTTAAGTAAATAGATATGTACATTTTATTAATAGTAAATTTATTTATCAGTAGTTTTATGTTAGGTTTAATACTAGTGACTCAAATTGTGTCATACCCTCTTTTTTTAAAAGTTGAAGTGAGCAATTTTTCTATTTTTCACGATGATTATGTTAATAGGATCTCTTTCATCGCAGTACCTGTTATGTTAGGAGAATTGTTCATTTCAACTCTAGTTTATTTTTATTTTAATACTTTTTTAGGATTTATGATTTTATTATCAACTATTTTAATTTTTATTTCAACTTTCATTATACAAGTACCGTTACATAATAAATTGAAGCTTGCAAATAATAGAAAACATATTATAAAATTAGTTAATACTAATTGGGTAAGAACCTTTTTATGGCTTGTAAAATCTATATTTTCAATTTTAATAATTTTTAAGGAAACAATATGAATATCGTAATTATTGGAGCAACAGGTGGTATAGGAAAATGTTTAAGTTTAGAATTATCTGAAAACAATTCTCTTTTTTTAGGATCAAGAAATTCTGATAGTATTTCTGAATTAATTAACAGCGAAGATATTGGTAGTTCGGTATCTGGGTCTACAGTTGATGTTACAAGTTTTAATCAGATTGAAAATTTTCTAAATCAAGCGAATGATTATTTAGGTTCAATTGATACAATAATAAATTGTGCAGGCTCACTTATTTTGAAACCAGCTCACTTAACTTCCGAGGAAGAACTTGAAAAAACTTTTAAAGTAAATGTATTTAGCTGTCTAGGACTTTTAAAATATGGGTTCAAATTTATGAGAAAAAATGGTGGTTCATTTTTATTTTTTTCAAGTGCTGCATCAAAAGTAGGGTTAAAAAATCATGAGACAATTTCTAGTGCTAAAGGTGCGATATCATCAATGGTAGTATCAGCAGCCTCTACCTATGCAAGATATAATATAAGAGTAAATGCTATTGCACCAGGTTTGGTTGATACACCTTTGACTAGAAGTATAATTAATAATAAATTATCCTTAGATTATTCATTGAATTTACATGGTTTAAAACGCGTTGGTAAACCTGAAAATTTTACACCTATTGTTAAATCTTTAATTGATGTAAGGTCTGATTGGATTACTGGCCAAACAATAAGTGTTGATGGTGGGTTATCAAATGTTAAATCAATGTAATTATTTTTTTAAAGAAAGAAAGGGCAAATCATGATTGATTTTAATTATTTAGTTGAGGCATTAAAAATTGTTGTTACAGTAGCAATATTTTTTGTCTGGTTTATTAGGTATGATAACATTAGAAAAGAGTTCGAATCGTATGGCTTCCCAACTTGGTTTAGAGATCTAGTTGGTATATTAAAAATTTCATTCACTGTAATGTTACATTCAAGTTTACTTGAAGTAGTAATGATAGGTTCATTTGGAATTGTTATTTTAATGTTAGGTGCTGTTGTAAACCATATTAGAATGGGGAGTAATTTTAGAGTTTATATCGCTTCTGTTGCAATGCTTGTTATCACATCGATTATTTTTTTACAATCAATGGAGTTAATTTAATGAGAGGAATAGATGAATAGAAATAAATCATTTATAGTTGGTTTTTTAATTTCAGCTTTTATTTTTCTTTTCATGGGCCAAACCTATGAAAAATCAAATAATCAAAGGTACCATTTAAATAGTCATTTAATCCAAGGTTATAATACTATTTTTTATGAAACAGTTTTTGATACTTATACTGGAAAGATTGTTGATAGAAAATGGTATAATGAGAAAGACTTTGAAAAGAGCAAAAATACAAAAACAAGTTATTAATTATGTTTATGCAAGAAAACTATCAAAATATACCTTTATTTCCAATTAATCTTTCAGTTTTACCATATGAGAAAGTTAATCTTCACATATTTGAAGATAGATATAAAAAGTTAATTAATCATTCCTTAGATGAAAATAAAACTTTCGGAATAGTGTATACAAAAAATAAAGTTATGTCAAAAATTGGGACAGTAGTTAAAATTAATGAAATCTATAAAAAATATGATGATGGAAGATTTGATTTATCAATTAAAGGTTTAGAAAGATTTAAAATTTTAAAATCGTTCAAAGAAGATGAATTATGGAATGCTAAAATTAAAATTTTAGATGAATCTTATGAAGATATTGATAAAAAATATTTTAATTTAGTTTTAGATAAATATTTAAAATTAATTTTATCAAGTAAGTTAAATGATAATATATCTCAATACATGAATAAAAAAATATCATTTGATTTTACAAAAGATGTTATCCTTCCAAATTCATTAAAGCAGGATTTTTTAGAGTTAGAAAATGAACAAAAGAGAATGAATTTTATTGATATCTTTTTAGATAATCTAATTAATAAGAAAAAATCTCCAGGTGATAATGATAGCTTTACAAGTGAAGTTTACAATTAATTTATTTACAATATAAATAGCTTTCTAAATAAAAATATAGTTACAAAAATCAATAAAGTTCCCAATAGACTCATAAATAAAAAAATTAAAAACCTTATAACTAGTATCTTCATTTAGCAATAATAATTATAGTTTTTATAAAGACTTTTCTAATATAGTATTAATTCTTTTTATGAAATCTCCTGGATTTTCTATTTTGATATTACTAACAAGTAGTGCCTGATCAAATAGTAAAAATACAGAATCTTTAAATTGTTTATTATTTGACATTTTAGATAATTTTTTAACAATTTTATGTTTAGGATTAATTTCAAAAATTGGTTTAACCGTATCAAAATTAGCTTGTCCCATTTGTCTCATTAAATCTTGCATCTGTGCTGTAGGGTCATTACTATCTGCCACTACGCATGCAGGAGAATCAGACAATCTTTTTGATGATATAACGTCTTTAACTTTATTATCTAAAACTTTCTTTATTTTTTTTATTAAGTCATCAACATTAGTCAATTTTTTATCTTTTTCATTATCTTTATCATCGAGTTCTTCAAGAGCATTAGCATGATTGATTGATTTAAAATCAAAATCTTTATACTTATGCATTCCACTACCAAAAATCATTTCATCAATTTCATGATCCATTAGAAGAACTTCTATATTTTTGCTATTACATACTTCCAAAAGAGGTGAATTTTTAAGTTCATTGATTTTTGCTCCTGTTAGAAAGAATATTGATTTTTGATCTTTTATCATATTTTTTACATATTCATTTAGAGTAATGTAATTATCATTTTTATTAGTTTTAAATAGCATTAAATCATAAAGTAAATCTTTATTCTCAAAATCTTGATACAACCCCTCTTTTAGAGGAATGCCATACTGTTCAAAAAATAAAGAGTAGTCATCTTTTTTCTTTTCTAAGAGATTTTTAAATTCGTTCAATAACTTCTTAACACTATTTTTTTTAATTTTTTCTAAAATCTGATTTTTTTGAAGAATTTCTCTACTAACATTAAGAGGTAAGTCTTCAGAATCTATTATACCTTTTATAAATCTAAGGTAGGTAGGCATTAATTCTTTATCATCATCAGTTATAAAAACTCTATTTATATAAAGTTTTATCCCTGATTTATAGTCTGCCCTAAACATATCAAATGGAGCCTTTTTAGGTATATAAAATAAAGTCGAATAAACTAAATTTCCCTCAGCTTGGGTATGAATATATAAAAGAGGATCATCAGAATCAGAAGATATCGCTTTATAAAACTCATTATAATCTTTCTTTTTTATTGATGATTTACTTTTTTTCCAAAAAGCAGAACCTGAATTAATTTGTTCAGTTTTATTCTCAACCTTTTTATCAACCTCTTCAGTATATTGAAGTTCAATAGGAAATGCAATATGATCAGAGTATTTTTTTATTATATTGTCAATCGACCATCTATTCGCATATTCGCTCCCATTATCATTAAGATGTAATATAATTTTAGTTCCATTTTCTTCTTTATCTGCATCTGTAATATTAAAACCTGTTTTTCCATCACTCTTCCATTTATATGCTTTTGAATCTAGAGCTTTTTTTGTAATGACTTCAACATTATCTGCAACCATAAAGCAAGAATAAAACCCAACTCCAAATTGTCCAATTAGATTATTATCTTTTTTTGAATCTCCAGATAATTGTTCTAAGAATTTTTTAGTTCCACTCCTAGCAATTGTTCCAAGACTTTGGACAAGGTCTTCTTTATTCATTCCTATACCATTATCTTCAATTGTTAATGTTTTTTTCTTGTCAGTATTTATAAAAGAGATTGATACTTTAGGATTAAACGTTATTTTTTTATAATTTTTATCTGTAACTGTTAAGTATCTTAATTTATCAAGAGCATCTGATGAATTTGAAATGAGTTCCCTTAAAAAAATTTCTTTATTTGAATATAAAGAATGTATAATTAATTGTAATAATTGAGATACTTCTGTTTTAAATTTTTGCTTGGCCATAAATATTATATTCCTTTGTTTAACATTTCTGAAAATTAAAAATAAAATAAAAATATATGCAATAGTATTGTATGTTTTTTAATTACAATAAAATTATTTAAATTTAAAAATGGAATTTATTAATCTTGTAGATACATTAAGTGATAATAAGTTATTGTTATCTTTAATATATGTCCTTCTATCATTTATATTTGCTTTTATAATTGATCAAGTTTTCATTAGAGTATTTAGAACCGTTGTAAAAAAATCAAAAACAAACATAGATGATCAAATTGTAGAAGTTTTACACAAGCCTTTATATTTTACAATTTTATTCTTTGGTCTTAGTATATCAATTAAGTTATTAGGACCATCAGAATTATTAATGTTTTATATTGATGCATCATTTAAAACAATTATAATTTTTGTGTGGTCAACCTCAATATATAAATCTTTTATAATTTTAATAGAATGGTTATCAAGGAAGACAGATTCATTTAATTTTATCCAATTAAAAACAATTCCATTGTTTGAAAATTTAGGTAAAATAGTAATTTTCCTATTATTAATATATTTTGTTATGTTAAGTTGGGGTATTGATGTTACAGCATGGGTAGCATCAGCAGGTATACTTAGTGTTGTTATTGGTTTTGCCGCAAAAGATACACTTGGGAACTTATTTGCGGGGATATTTATTATGGCTGATAGTCCGTACAAAGAGGGCGATTATATCAATTTAGATACTGGAGAAAGAGGTTTTGTTCGAAATATTGGTATCAGATCAACACGTATATTAACTAGAGATGCCGTAGAAATTACAATTCCAAATTCTGTAATAGCAACATCAAAAATAATTAATGAAAGCGGAGGTTTTTCAGAAGAGGAAAGAATTAGAATCACGGTTGATGTAGCTTATGGTACTAAAATTGATGAAGCTAAGCACATAATGTATCAAATAGCATTAGATTCTGAAAACGTTTGTAAAGATCCGAAGCCGGTTGTCAGATTTAGGACTTTTGGAGAATCTGGATTAACTTTACAATTATTAGCTTGGATTGAAAAACCAGAATCAAGAGGTAGAGTAATAGATGAATTATCAACATTGATTTATGAATCTTTTAATAGAGAAAAAATAGAGATACCTTTCCCTCAAAGAACAGTACATATTAAAAAAACAGATAGTTAAAAATAAATTTATGAATGAAAATTCAAAAATATCTGTAAATAAAGATATTTCAATTGCACAAACTTTACCATCATACTTTTATACTTCAGAAGATATTTTTATCAAAACTATTGATAATATTTTTAAGAAATCCTGGCAATTTGTTACTCATAAAAAATTAATAAAAAAAAAGATATATCCATTTTTTTTTATGAAGGACTTAATTGATGATCCTTATATCCTTATCTCTGAAAATAATTTAAAAATATTGAGTAATGTTTGTACTCATCGAGCTGCATTATTATGTTTAGACGAATCTAATAGTAGTAAAATCAAATGTAATTACCATGGTAGAGTTTTTAATTTAGAGGGTCAAATCATAAAGCATTATGGATTTGAAGGAGTAAAAAATTTTCCTTCATCAACAGATAATCTTATTAAAATTGAACACTTTAATTGGAAAAATTTTATTTTTTGTTCAAAGGAATCTAATATAAATATAAAAAGTTTTTTTAAAGATATTGAGAAGAGATTACCAAATTATAATTTTGAAAATTTATCGTTTAATTCAGAAGTATCAGAAACATATTGTGTTGATGTACATTGGGCATTATATTGTGAAAATTATTTAGAAGGTTTCCACGTACCTTTCGTTCATAAAGGCTTAAATGATGATATTAATTACAGTAACTATGAAACAATCACTTTAGATGATGCAGTACTTCAAATTGCCAAAGATAAAAATGATAAAATTTATGCTCATTATTATTGGATTTTCCCTAATTTAATGTTGAATTTTTATGATTGGGGTCTTTCTATGAATATTATATCACCATTAAACAAAAATAAAACAAAAATAAAATTTTTATCATTTCCGAAAATTGGAATGGAACAACCTAAAGACATCCCATCAGGTATAAATGTTGTGGAGAATGAAGATCAAAAAATAGTACAAAGTGTTAATAAAGGCATTCAATCATCAAATTATTCCTCAGGTAGATATTCTGTTAAACATGAAAAAGGTGTCCACTATTTCCACAGATTAATTTCAAAATATTTAAAATAATTTATTACAAAATTTTACTAAAATTAATTGTAGCAATATAATACTTTTAAATATGAGTATTCTTTATAAAAAATACCTTTATAATTTTTTGCAGGTCATTATAATTTTTCAATTTTGTTTTGGAACAGTTACCTATGAGATGGCCGAAAAAGTTGCTAATAATATTTTAATTGAAAATAATAAATCTAATTATTTTATTGATTCATATATTCTTGATAGTGAAAATAAGATAGATAATTTTTATATTTTTCAATTTTATCCAAAAGGATTTGTTTTAGTCTCCGCAAATGAAGGCTCTATACCAATAATAGGTTATAGTTTCAAAAATAATTTAGAGTTTGATGATTTNCCTCCACAGCTTGATACTATAATTGAAAGTTATAGAAAAAATATAGAATCAATTATAAATAATAATATTATGCCTTCGCAGCTTGTGGAGGATTTATGGACAAAGTATTTATCTGAAGAAAATTTAAATAGACATATAAGAGACGTATCTCCATTAATATCAGCTAATTGGAATCAAGGTGGTCAATGGAATAATCAATGCCCTGGTGAGACTTTAGTTGGCTGTGTAGCTGTTGCAATGGGACAGGTTATGTATTATTGGGAAAATCCTATACAGCCGGTAGGATATGCTCAGTATTATGATGAACAATTTGGACCAATAGGAGCTATCTTTGATAACTATTCATATAATTATGATAATATGCTAGATGATCAGGCAACAGAAGATTCTCAACTTCTTCTATACCATGCTGGTATTGCGGTTAATATGGATTATAGTTATTCAGGTTCTGGTGCATCTGTTTGTTGGGAAGGACCATCAGCAGAAGATGCCTTATCAAGTCATTTTAATTTTATTGATGAAGCAGGATGTGAATCTAAATTGAACTATAATGATGATGAGTGGTCTAGTTTAATTAAGGAACAAATAGATAATGGTTGGCCTATTATTTATAGAGGTTATGAAGAAAATGATGGAGGTGGACATGCTTGGAATATTGATGGATACCAAGATCAATACTTACATTGTAATTGGGGTTGGGGAGGATCATCAAATGGATATTTTTATTTTAATAATTTAAATGGCGAGGGTTTTTCGTTTATTGAAAGTCAGGCTGCTTTAATTAATATTTTTCCAAAAGGTATTGCTGTACCTACTGCCTTATTTGATTATTCGATAAATGATTTTACTGTAATATTTACTAATATTTCTGATCAAATAAATGAAAATAATATAGTTGAATATAAATGGAACTTTGGAGATGGATTTATTTCTAATGAATTAAACCCCACACATTCATTTCAAGATTTTGGTTCTTATGAAGTAAGCTTAATTGTTACTGATGAATATGGTCAAGATAGTACCCCCCATATTGAATTAGTAAATATTATTTATGGAGATATAAATAATGATAATACTCTCAATATTATTGATATAGTTTTATTAGTTGATTTAGTTTTTAATAATGCAGAAAATTCTGATTTTGATTTAAATCAAGATCAAGTATTAACAATTTTAGATATAATTATACTAATTAATTTAGTTTTGGAGTTTAATAATGAATATTAATATTAAAACTTTTAATAATTGGGCTATCCAAAATAAAGATGAAGGAATGGAAAAAGGCCACACTAGTTCAGTAAATAAAATGTTTGAGATTATTTCATCTGAATCTTCAGTAATAAAAAAATCCTTTAATTTTCTAGATTTAGGTTGTGGTAATGGTTGGGTTGTAAGAAAAGTACTAAATAATAAAAATTGTAATTATGCTTTAGGAATTGACGGTGCACCAGAAATGATAAAAAAAGCTAAAAGTATAGATAAAAAAGGTGACTATATAAATACTGATATAGAGTATTGGAGTTTTAATAAAAGTTATGATATTATTTTTAGTATGGAGACTTTCTACTATTTTAGTAGCTTAGATTCTATCCTTAAAAACACNTATAATAATCTTAATGAAAATGGAATGATTATAATTGGTGTTGATCATTATTTAGAAAATAAACCCTCTTTAAGCTGGGATAAAGAATTTAATTTATCTTTAAATACCTTATCAATTGATGAGTGGGTTTCAAAATTTAAAATTAATGGTTTTAAAGATGTTCATTACATTGTTCATGATAAAAAAGAAGATTGGAATGGAACATTAATCTTATATGCAAAAAAATAATAAATTAATAATAATTTATTTTTAAGTTTTAGCAGTATACAATTAATAAATAAGGAGTATTAATGAAAAAGTTACTATTTTTAATTACAGTTATGTCTCTTTCATTCTCTCAGGGTACAGTTTATTTAGGTCTAGAACAAACTCCTGAATGGGATGATGGTTCTGGAGCTATGGATATGGATGCTGGTGGTATGGTTTTAGGTTATAATCATCCTGTACATATGTCTGAAGATGGTAAGTATGTATTATCTTTTGGAACATCGATTAATTTGAGTGATATGATGATCACAGGAGTAGATAATGCATCTAATGATCGTATGGGATATTTAGCATGGTACGCATTACCTATGTGGAATTTCAGTGAAAAAGTCTCTGCTTGGATGTCATTAGGTTATGCAAGAGCTCTTCAAAACTCAGAAAATACTTGTACTGGATTAACATATGGTCTTGGTGCGCACTATAGAGTTAATGATACTTATGGTGTTGGGCTTGGTTATGTTACTAATACAAATGAAATGACAGATGGTAGTTCAACATGGGATAGAGAAGTTTCAAGATTAACAGTTTATGTAAGCAAATCACTAGCTGGTATGTTTAAATAAAGAATAATCTTATTTCTATAAAAAAGCCTCCTAAATGGAGGCTTTTTTATTTTAATTATTTTATTTCGAAGGCTTCATAAAGATTATTTCCATTCCTTACAATTCTTAACATAATCACGTCGCCTTTAGAGTATTTTTCAATTTCATTGTAATAATCTTCTGAATTTTTAATTTCAATTCTATTAACTTCATTAATTATATCATTTTTTCTAATATTATTACTATAGGCTTCTCCATCGAAACTAATATCAATAATTTTTACACCCTCATTATCATTATCCTCAATTATTAATCCTAATAAATCGTACTTAGTTTTTTGTTTATAAGAATCACCAATAGAATTTTCATCTGGTCTTTGACCGAGGACAACTGAAATTGACTGCAATAGTTCATTTCTAACTATTGAAAAAACTGCAGTTTCACCAGGTCTTAAAGTTGATACATCATTTCTAAGTTGATTTGAATTTTCTATTGGTTTTGAGTTTAAAGAGATAATAACATCCTTTTCTTTAAGACCTCCTTTATCAGCAGGACCATCTTCAACAACCATACTAATAAATGCACCTTTTTTATCTTCTAAGCCTAAAACTTTTGCTTTATTTTCATCTAAATCTTGAATCATAACACCTAAATAACCTCTTAAAACTTGTCCACCATTGATAAGATCTTCTATTACTCTTTTTGCTTGATTTATTGGAATAGCAAATCCAACACCAGCATTAGATTTTGAAAATCCATCAGTTGCAATTGCAGTATTAATTCCAATTAAATCTCCATTTAAATCGAATAATGCTCCACCTGAATTCCCAGGATTAATAGCAGCATCATGTTGAATGAAGTTTTCAAAATTAGCTCTTGATATAACATCACTTCTTCCCTTAGCACTTACTATACCACAAGTAACTGTATGATTTAAATGAAGACCAAAAGGACTTCCGATGGCAATAACCCACTCTCCAATTTCTAGATTATCTGAATCACCCATTGTTGCTTGTTCTAAATCATCTGCATCTACTTTTAGCACTGCTAAATCAGATAATGGATCTGTGCCTAAAATTTCAGCTTCAAGTTCTCTCTTATCAAATAATATAACTTTTATTTCATTTGCATCATCTATAACGTGGTTATTTGTAAGTATATGTCCCTTTTTTTTGTCTATAATTACACCAGAACCAATACCTTGTGATTTTCTTTCCTGAGGTTCAAAAGGATCTGAATTTCCAAAAGGGTCAAAAAAGAAAGGGTTAATATATTGCTCTGTTTTTTCTGATAGTATAGATACTACAGCAGGACTTCCTTCTTGAGATACTTTAATAAATAATTCATTAAAGTCGTTTTTATTTGGGTATGAGAATAAAAAACCCATAAAAAATAATACAAATAATTTTTTCATCTATTTCCTTTACTAATTATGTATAAATTATAATACTTTATTTAATCCAGGTTCCAAATTTATTTAAAAAAGATTAAAGTTAGGAGAAAAAAATGAGATCAGTTTTAGTTACTGGGGTAAGCACAGGTATTGGTAAAGCAATTGCTGAAGAATTGTTAAAAAATGATTTTTTTGTTATAGGTAGTGTAAGAAAAAAAAAGGATGCAGAATATTTCGAAGAAAATTATAGTAATAATTTTAAAAGCGTCATTTTAGATATTACAAAAAAGAAAGATATTCAAAATGCAAAGCAAGAAGTCGAAAAAATATTATTAGAAAATAAAAGTTATTTATGTTCAATAGTAAATAATTCAGGTATTGCTCTTGGTGGTCCTGTAAGATATTTAGATGTTGATATTTTTAGAAAACAATTTGAAGTAAATTTTTTTGGATTAATTGAAGTTACTAAGTCTTTTTTAGATTTATTAATAGATAATAATAAATATAAAATGAAAAATAAAATAATTAATATTGGATCTATTAGTGGAAAACGTGCTTATCCTTTTGTTGCACCTTACACATCATCAAAACATGCTCTTGAGGGATTTTCAGATGCATTAAGAAGAGAACTATTAATTCATAATCTAGATGTAGTATTAATCCAGCCTGGTCCAATTAGAACCGCTATTTGGGAAAAAGCTCCATCTATAGAAGATAATCCTTTTTTGAAAACGGAGTATGAAATTCCATTAAGAAAATTTTTTAAAGGTTATATTCAAATGGGTAAAAATGGATATAACCCTGATATTATTGGTAAAAGAGTTGTAAAAATTTTAATGACCAATAACCCAAAAACAAGATATGTTATTACTCCTCAAAAAATTAAAAATTATTTAATTCCTGGATTTTTACCTGATAGATGGGTTGATAGATTAACAGGTAAAATGCTTGCTTTAATTTATAAGTCTAAAAAAAAAGGCCCTAAATAAATAGAGCCTTTAGTTTTAAGGAGGAGTTAAATAAACTCTTACATAGAATAGTGATTTTAAATATTTTTGTACAAATAATTTAATGTAAAATAGTGTAACTAGTATTTAAGCATATTTTTTCTTGTTAACAAAAACCAAATGTAGCTAACAATCGAGGATAAAAAACAAGATAGAAATATTGCAATCCAGGCATAGTATAAAGGTTTATTTGAATATATAATAAAATAATAAGTAAATGAGCAACTTATAATAATAACTCTAAAACAAGTAATAATAAACATAGGGTATGCTTTTCCGAGACCTTGCATACATCTGCTTGAAATCATTCCTATTGTGACAAAAGGTATAGCAAAAGAAAATATTTTAAAATATTCAGTACCTATACTAATAATTTGAGAATCATTAGTAAATAATGTGAACATTGTATTTGAAAAAAAATAAAATATTAATCCAAAAAAAATTGATATAATAACACCTGATTTTAGACTGTAATAAAATATATAATCTATTAAGTTATATTTTTTTGCTCCATAAAACATCCCAATCAAAGTGACCATACTTGTTGCTAAGGAAATTATAGGTATAAAAAATAAATGTTCAATTCTATGAGCTGTCGAATAAGCAGCTATTGCATTAGTCGAATATTCTGACATACCTAGAATAGAATTATAAAAAAATAATCCAATTGACATTATAACCATTGACATTGAAGCAGGTAAACCTAATTTTAATATTTTATTGAAGATATTAAAATCGTAAATGAAATTTTTTAGATTTAAAGAAATATAAGTTCTCTTTTTAAAAATCATAAGGTAGGAAAAAATCACAAAAACAATAGCTTGACTTGATACGGTCGCTATTGCAGCACCTTTGATTTGAAAATAATAAATTAATAATGGATCAAGTAAAAGATTAATCAAGGTACCTAGGCCTAAAACTTTCATAGGTAATAATGTATCACCTTCACCAGATAAAATTGAGCGGAAAAAGATACTTAAAACCATAAAGGGGATTCCATATAGCATTGTATAAAAATAACTACTTGCTTGATTGTACACATCTAAATCTTCAGATTGATACTTTATTAATGAATCACCAAGGAAAATTCCAATGAATATAAACATAATGGAAAGTATTATACCCAAAATTATAGTATGTTCAGCAGCATTATCTGCTAGTTGTTTTTTCCCTTTACCAATTTCTTGTGCAATAACTGTTGTTGCTCCTGAACCTAATCCAAAAGTGATACCCATTATAATAAACATTGGAGGAAAAATTAATCCAAGTCCAGCCAGAGCATTATTTCCAACCCATTTCCCAATGAAAGCTGTATCTATTAACATATAAATAGCTTGAACACTCATGCCAAGCATCATTGGAATAGATAGTTTCCATAATGCTGAAGATGGATTTTTTATAAAGTAGGAGAGTCTATTTTTTGAATCAGTCAACTAAAGGCATTCTTTTGATTGTTTTTGTATGAAAAATATCATCACTAAAATTTAAATTTATTTTGATATTACTCACTTCAAGAAGAGTAGAATGTTTTTTTTGTACATTTTCAACTTGTAATTCATTCATTATATAGAAATTATCTATTACTGAATATTTTATTCTTTTATTTTTTAATAAATTCCCAGATTTATCATACGATTCTTCTTTATGCCAAATATAATTTTCTTTATCAACCCAAGACAAATGTTTACTATATTCACTTTTCTTGTCGTTTGGAATACTTTCTAAGATAAAACATCTTTGAGACTTATCTTCTTCAAAACATGGAGTGTCCTCAGATATGATTTTATATTTATAATCATCTATATCTCTACTCGTCATATCTTCAAAGCTTAAATCTGATCCCATAAACGAATCTGTTTTTTTTTGAGAAGATATTCTTCTAAATTTTTTAAAAGCAGGTAGCCACATATTCATAAAGTCATCACCATCATCTTTTTCAATTTTTAAGAAAGAAATTCCATAGTCATCTTTTGGTTCTAGAAACCAAATCATTTGTTTTTTACTATCATCTTTTGATTTACTTATTAATTTTAAGTTTTTTTCCTTACCTTTTTTATTTGTTAGCAACATAGAGCTGTTTGATTGATTATCAATTGGTTTTGGAATATCTTTCATTTTTTGAGCAAGTTCTAAACCACTCATTGAAAAAATTAAATTGAAACAACTTAATATATATAAAGAAATACGCATATTATAACCTCTATAATTTATGTTTAAAATATTCAATTGATGAAGCTAAAAGTGTTAATGTTCCAAAAGAACAAGCAACCATTGCAAAAACCATTAATCCTCCAATTTGAGCTAATGGTATGATTGCTGATAACATAAGTGCTGCAAAACCCATGTTAGATAATGCATCTAGAATTATTGGATGTCCTACATTATTTATTGTTTTGATAGTTTTATTTGATTTTTTTGATTTTAATAATTCTCTGTATTCGGAAGTATAGTGTATTGAAAAATCAACACCAACTCCTATGATTATAGAGCTTAATATTGCAGTCATATGTGTTAAGTCTATGCCAAGTAAACCCATTAAACCAAAATTAACAATTACGGCAGATGCTAAGGGGAGTATAGATAAAAATCCAAACTTCCATGATTTGAAAAATAGAGTACAAATTATAAAGATTATAAGCATAGATAACCCTATACTAAGTAAAGAAGATTTTATTACCATCCATATAAATTCTGATAAAATAATCATGATACCAGATAATCTAAATGTTAAATCAGTATTTTTTAGTTCATTATTAATATGGTTTTTTATATTTTCTCTATATTCTATTAATTCAGTTGTTGAAAATGTTTTCATCAAACTTGTAACAATAGTTGAGTTATTTTCATAATTTATTATTTTATCAAGTTCGGCATCATCATTCATTCCATATAAAAAAAATAAATTATTTACTTCATTCCTTGTTTCTGGTATTGTGTAATATGTTGAATCACCATCCATAATAGTTTCATGAAGTTGTTTTACAATATCTGTAATTGAAATAGTACTTGTGACAATTTCCATTGAATCTAAATATCTTTCAATTGATTCAATCTTTTTAAGATTACTTGGGTTTTTTAGTGCCCCTTCTTCATCAGCTTGGATATTTACCATTAAATTCAAGTTCCCAGTCATATTATTATCTAAGAATAATGCAGAGTCTCTAATAATATTACCTTTACGAAACATTTTAATATAGTTTACTTCAACATTGATCAATGTAACCCCAACAATTGCGATACCAATAAATAGTAATGATGGATAAAGTATTTTTTTTGGGTTAGAAATTACAACAGAGCCAAATTTATCAATTAGTCGTTCTAATAGACTTTTTCTATTTATAGCCTTTGAGCTAATTTTCCATTTAATTAAAGATATCATAGCAGGCATTAAGGTTAATGACAGAAACCAAGCCCAACAAATTCCAAAAGCAAGAACCATCCCATATCCATTCATGCCAGTTAGAGGAGAGAAAATTAATGTTAAAAAAGCTAATGAGGTTGTGATTGATGTTAATGTTATTGGTAAAACAAGATGATTCATAGTTTCTGTAATAGCTAAATTTATATTTTTTAATTTTCTTAGCTCTTTAAAAAATCTTCCTACTATATGAACTCCATCTGAATTTGCTATTGTTAACAGTACTATAGGCATTGAAGTATGATTTAGAGTAAAATAAAAAATATCAGATTTTGTTAAATTATAAATCCAACCCATAAACCCTAACATACCTAATAAAGATAAGCTAATAATTGAAATAATTACTGAAACAGCAGGTATATTTCTAAAATTAATTAATAATATTAAGCACATTAAAAATAATCCACACAAAATCAAGATTTTTACTTCACTTGCTACCAAAGCGGGAGTTGCTCCTGTAACATATGCTTGACCTCCATAATGATAGTCAATTTTTTTAATTTCATCATTATTTTTATAGGTTTCATATTGATCTGTAAGATCATGCATGAAATATGTTATATCAGCATATTGGTTATTATATCTTGGTCTAATAACGATATTTAAATAATCTTCATTTTTACTTACTGTACTACTTTTTAATTCGGGATTATTATTAAGGTAAAGTATGATAGAATCAATCTGAGTTGAATTAATATTTTTTTGAAGCATTAAATCTTCCACTATAATTGAGCTATCTAATTGACCAAAATATATTTTATTTGCAGTAGCAATAGATATTACTTCTTCAATAGGTTCATAATCTTCGAGTGATTTTGACATTTCCCAAACAATCTTTAAAAGCTCGGGGTTAAATGCATTTGAACCTTCGTGTCCTAATGCAATATACATAAATTCAGAATTTCCAAATTCTGCTCTAATATCATTAAATGTAACGATTGATTCGATATCTTTTGGAAGTAGTTTAACCATATCATCATCTTGGACAATATGCTGTATTCCAGATATTAATATAATATTTAGAAGTACTACTAAAGCTATAGCTGTTTTTGGAAATGCTATTGATTTATTAGCAAGATATGTTTTTAAAAAGTTCAAATTTTTATTTTTTGATAGTAATTTTTATTTTTACAGGAATTCTATTTTATGGTACTTTGATTTATTAAACAAAGAATATAAATATTACAGATTGTTACTTAAATTATACTACTTAAGATAAAGGATTTTAATAATGTATAAAACGTCAAATGAATTTATTGAAAAATTAGTAACAAAAACTCCAGGTGAAATTGAATTTCATCAAGCTGTAAAAGAAGTTGTCCATTCAATCTGGGATCATGTTCAAGAAAATCCAGAATATTTACATGCGAACATACTAGATAGAATTGTTGAACCAGAAAGAACAATTATTTTTAGGGTTCCATGGTTAGATGATAATGGGAATATACAAGTTAATAGAGGTTATAGGATTGAATTCAACTCTGCTATTGGACCTTATAAAGGAGGTTTAAGATTTCATCCATCTGTTAATTTAGGAATTTTAAAATTTTTAGGTTTTGAACAAATTTTTAAAAATAGTTTAACGACTATTTCAATGGGTGGTGGTAAAGGAGGGTCTGATTTTGATCCTAAAGGAAAATCAAGTGAAGAGGTAATGAAGTTTTGTCAATCATTTATGACTGAATTACAAAGACACATTGGCCCTTACACGGACGTTCCTGCTGGAGATATAGGTGTTGGTGCACGAGAAATAGGTTATATGTTTGGTCAGTATAAAAAAATCCGTAATGAGTTTACGGGCGTTTTAACAGGTAAAGGATTAAATTGGGGAGGTAGCTTAATAAGACCTGAAGCAACTGGATATGGTACGGTATACTTTGCTGAAGAGATGTTAAATAAAAAAAATGATTCTTTTAAAGGTAAAATTGTAGCAATATCAGGTTCTGGAAATGTCGCTCAATATGCAGCTGAAAAAGTAAATCAATTAGGTGGAAAAGTTGTGTCATTATCAGATTCATCTGGTACAATTTTTGATAAAGATGGTATAAATGATGAAAAATTAAAATATGTATTTGATTTAAAAAATAATCAAAGAGGTAGAATTAAAGAGTACTCAAATAAATTTAAATCAGAATACTTAGATGGTAAAAAGCCTTGGAATATAAAATGTGACATTGCTCTACCTTGTGCTACACAAAATGAAATAAATAAATCTGATGCAGAAAATTTAATAAAAAATGGATGTTTTTGTATTGCTGAAGGTGCAAATATGCCTTCAAATAATGATGCTGTTGACGTCTATTTAAAAAATAAAATATTATTTGGTCCTGGCAAGGCTGCTAATGCAGGTGGAGTTGCTGTATCAGGTTTAGAAATGAGTCAAAATAGTATTTTTTCTTCTTGGTCTAGAGATGAAGTTGATTTGAAATTAAGCAAAATCATGAAAAATATTCACTCTCAATGTATTGAATTTGGTTCTGAAAATAATTATATTAATTATGTTAAAGGTGCAAATATTGCAGGCTTTATAAAAGTTGCAGATTCAATGTTAGATCAAGGAGTTGTATAATTGCCAAGATATTTATTTTTTATATTACTAAGTATTTCCACAATATTTTCTATTACAAATAGGCATAGCTGTCTAGATCACAACCATGAATATAGATCAAGACCAGAAAGAGATGCATTTATATTATCTCCTTCAGGATATTTTTATATACACTATAATGTCCAAGGTTTCAATGCTCCAAACCTTGATGATTTTTATGGAATTAATTCAAATATTCCTAACGGTGTACCAGATTATATTGATGAAGTAGCCTTAGCTGCTGATAAATCAAAAGACATGATTATTAATCAATTAGGTTTTTTAGATGTAGTTGAAGATGATGATATGATATATGATATTTATATTAAAAATTATTCAGCTGGAGTATATGGTTATAATATACCAGATTTAAATATTCCTGGAGCATCTTACATTGAAATAGATAATGCTTATGAAGAAAATATGTATTTAACTTCTGGTTTAAACACAATGAGACTTACTGTTGCACATGAGTTTTTTCATGCAGTTCAAAGATCATATCGAAATAATCTATCTTTTGGAGAAGGATATTTTTGGGAAATGTCATCTACATGGATCGAAGATATTATTGTTCCAGATGGTAATGATTATATTTATTGGGTTGATAATTTTTTTGAAAATATAAATCAAAATATTTCATCAACTGATGGTTATAGTATTGCTTTATTTGGTCATTATTTGAACAATATTATTGCTGAAGGAAATCCTGAAATTATTAAAAAAATTTGGGAAAGATATGCTACTGGGGTTAATCCTTTGAGTGCGATAAAATATGTACTAGAAACAGATTATAATACATCATTTGAATTTTGTTGGGCAGATTTTTGTGCTAGGAATTATTTTAATAGTGTGTATCAAAATATGGATAATAATATTTATTATCATATTGATCAAAAAGATATTACTCCAATTCAAGCCTTAGATTTAAGTTTATCAAATCCTTTAACAATTAGTTCAGATTTATTAATTGATAATCAATTATTATCAAATCAAGGATCTTTTAATGATTCATATTTTTCAGATAATTTATCTAAAATTACTTTTGAAATTATTAGTTCATCAAATACAGTGAACATCGAAGGTTTTGCATCAATTCTTTCAAGTAATAATAATAGTTTAAATAGAGTTGTTAATATTCAAAATGATAATAATCATATTTATGTAGGTCCAGAAGATATTTTTTATTATTCACTTTCCAGTAACCAAAATTGTATTATTAATGGGAATATATATTTTACCAATGATGTGGAAATAGTCCCTGGAGATGCGAACTTAGATAATGAAATAAATATTTTGGATGTTATTTTAATGATTGATTTAATACTAAATGACTCTTTAAGTCAAATTCAATTTGAAAATATCGATATTAATACTGATAATAGTATCAATATATTTGATATAATTTTAATAATAGAAAATATTCTAAATCAAAATTAGATTCCTGAAGAATCTTCTTCGTTCATAGGCTCTATCGAGTCATTTTCTTCATGCTTTAGAATGATTCCATTCCCATTAATACCATCAATCCTAATAATAAGGGATTTTTTCAACGATATTACTTTTACATAATTGGACTCAAAAATACTTTTATTTCTTTTTAGCCAGCTCCAATCAATATTTTTATTTGAGTATTTTTTTCTAATTGTAAAATATCCTA
Source organism: Fidelibacterota bacterium (assembly GCA_002704685.1). Lineage (GTDB taxonomy): Bacteria > Fidelibacterota > Marinisomatia > SCGC-AAA003-L08 > D37C17. Next base: position 23,055 of record PAHD01000015.1, read on the forward strand.
TTTTTAAATTTGTAATATTTTGGAAGAAATGACTTCCAAATGATGGATCAGAATCTAATTCATCAATCCCTATCTCAATGATTGCTTTTGCATAGTTAATTTGCTCCCAATTTACAGGAATTCCAAGCCATCGATCAGATGTTCCCCATCTTCCAGGACCTATAAGTAGATATTTATTTTTACTACCGAGTTTATCATTAATAATACCTATCTCTTTAGCAATTTCTTTTGTTTTTTCTCTTTTAAACTTTTTTGGATCAATATAAACTATATGATTTATTGAACTAATTTCTCCATTCCCCATAACTTGATTACTATAGCAAAATGAGATATCTTTTTTCTTATAATTTTTAATATTTAATTCTTCTGTTCTAGTTCCAATTACCATTGGCTTTATTTGAAGTAGACAAAACTCATCTGGTTTATTTTCATTTAAATTTATTGCAAATTCAATTTCTACAGGACATCCTAAAGCTTTTTGACCTAAAATCATTATATCATGGATAATATTCGTTAAAGGAAATCTATTATATTTTATAATATTAGCAAATGTAATAACTCTAGTACCAGAATATTTTAATGAATCTCTTAAAATATTATCACTTGTAATAGTACTGGCAATATTAGATAGTTCTTTATCTTTTTCTGCTATTGATAAATTATATTTTTTTAGATTTTTAGATTCTCCATATTTTAAGGGATTTTTGCCTTTATTCATATCTAATGCATAGAATTTATTTTGAGAATTATTAATGGTAGATTTAACAGAATAATACTGTGATAAAATTTTTGGATATTTTGGAGAAAATCTTAAAGATTTTTCACCATCTACTATTGTTTTACCTAATCCTAGGGCTGCAAAAATAACACCTTCGTTTCTTTCCATATACGAAACAGGATAGTAATTGTAACTTTGCGCTACACCGCTAAAGCTTGGATAAAACAATTCATTGTGTTTTTTACCAGCAAGTTCCATTATAATAATTCCCATCTTTTCTTCTTCTAATCTATGGTCAGAATTATTTAATAAAGATTTAGGGTTTTGAAAGAAAGTTGAAGCATAAATTCGTTTTATAGCCTCTATTAGTTGATTTAATCTATTTGATTTTGATTTACTAGAATTAGGTAGCATAAATGTACTATAAATACCAGCTAATGGTTTGTATTGTGAATCTTCTAATAAACTAGATGATCTTATTGCTAGTGGGTATTCAATATTATTTATAATGTCTTTTAAAATAGTGATTAACTTTTTTTGTAAACTTGATTTAAGAAATTTATCTAGTATCTTTTTATTGTTTTTGACATTTAAAGCTATTTCCCATAAATTATTTTTTTCCATAAAAATATCAAATTCATCTGTACCTATTGCAATAATTTTTGGCACTCTTATATCAATTCTTGAATATTTATTTTTAAAAGATTTTTTGATTAATAATTTATTTGCAAAAGCTAAGCCTCTAGCTTTACCACCAAGTGATCCTGAACCAACTTGTATAAAGTTATGAGAAAAATCATTTATTTTTTTTGAAAATTCAACAATTTTTAATTCGTTCGAAACTCTCTTTTCTTTCTCAAGAAGTTTTATATAATATTTTTTTCTTTCGTTAAAATTTTTAAAGTCATCTCTTCGTAATTTTCTAAAACTAGATGCTAAATCAAATTCTCCCCTTGTTGCTAGCCAATTTGAAATATGATTTTTTGATGCATGAAATTTAATTGAGTCTATATTTGCATTTTTTATTTTTTTATTTAATTCTTCTATATTTTTGGCTTTATAAATTCGTTTAAGATATGGTGATCTTAGTTTGAAATCTCCAAACCCTAGTTCATCAATCATAAAGTTTTGAAGTTCTTTAAAAAGTGTAGATGAATCTTTTTTTACAATTTTAACTGACGATTCTTTAAGCTCTTTTGGTATATTCTGTTCTGTGGTTTGTAAAATAATTGGTATGGCAGATTCTATTTTTTTTAGATAATTGACTAGTTTTAAGCCTGATAAATAATTTTTATTATCTTTATGTGGATATCTAAGGTCTGAGATAATTCCAAGAATATTGAATCTATATCTATTAATATATTGAATTGCTTTTTCATAATTTTTAATCAATATAATTTTTGGTCGTGCTCTCATATGTAAAATTTTTTGAGAATTATTTAAGCTTTTATCCATTAATTTTTTTGTATTGGAAATAATTTCTTTATATAAAACTGGTAAAATACTTGAGTAATACCTTGGGTTATCTTCAATAAAAAGAACAGTTCTTATATCAGCAGTCTTTACATCTTTAGCTATATTTTTTTTATCTTCAATAGATTTTATTGCTGCAGGAAATACATTTGAATTTCCAGACCAAATAAAAATTTCGTCAAAAATTTCTTGATCATGTAAAGATATATCTTTTAATTCAGATTGATCAAAAGCTAGGAGAACTAAAGGTTTTTTAGGATATTTTTTTTTAATTTTTTGACTAAATTTTATTGGATCTGTATCAGAAATTCTCATCATTATAATTATGACATCAAAAAATCTTTTATTTATAAATTCTGTTGCTTCTTTTGCTGATTGAGCATTCCATACTCTTGGCGCATAACTTAAGTTCATGCCTATATATTCAGATAGAATCTGTTCTGTTAATTTTCCATCTTCTTCTAAAATAAACGCATCATATGGACTTGATACTAGCAAAATCTCATGAATTCGATATTGCATTAGATCTTGGTAGCCCCAATTATTATTTATTTTTTTAGATACCATTATTTATAAAATCAATAACATTTTTGAAATCAGTGCATATTAAGTCTGCTTTTGCATTTAATGTTTTTCTATCTATATTTTCTGTAAATTGAATAAACTTTTTAGCATTACCATTTTTTTTAACTTCATAATCTGTAAATCCATCTCCTATTACAATATTATATCCTGGAATATTTTTAGCAATAATATTTTTACCATTGTTTTTTGATAATGGATTATTTTTATCTAAAGAAAGTTTATTCTTTTTATAGATAAAGGAATTAGCATAGACTTGATTTGGTGAAATATTAAAATTTTTAACTATTGGAATAATAATTTCTTTAAATCCACCAGATATAATAAAGCAGTTTTTATGATTTAATTCAAAAAATTTTTTATTTTTTATAAAACTATTTGTAATATGATTCATTAAATAATTTATAGTTAAATCAATATGCTTAGATTTAAGATTAATTAAATTAATTCTTTCATATAAAGCATCTGAAAATGGTATTTCTCCTTTCATTGCTTTATTGGTTATTTTTTTTATAAGATCTAATATATTTTTTTTGTTTTTTTTATTTTCAAGAGCAAAATCCGCAAGAATCTCAATAGTTTCAAGCTTAATAAATGTGCTATCAAAATCAATAATTAAGTTAATTTTATTATCCATACGATAGAAATTTACATTAAAATTTTAGTTACATGTTGTAATAATATATTTTTAATTCATTAATATCATAATTATATAACTTATTTTGATTATTAAAAGGGGAAAAATTGAGGTTTAAATTATTATTATTATCAGTTTTAGCTAATTTGTTAGTTGCTAGCAATTTTTTAGTTAGCAATAATTCTTCTGATTCAAATACGAATATTTCATTTAATTTGGGGGAATATTCTTTTGAGGAAAAAGACGGTTATAAGCAAATTTTAACTACATCCAAAGGCAAAATAGAGAGGTATGGGGAGCCAGATCTTCCTCAGTTTAGTTTTAATTTTGCTATTGAAAATAATAAAAGTTATGAGATAGAGTATAGTGTATTAGAATATGAAATACATCATGATATTATGTTATACCCTTCTCAAAAAAGAAATGTTACTGGTCAATTAGTTAAAAATACTGATTTATACTCTTCTAAATCAATATATCCATCCGAAAATATAGAATATTCAATCCAATCATTAAGAGGATATGAAATGCTTGGTGTTTCATTTATTCCTTTCGAATATAATCTTGAAACTAAAGAATTGAAAGTTTATAAAAGTGTTTCTATAAATATTGTTGAAACTAATGAATATAGAGAATCAACTACTATAAGTAAGGGGTCTACAATTTTTGAGAATATGTATAAAAATATGGTTATTAATAATCATGATTTTACTGATTCTAGAATGATTCAAAATCCTTCAATTTTATATATTTGTGGTGGTGATGTAGCAACTTCAAATTATAATACTTTTTTTAAACCTCTTGTTGAATGGAGAAGGCAACAAGGATACCAAGTAGAAGTTGTTTCTGTTGATGATATTGGAAATTCTACAACATCAATTAAAAATTATATTTCAAATGCATATTATAATTCGGAAAATCCTCCTGAGCATGTCTGTTTAGTTGGTGATGCTACTGGTAGTATAGATGTTAATACATATAATGCCTCTGGAAGTGGAGGAGGATGGTGGGGAGATTCAGCAAATGGAGAAGGCGATTATCCTTATACTTTGTTAGAGGGTAATGATTTACTATCTGATATTGTGATAGGTAGAATATCTGTAAGCAATATTGGTGAATTATTTACAGTTGTTAATAAAATTATTGGTTATGAAAAAAATATTTCAGGTGAAACAGATTGGTTGAGTAGAGCAGCTTTGGTTGGCGACCCCTATGATTCAGGAATATCAACTGTGATTACAAATGAGTATATCGAAACCTTATTCGATATTCACGGAGGAATTACTGATGTAAGAACACAGTATAGTGGAAATGGTTTTGACTCGTTTATGAGAGATCAAATGAATGATGGTGTTGCATATTTAAACTATAGAGGTTTTTATGGTTTTAGTAATTTTACCCAAAATGATGTAGATGCTTTGAGTAATGGATATAAATTACCTTTTTTAACTACTTTAACTTGCGATACTGGCTCTTTTGAAACAGATAATTCATGTATTGTAGAGTCTTTATTAAGAGCTGGTTCAGTTGCAAGTCCTAAAGGGGCTATAGCTGCAATTGGGACAGCACAGCCTTATACTCACACTGCATTTAATAATATTGTAAATATGGGTATGTTTGATGGAATATTTTTGCATGGTGCAAAAACTGCTGGAGAAGCTCTTAATTATGGCCGTCTTGCATTAAATGAAATATATCCGCAAAATCCAAATGATAATGTTTATTTATTTGCAACTTGGAATAGTCTTATGGGTGATTCAGCTACACAATTATGGACCTCCTCACCTCAACAGCTTACTGTAAATCATAATAATGAAATATTAAGCGGTTCAAATAATTTTCAAGTTGAAATAGTAGATGTATCAGGAAATCCCTTATCTGGTGTTACCGTTACGCTATACAAACCTGGATTTACTAGTCCTGAAATGCAGTTAACATCATTATCAAATCAAAATGGAATTGCTGATTTTAGTTTAGGTGATTATAATCAAGGAAATGTGTTTGTAACTTCACGTTGTCAAAACTGTGTTCCAGTTGAAACTAATGTTCAAATATCATCAAATTCTCCAGAATTAAGTGTATTGAATAATTCAATTGAAGTTAATGTTACTCAAGAATCTAATATTAATTCAGATGGAGTATTAAATCCAGGTGAATCAGCTGAAATAAGTTTTAACATTCAAAATTTATCATCTGAAAGTTTTATCTATAGTAATTTTGAGTTGATGAGTTTATCTGATAAAATTATTATTACAGACGGTAATTTAATTGAAAATATATCACCCAATAACTTTCAAAATGGTATAACTGAAGTTGGTGATTTTGAGATTACTGTTTTGGAAGATTTTTCAATCAATAATGATCCAGGTTTAAGACTTATGGTAAGTACAACTGGAGAATTTGTTTGGGAATTTGATATACCTATTAATGTTGTATCTGGTGATATATTAATAGAAACTATTATCGTTAATGATGATAATAATAATGGAATCTTAAATCGAGGTGAAGACGCATCTATTTTATTTCAACTATCTAATACAGGTCTTATCGATTTAGAAAATATTTCAGCAAGTATTGATTTTTCAGCATCTATATTGGGTATAAGTGATTATCAGATAACTTTTCCTAATGCAGAAATTGGTCAGATTGTTCAATCTAATGAGCTTATTGATGTATCAATAAATCAAAATTTAACTAATGGTCTCATTGTAGATTTACCAATAACTTTTCAAACAGATAATGGATATCAGTCTGAAAAAAATATAGAAATTCAAATTGGTCAAGTATCAGTTACCGATCCATTAGGACCTGATAATTATGGTTATTATATATATGATCAAAATGATGATTATGAATTAGCACCCACATATGATTGGATTGAAATTGATCCTAATTATGGGGGACCTGGCGAAGAATTGAATAATTTAAATGATAATGGAGATAATGGAGATGACGTTGTTACTGTTGATTTACCATTTGAGTTTACATTTTATGGCATAGATTATGAGAGGCTAAGTATTTGTTCCAATGGCTGGATTGCTTTTGGTGATACAGATATGAGATCATTTAGAAATTATACATTACCAGGTCCTGGCGGACCACCTAAAATGGTAGCTGTATTTTGGGATGATTTAATGACAACTGGAGGTGGAGATGTCATCACTTATTATGATCAGCTTAATGATTATTTTGTTGTTGAATGGTCTGATGTGAGAACTTTTTATAATAATTCATTAGAATCATTTCAAGTAATTCTATATAATACAGATTTGCAGACTGTAACTGGAGATGATGAAATGAAGTTACAGTACAAAGAATTTAATAATAATAGTGTTGGTGATTATCCTGTTGGTAATTATGATGGAGCTGTAATTCATGGTCAGTACTGTACTGTAGGTATTGAAAATCATTTATCAACTGATGGTTTGCAATATACCTTCAATAATACTTATCATCAGTCTTCAATGACATTATCAGATCAGACTGCTTTATTCATTACAACAGGGAATCCATACTTATATGCAACACCTAACCCAGTATTTAGCAGCGAAGAGTTTTATTTTAATTTACAATCTGATGATGAGTTTAACTTTGATTTAAATATTTCTAATCAGGGAGAAGAAGGTTCAATATTTATTTATGATGCTAAGTTATCATCAAATTATTCATCTGTAACTGAAATTGATAACTATGGTTATTCTTGGACCAAGTCTAGTGTTGATAATTTAGTTGATTACGAATGGATTGATATATCAGATAACAATACAGTTTTAGTAATGCCTGATAATGATTCTGGTTCTATTGCTAATATTAATTTTCCATTTCCTTTCTATGATAACACATATAGTTTTTGTGCTGTGATGGCAAATGGTTGGATATCATTTGGTGCAACAAGCGAAGCATGGAATAATCAATCTGTTTTTGACGAAGATTCACCAAGAGGCGCTATTTTTGCTTTCTGGGATGATTTAAATCCTGAAAATGAAGATAGCAACTCTGGACAAGGACAAATTAAGTATCACTCAAATAATAATAGAACAGTTATTTGGTATGATAACGTTATACATTGGACAGGAGATGATAGAGTCTTTGACTTCCAAGTTGTTTTATATCCATCTGGAAAAATTAAAGTGAATTATCGTCAAATGATGGGAGATTCAGGGTCTGCTACAATCGGGATTATGGATTTAGATGGTAATTTTGGATTAGAATCAACATATAATAGTGATGATTTTATGGAAAATAATATGTCTGTTTTATTTGACGTTGCACCTTCTTGGTTGAATATTAATTCAAACAGTATAGGGCAAGTTCCATTTAATCAAACAATAACTATTTCTTTAGAATTAGATTCTGAAGATTTAGTGAATGATACTTACAATTCTTTTTTAGTTATTGAGTCTAGTTCTTTAGATCAAAGTATGGTTATTCCTATTGANTTACTTGTTTCAGATAATGGGATGNTGCTTGGTGATATAAATCAAGATGGTGGTGTAGATGTTGTTGATATNGTAAGATTAATAAATATTGTTTTAGGTCAGCCTGCATCAGATTTAGAAATATATTTATCTGATCTTAATAGTGATACAATTTTAAATATACAAGATATTGTTTTATTAGTAAATCAAATCTTATCTAATTAAATAGATTATAGTAGTATTAATTGTATGATTAAAGTTATAACTCTTTAAGGTCAGATAGTAGTTTTACAAGCATATCTTTTGCATCTCCGAAAACCATTATTGAGTTATCATTACCAAAAAGTTCATTTTGTATTCCAGCAAAACCAGTATTCATTGTTCTTTTATTTATAATAACAGTTTGAGATTGATCAACATTTAAAATTGGCATACCGTAGATAGGACTACTTTTATCTGTTCTTGCAGCAGGATTTACAACATCATTTGCTCCTAAGACTAAAGCTACATCACAGTTTTTAAATTCAGAATTAATTTCATCTAAATCTTTAAGTGATTCATAAGGAATATTTGCTTCAGCTAATAAAACATTCATATGGCCAGGCATTCTTCCAGCAACAGGATGAATGGCATATAAAACTGTTTTGCCTTTTTCTTCTAAAAAATCTGCTATTTCTCTAACTGCATGTTGAGCTTGAGCAACAGCTAAACCATATCCAGGTACAATTATTACTCTTTCTGCTGCATCAAAAATCATTGCAGCTTCTTCAGTAGAGTAGCTTTTAATATTGAGTTGTTTTCCACTACCAGAGCTAGCTTCAGCTTCTCCACCGACAGCTCCAAATATAACATTTGCTAAAGATCTATTCATTCCTTTACACATAATCTGTGTAAGTATCATTCCAGATGCTCCAACAAGCGAACCGCAAATTATAAGAGCATTTCCTGCAGATGGATTAGTTTGAACTAAAACAAAACCTGTCATAGCGGCAGCTATTCCAGAATATGAATTTAGTAGTGAAATAACAACAGGCATATCTGCACCACCAATAGGAATCACAAGTAATATCCCAAGTAATGCTGATAACCCTATTATTAAGTAAAATGAATTAACACCATAAGTTGGTATCACATATGCTGAAATAATCATAATAATTGCGAGAATAGCATTTAGTATTTGTTGTCCGGTAAAAGTAACAGGTTTTGTTGTTAATAATCCCTGTAATTTACCAAACGCAATAAAACTTCCTGTGAAGGTTAATGTTCCTATTAATACACTTAGAGTAATTGATAAAATTAAAAATAATGTTGCTTCTTGGGATGAATTAAGTGTTTTGAAAAATTCTGCAGAAGCTACCAATGCTGAAGCAGCTCCCCCAAATCCATTAAATATTGCAACCAGCTGTGGCATTTGCGTCATTTCTACTCTAATGGCAAAAAAAGCTCCAATAATTGATCCAATTGTCATTGCAATTAATATTTTATAGAAATCTAAGCTTGTTCCAAGGTAGACAGTTGCAATAACAGCAATTAGCATTCCAAGAGATGCTATTATATTTCCATTTCTGGCAGTTTTTGGATGACTGAGCATTTTTAAACCGTAAATAAAAGATACGGCTGAAATTAAATATGCTATATCAATAAAAAGTTCTTTCAATTTTTTATTTCTTTCTTTTAAACATTTTTAACATTCGATCAGTAACAAGAAATCCACCAACTACATTAACCATAGCAAATACAACAGCTATAAAACCTAACCATGTACCAATGGTACCATCTAAAGTTGTTGCTAAAATTGCACCTATAATTGCAATACCAGAGATTGCATTTGATCCTGACATCAATGGTGTATGTAATGTAGGGGGTACTTTTGTTATAATTTCAAAACCAACAAAAACAGCTAATATAAAAATTGTTATTATTCCTATATCCATGTTTATCCTTTATTTAAAAATTGTTCAACTATTTTATTGCAAACAGTACCATTATTTAATAATATTGAACCAGATGTTATTTCATCTTCTAGGTTTAGTTTATTATCATTTTTATATAGATGAGATAAAAAATTATAAACATTTTTTGAATATAATTGGCTCGCATCAGTTGCCATTGTACTTGGAAGATTAGATCTTCCATCAATTATTATATTATTATGAGTAATTATTTCATCACACTCTGTCAGTTCACAATTTCCTCCATTTTGAGCAGCTAAGTCCATTATTACAGATCCAGGCATCATATTTTCAACCATATTTTTACTTATTAAAATAGGAGCTTTTTTTTCTGGAATTAAAGCAGTGGATATAACAATATCCATTTTTTTTATCGTTTCTTCAATTAGCAGACCTTGTTTTTTCTTATATTCTTCTGAAACTTCTTTTGCATAGCCACCTTCACCCGTTCCTTCATCATTATCACTCTCAACTTCAATAAATTTAGCACCTAAGCTTTCAACCTGCTCTTTAACAACTGGTCGAACATCAAAAGCAAACACTTGTGCTCCCATTCTCTTTGCATTAGCTATAGCAGCCAAGCCAGCAACTCCAGCTCCTAAAATTAATACTTTAGAAGGTTTTATTGTTCCTGCAGCTGTCATAAGTAAGGGCATATATTTAGGTGAATGATCTGCTGCAATTATTGTTGATTTATATCCTGCAATATTACTTTGAGAGCTTAGTGCATCCATATTTTGTGCCAAAGTTGTTCTTGGTATATGGCTCATAGATAAAACAGTGACTTTTTTGTCTATATATGTTTGTAATAATTCAACATTATCTTTGATTTGGAAAAAACTAATTAAAGTATTGTTTGAGTTTGAGCTTTCTAGCTCATTTTTTGTAAATGAATTTACTTTTAAAATTAATTCACAATTAAAAATTTTTTTTGTATCATTTTCTATAATGCAACCAGAATCTAAGTAGTCTTTATCACTAAAGTAAGATTTTTTTCCACAACCAGATTCTATAAATATAGAATGATTGTTAGAAATTAATTTTTTTGCTATATCAGGTGTAATAGCAACTCTTGATTCATTGGACTGTGTCTCTTTTAAAATTCCAATTTTCATATATTTAACTTTTAAAATTCTTAAATATCATTCTTAAATTTAATATATAATTTTTATACATAATTATAATTTATTTTATGGAATCAATAAGTTACGATCATACAGATGTTGGTGATAATCCTGATAAAGCATTTATCTTTATCCATGGTTGGCAGGGAAATAAAGATAGTNTTAAATCAATATCTAAAATTTTAAATATTGAAAGTTGCAGGTTTTACTTCCCAGAAGGACCGTACTTAATTGATGAAAATAATAAAAAACGTTCTTGGTCTATTCAGATAAGTGAAAATAAATGGGATACAGNATTATCAAAAAAGTTATTCTTGAATTTTTTTGATAACATTGTATTAAAAAAATTTAAATCAAAAAACGTTTTTATTATGGGATTTTCCCAAGGTGCAGCTGTTTGTTTTAATTTTATATTATCACTAAAATATAGTTTGGGTGGCATTTTCCCTGTAGCTGGATTTTCTAAATATAAAATTGAAATACATGAAAATCAGTATAATACCCCAATTTTAATAGGCCATGGAATAGAAGATGATGTGATTAATATCAGTGAATCTGAAAAAGTTTTTGAAAAAATAAATAAGGTTTGTAAAAATGTAGAATTTTATAAATTTAATGGTAAGCATAAAATTAGTTTATCTTATCTTAACAGAATGAAAGAGTTTATATCAAACAAAAATATTTAGGTTTATGACTGCTAAATTTGAAAATAATAATTTGATTGTTTTAAATCCTTTAAGTGGTGATAAAGTAGATACCTTAACTGTATCTGATGAAAAATATATTAANGATAGTATTTTAAATGCTAAGATTGATTCCTCTTGGNCATCTTTATCAGTATCAAAAAGANTAAGTTANATAAATAAGTTTAGAAAAGAATTACTTAANAATAAAAAAGAAATTGCAAGTACTATAAAAAATGAAACAGGTAAAATTGATTTTGATATAACTGTAGAAATACTAACATCGCTTGAGCATTTAAAGCAGATAGCTAGTATTGCAAAAAAAGCATTAAAAATTCAAAGACGAAACGCAGGATTAATGAAAACAAAAAAGGCTTATGTTAAATATGAGCCTCTTGGAGTTGCTGGAGTTATCGCACCATGGAACTACCCGCTTGCTACACCGCTAACCTCATCTGCTGAAGCATTGATTGCAGGCAATAATGTATTACTAAAGCCTTCAGAGCACACACCCTTAACTTCTAAATTATTAAAAAAGATATGGGATAATACTATTGAATATAAAAATGCTTTTCAAATTATAATTGGAGGTGCAGATGTTGGAGGAAGTATTGTTAAAAATAATAATATTGATATTATCTGCTTTACTGGAAGTACCTCTGTAGGAAGAATAATAGCTAAGCAGTGNGCTGAGACTCTAAAGCCATGTATATTAGAATTAGGTGGTAAAGATCCGATGATTATTTTGAATGATGCAAATATTCATAGAGCAGTTGAGTCTGCAATTTTTGGAGGAATGAGTAATGCAGGTCAAACTTGTATTTCTACAGAAGAAGTTTTCGTTGAAGATGGTATATATAATGATTTTGTAGAAAAAATTTCTAACAGAATTAAAAGTATAAAGTCAGGATCTACGGGTGATTATGGTTCAATGATTATTGCACAAAATGCAGACAAAGTAAAAAGACACATTGAGGATGCTAGTAAAAAATCTAAAATTATCTATGGTGAATCCGATGAAAAAGATATGTTTTTACCACCGGCTCTAGTTTTTGAACCTTGTGAAGATTCATTTATTGTCAATGAGGAAACATTTGGACCAGTTTTATCAATAAGAAAATTTTATAATGAAGAAGATCTATTTGAAAAAATACATAAAACAGGATTTGGCCTTAGTTCAAGTATATTTGGAAAAAATAAAAAGAGAATGAATGAGATTATAAAA
>PAHD01000016.1 GCA_002704685.1 Fidelibacterota bacterium
ACATGTGGTGGAGTAAATAATGCTGTTGTAGATTGCGCAGGTGTTTGTGATGGTACATCAGCTTTAGATGAATGTGGTGTATGCGATGGTGATAACTCAACTTGTGCTGATTGTGCTGGAACACCTAATGGAACTGTGGTTGAAGATTGTGCTGGTGTTTGCGGCGGTGATGCTGTAGTAGATTGTGCTGGTGTCTGTGAAGGAGATGCTGCAACAGATTGCGCAGGAGTTTGTGAAGGTACAAGTGTCGTAGATGAATGCGGTGTATGTGGTGGTAGTGGTATTGCAGATGGTGCATGCGATTGCGATGGCAATGTTAATGATTGTGCTGGTACTTGTGGAGGTACTGCAGTAGAGGATTGTGCTGGTTCTTGTGAAGGTTCAGCAGTAGAAGATTGTGCAGGCGTATGTGGTGGTTTATCAACTTTAGATGATTGTGGAGATTGTTGGACGCCATATTGTTATTACGGAATGGGAAGTTTTACGTATGAAGATGAAGCTACTTGTAATTCAAATGGTGGTACTTGGATAGGTTCTGGTGGAAATCCTTTTGATCCATTATGGAATCAGGCACAAGATTGTGCAGGAGTATGTGATGGTACAGCAGTAGAAGATTGTGCTGGAGTTTGTGAAGGTACAGCAGCAGCGGATTGTGCTGGAGTATGTGGTGGTGATTCAGTAGAAGATTGTGCTGGTGTTTGTGGTGGTGATTCTGTAGAAGATTGTGCTGGAGTTTGTGATGGTACATCAGTTGTAGATTGTGCTGGAGTATGTGGTGGTGATTCAGTAGTTGGTGGATGTGATAATGCATGTGGTTCTACAGCAGTAGAAGATGAGTGTGGTGTATGTGGTGGTGATGGTTCAACATGTGCTACAGGTGATGCAGTATGTACAGATTTACCAGTAGATGATAACACATTATATGTTGATGCAAGTGGTGTGGTATATTATAATTTTATATCTACAGTAGCTGGATTTCAATTTAATATTGATGGAACTACTATGACAGGTGCATCAGGTGGTGCAGCTGCTAGTGCTGGATTTACAGTATCAGCTGGTGGTTCAACTGCTCTAGGATTTTCATTTACTAATGGAACAATTGCAGCTGGTTCTGGTGTACTAACTGAATTAGCTTTGGCTGGAACACCAACAGGTTTATCAGGTATTGTATTATCTGATTCTGGTTCAAATGATACAACTGGCTCAACGTCTACATCATTATGTGTGGAATCTTCTTCTGGTGGTGATACCGGCGGTGATACATGTGCAAGTGGAGTTTTTGATTGTGCAGGAGTATGTGATGGTACAGCAGTAGTAGATTGTGCTGGTGTTTGTGACGGTACATCAGTAGTAGATTGTGCTGGTGTATGTGGTGGTGATGCCGTAGTTGGTGGATGTGATAATGTATGTGGATCTACAGCAGTTGTAGATGAGTGTGGTGTATGTGGTGGTGATGGTTCAACATGCGCATCTCTATCTTGTTCTGATTTACCTGCGGGAGATAATACTTTATATTTAGCAGCTGATGGAACAGTATATTATAATTTTACTACGACTGTAGCAGGTTTTCAGTTTAACGTTGATGGTACTACAATGACTGGTGCTGCTGGTGGTGATGCTGCTAGTGCTGGATTTACAGTATCAGCTGGTGGTTCAACTGCTCTAGGATTTTCATTTACTTTAGCAACCATTGCAGCTGGTTCTGGTGTACTAACTGAACTAACTTTAGCTGGAGCACCTACAGGTTTATCAGGTATTGTATTATCTGATTCTGATTCATCAGATGTTACAGGTTCTACTAGTACAGCTGAGTTGTGTGAAGAGTAATATTATATAAATATTAATCTAAATTACAAGCCCCCGAATGAATTTTCGGGGGCTTTTTTGTTTAACAATTATTTTAATATTATGTAATATATTTATATGAAAAATATTTTATTATCAATTATTTGTATTTGTACTAACTTTATATTTTCTGATATTGGAGCAGTAAAAATAGCATCAGGATTTAAAAAACCAATTTTTATATCATCGATTCCAAATACGATAAATCATCATATTGTTTTAGAGCAAAGAGGAACTATAAAAATTCTAAAAAATGATCAGATTTTAAGGTCATACTTTTTAGATTTAAGAGATAGAGTTCATAAGCCATTATACCCTGGTGATGAGATGGGTTTATTAAGTCTTGCTTTTGATCCAAATTTTGATAAAAACAACTATGTTTATATTCATTATAACGATAAAGCTGATAATACAATCATATCAAGATTTAATGTTTTTAATGGTATAGCTGACAAGCAATCTGAAAAAATAATTTTGAAATTAAAACAACCTTATATGAATCATAATGGTGGAACTATAACCTTTGGAAAGGATGGTTATTTATATATAGGTCTAGGTGATGGAGGTTCAGCTGGAGATCCTGAAAAAAGAGCTCAGGATTTATCAAACCTCTTTGGCAAAATTTTAAGAATAGATATTAATACTGATAAAGGTTATTTAATACCTTTAGATAATCCTTTTGTAAATAATGAAGAATTTAAATCTGAAATTTGGTCATATGGTTTAAGAAATCCTTGGAGATTTTCGTTTGATAGATTAACAGGTGATATGCTTATTGGAGATGTAGGTCAAAGTTTATGGGAAGAAATTAATTTTCAATCTTTTTCTGATATTGGAGGTAATAATTATGGCTGGAATATTATGGAGGGAAATCACTGTTATCCTGAAAATTCTAATTGCAGTAGTAGAGGATTAGTTAATCCATCTTTCGAATATCCAAATAATGCTAATTATGCTAAGACATTATTTGGTATTAAGCAACCAAACATGGACGGATGTTCTATTACTGGAGGTTATGTTTATAGAGGAGATGAATTAATTGATATGTATGGAAAGTATATATTTGGTGACTATTGCACTGGGAAAATATGGAGTATCAATATTAACCAAGATGGAGGAAGTAACTTAAAAAATCATACAGATACCATCATGAATAGTATAAGTAAAAAAGAATTCTATCTTTCTTCATTTGGTGAAAATAATCAAGGAGAAATTTTTATTATAGATTATAATGGAACAATCTACAGATTAGTGAATATATAAATTAGTGATTCTTCAACTAATTATATTATTTTCTTTTTTATATTCAGAGCCTGAATTAGATAATTCAGTAGAACTTACAGGTCCAGATCATATAAGTTTAATTATTCATCAAGATCTAATAAATGATTTTTTTGTTAATCTTGGAAGTATCAAAGGCGAGGTTAAGTCCTTTGATTGGAATCTTAAAAATTCAAGAATAAATATTTCAAAAGAAAAAGCAGTTTTTAATGCTGAGATTCAAATCTATAATAATTTACTTAGTATAACTCAAGATGTTATTGGCAAGGTAGATATATCTTATGACAAGCTAAATAATTTAATTATCATTCAGATTGTAGATGCTGATGTTATTATTGATATCGCAGGATATGATATAGGTAAAATTGATATAGGAAAATATTTCTCAAAACCATTAAAACTTAATGGACCACAAGCAGTATCTGATCATATAGAATTTGCAATGCCATCTGGTAAAAATAAGAGAATTGATGTTGTGGTTAATTCCTATTCGCTTAAGTTAATTGAGGGTGGAATAAAACTATCAACCAGCTTAGGGTTTAATAGTATTATTGAACAATAAAGTTTAGTAGGTACTTCTTAAGGTTGTTTGATTTTTATTAAAATCAAAATAACCAAAATCTAACGCACTGCCGCCCTTACCAGCTAAAACCATATTTGATATTTTTGGTTCATTATTTTTATTAATATTTTCAATTTTAATTGAACATAATAGATGCTCACCTTTTGGAATATGTTTTCCTTCAAATGAAAAAGCAAGTATCATTTTATCATTATGTGATGTATTAAAACCTTGAAGTTCTAAGTAACCTCCATCAATATCAATTAATTTAATACCCTCAAATTCAAATTGAATTCCATAAATATCATCAGATGATTGAATCCAAAGATCAAGCATATCGCTATTTAAATCTAGCCAAACTATATTTTGTTCTAAAGTATTCGGTCTTTGAAAAGATGGTTTTTCATGCTGCATTACACCACCTATAACAATAATCCCTAATACTATAATTGAAATTATTGATATTAAATTTGTATTATTTTTAAGTTTCATAGTGTAATATAAAAATTAAATTAAATATAATTTTAACATTATGTAAAAATATTATGTTTAATTATTATTATTATTTAATTTTCGAAGTNAAGTTAATTATATAAAAGGAAAAAGATATGAATTTGATTAGAAATTTTTCATTATTATTTTGTTTGAGTTTTTTATTTTCNGGAAATATTACAGAGNTNTATAAAGTTGATGGTATGCATTGNCAATATGGATGTGCAAATAAAGTACAAACTATGGTTTCTGNANTAGATGGAATAAAAAAATGTGAAGTTGATTTTGAGTCATCTATAATGACAGTTGAATATGATAAAAATATGATNAATNCTGAATCATTTTTATCTGTCATAGCTGATAATACAACTTACAAAACTGAAAAAGTTAATAACAAAGATGATTTAAATAAAAAATCTTTNTGGGATAGATTAAAAAAAGTATTTGGTTAGTATGCTAAAATTTGGATTAATTGCAGGTTCATTATTTTCAATGCTTTCTGTAGTTTTTGGTGCTTTTGGTGCTCATTATCTAAAAAATACTTTGAATGATTATTCTTTATCAGTTTTCCAAACAGGTGTTTTATATCAATTTTTTCATTCAATTGGAATCTTATTAGTAGTTTTATTATCTATAAATAAAGACAATTTAAATTTAGATTTGTCTATATGGTTTTTTACTTTAGGTATAATTTTATTTTCAGGAAGTTTATATCTATTAGCTATAACAGGTTTAAAATGGCTTGGCGCAATAACTCCGNTCGGTGGATTTTTTTTTATTTTAGGTTGGATGCTTTTATTTTTGAAATCACTTAAAATTTGAGGTTTATATGATACATTATTTAATATTTATTTTTTTTACATTTATTTTTTCTGCTACATATAGCGTTGGCGATAAAATAAATATGGGTCATCAGAATATGGAATTTGACATTTGCTATGGTTCAAATTTAGATCCAAATGGAGATGGTGTTTTTCAATTAGCTGAGCTAAATGGTGATTTAAATGGTGGTAATTATTATGTGACAGTTATTGAGATGTCAGCATCTTGGTGACCTTCTTGCTATACCTCTTTATCAAGTTTTGATAATTTTTATTCACTTTTTTCAGATAACGAAAATGTTTTTATTTTTTCATCTCTAGCTGATATTGGTCAACCTTATTCATGTTATCAATGGGGAGTTGGTGGTACTGCTGGAATTCCGATGATAACAGATGATAGTGGTAGTCCTATTTGGAATTTATTTAATACAGGAAATTTTTTCCCTAGCTCTGTTTTTATAGATCATACTATGACTGTTTATTATCAAGATTCTGGATGGTCAAGCTCATTAGCAACTACTAAAGTGAATGAAATGATTTATAATCTTGAAAATTCTTTAATAATTGCCACTTCCAATGATATAAATATTATTGAAGGAGATAATGACCAAATCTTGAATCCTGGTGAAGAATTTGAGTTGATTGTTACAGTTTCAAATAATTCTTTTTATTTAGATACGATTGGAATTGAAGGTAGTTTAGTTGATTCTGGTAATATTTCTTTTTCTAATAATAATTTAGATTTTGGTTCAGTTAATGTTGATCAATCTTCATCAGTAGTTTTATCAGGAATTGTATCAAATATTTCTTCACTTGGACAAGAAACGTTTGATATTGAGCTTATTTCCTCATTTATAGATATTGATGGTAATGTTCAAGTTGAAGAAATGATTTATACTTTTTCAATTGATATATCTTTAAATCAACAAGGATTTCCTTTTGATACTAATAGCGAAATTAAACCAAGTCCAGTTGTATTAGATTTTTTAAATAATAATGAAAATCAAATTTTATTTGGAGATAATAATGGCTTGGTTCATATNGTTGATGCTTCTGGACAAGAATTTGTAAATGATATTTTTCCGTTTGACACAGGAAATCAAATTTGGGGATCATTGGCTGCAGGAAATATTAATCAAGATGAAAATATTGATATTGCTGTAGTTTCTAAAAGTAAGCACTTGTATGTTTTAGATCATGAAAGTTTAATTTTAGATTATAATGCAGACAAATTTTTAATTGGTACTCCAGCTTTAGGAAATTTAGATGCTGATGAAGATTTAGAAATTGTTTTCGGTTCTTTTTCATCTTCACCAAAATTATTTGCTGTTAACATTGATGGAACTGATGTTGATGGTTTCCCAGTTGATTTATCTAAAGCACAAAAAGGACCAGCTTTAGCAGATTTTAATAATAATAATAAAGATGATATTGTAATTGGAACAGAAGATGATGAAATATTTTTGATTTATGATGATGGAACTGTTGCAGAAGGATTTCCTTTTGTTGCAACTAATAAGATAAGAAGTGCTCCCTCAATTCTTAATTATAATGATTCAAAATATATTTTGGCATGTTCAACAGATGGTATTATTTATTGTATAAAACAAGATGGTACATTAAGATTCTCTTTTAATGCTGATAATGATATTTATACTTCACCTTCGTTTTTAGATTCAAATCAGGGATTAATGATTTTCTTTGGATCTGATAGTGGAACTTTATATGCTATTGATATTAATGGTGAAATATTTAGTGGTTTCCCAATTGGTCTTGAGCAAGGTTTTGATTTTGGCTCAATTGTTGGTTCTATAATTTTTGAAGATTTAGATTCAGATGGATTAGCCGAAATAATATTTGGTACAGAAACTGGAAAAATGAATGTATTAAAAAGCTTAAATAATTCATATGATAATTTAGTTTCTTATGATAGTTTCCCTTCATCTAATACCTTTGCCTATGCATCTTCTCCTATTGTTAGTGATATTGATCAAGATAATGATTTTGAAATTATTTCAGGTACTACTGGTGATGTAGTGATTTATGATATTAAAGAAGAAGTAGCTAGCGATTTTAATTATTGGAATATATTTAGAGGAAATAATCATAGAACTGGTTTTTATGAATATAGTCAGCAATGTATCGCTGGTGATATAAATTCTGATACTGATATTAATATTTTAGATATTGTAACATTAGTTAATATGGTTGTTAATTCAGCTAATGTATCAAATGAAGAAATATGTGCTGCAGATTTAAATTCCGATGGTATTATAAATATTTTAGATATCGTTACTTTAGTAAATGTAATAATATCATCTGATGTCTAAGATAAAAGTAAATTATTTAAGTGAATTAAGAACATCATCTGAGCATATTGATTCCAATTCAATTATTGAAACAGATGCACCTTTAGATAATAATGGATTAGGTAGAAAATTTTCTCCTACTGATTTATTAGCATCAGCTCTTGGAAGCTGTTTGTTAACAATTATGGGAATTGTTGCTGATAGACATAATTTTAAATATGATAATAGTTATGCAAATATTGAAAAAATTATGTCAGATAATCCAAGAAGAATATCTGAAATTAAAGTAGATATTTTTTTTGATAAAAACTTAAATAGCGATGATAAAAAGCTTTTGATAAGATCTAGTAAACATTGCCCTGTTCATAATAGTTTAAATAAAGATATTGATATAAAAATAAATTTTAAATAGGAGAAAATTTGAAGCAAAAACATTTTATTGATATTCACAAAGGTTTAAATTCAATATTTATTTTATTGCTTATGTATTATTTTAATTCCTGGAATAATATAGTTGCTTGGATTTATTTAGCTTTACATGGAACATATGGATATATGTGGGTTCTTAAAAGTAAAATTTTTCCTGATAGGCAGTGGGAGAGTAAAACTAGCTTGTCATATGGATTATTCATATGGTTTGGTCTTAGTCTCTATTGGTTTTCTCCTTATATAATTATTTCTGGAAACAGTATTATACCATTTTCAATTCCCATGTATCCAGTATATATATTTTTTTGTATAACAGTATACATTTTAGGTGTTTTCTTACATTTTACATCAGATATGCAAAAGTATATTTATTTAAAGCTTAATCCTGGTAATTTAATGACCGACGGGATGTTTAAAAAAATAAGAAATACAAATTATCTTGGTGAACTATTAATTTATCTTGGTTTTTCTTTATTAGCTTTAGATTGGACTCCAATAATAGCACTATTAATTTTTATTTTTATTATTTGGATTCCAAATATGCTAAAAAAAGATAAATCTTTATCAAGGTATAAAGAGTTTGATGATTATAAGTCAAAAACAAAAAGATTCTTGCCATTTCTATGGTTGATTTGATTTAGAGCACATTAATTACAAAATATGTTTTAAATCACAATTTAATTTTATCGTAAATAATAATTTCTTAAAAAAGTGAGTTATTATGAAGTCATTAGATTCGATAAATGAAGTAAGTAGTAAAAAATCTCTAAAAAGTATTTGTAAAGAGAAGCCCTTTATAGTAATTAACACATCTTGTGGTATTGGTAAATATAGATTTAATAAAATTGGATATGATTCTAAACAAAGATTAATTTTTGAATATTCATTGATTAATGATAATAATTATAAAGATACATCAAGTATTTTATTCAAATTAGGAAAGTATTATTATTTGACAGCTGAGCAATTATTATATGCTTTCAAATTTTTAGCAAATTCATAAATATTTTTAATAGTATTTGTTTTTTTAAAATATAAAAAAACACTAACTTATCTCCTCAATTAATTAGTGATATGTCAAAGAAAAAATTTAATAATATAAATAATAAAATTAATTTTATCGATTTAGAACATGAGGTTTTAAAAAAATGGGATGATGAAGATACTTTTAATGAATTAAGAAAAAAGAACAAAGGTAAAAAACCTTGGTCATTTTTAGATGGTCCAATAACTGCTAATAATCCTATGGGTGTACATCATGCCTGGGGGAGAACCTTAAAAGATGTTTTTCAAAGATATCATGCAATGAATGGTTTTGATTTAAGATATCAAAATGGATTTGATTGTCAAGGACTTTGGGTTGAAGTTGAGGTTGAAAAAGAATTAGGCTTTAAGTCTAAAAAAGATATTATTGATTTTGGAATTGAAAAGTTTGTTAATCTATGCAAAGAAAGAGTTGAAAAATATTCTGCAATTCAGTCTGAGCAGTCAAAGAGACTTGGGTATTGGATGGACTGGGATAATTCTTATTATACCATGTCGGATGAAAATAACTACACAATATGGTCTTTTTTAAAAAAATTATATAACAATAATAAGATTTATAAAGGGACTGATGTTGTTCCTTGGTCCGGAAGATCTGGTACCTCATATTCACAAATGGAAATAATAGAAGGAAGAAAACTAGTTGCACATAAATCAGTTTTTGTTAAATTTCCTCTAATTGATAAAAATAATGAATATTTATTAGTTTGGACAACTACTCCATGGACACTTACATCAAATATTTCTGCAGCAGTTAATATAGATTTAGATTACATGAAATTACAAACTGATGATGGTTCAATTTTCTATTTTGCAAAAGAAAATTTTACATTTCAAAGGTTAGATAAGCAATTTAAAGATAAAAAGCAGTGGATTGAAGGTGTTCCAAAATTAAAGACAATTGAACAGATTTTCAAAGAAAGAGGTTCTTATAAAATAATTGATACTTTAAAGGGAAAAAGTATGCTAGGATGGAGATATAGTGGACCTTTTGATGAATTAGATGCTCAAGAATATCCTGGTGGCCATCCTTTCGTTAAAGATGATTTGAAGAGTAAAGGTTTGACAGCTAAAGATTGTCATATCGTTATTGATGGTGGTAAAGATAGTAAAGGAAATGATGTTGTCGTTTCAGGTGAGGGAACAGGTATTGTCCATATTGCAACTGGATGTGGTTCTATTGATAATAAAATTGGTAAAAAAAATAATTTAGTAGAAATTGCTCCATTAAATCACGAGTCAAAATATATTAATGGTTTTGGTTTTTTAGAAGGTATGGTTGCAACTAAAAAAGAAACAACAGAATTAATCTTAAATAATTTAAAAGAAAAAGAAGTTTTATTTTATGTTGAAAAATATCCTCATGTCTACCCTCATTGTTGGAGATCGGGTGATGAGTTAGTCTACAGATCAGTTGATGAATGGTATATCAATATGGATTGGAGAAATGATATTAAAAAAATTGTGAAAGATATCAATTGGATTCCAGAATGGGGACATGATAGAGAACTAGAGTGGCTTACAAATATGGGTGATTGGATGATTTCAAAAAAAAGATTTTGGGGTTTAGCTCTNCCCATATGGAAATTTGAAGATGGTAGTTTTTATGTTGTTGGTTCAAAACAAGAGTTAAAAGAATTATGTGTAGAGGGTTGGGATGAATTTGAAGGAAAAAGTCCACATAGACCATGGATTGATAAAGTTAAGATAAAACATCCTGATTCTGGTTTGATCGGTTCAAGGATAGAGGATGTTGGAAATCCTTGGTTAGATGCAGGTATTGTGCCTTTTTCAACATTAAATTATTCAAATGATAAAAAATATTGGGAAAAATGGTTTCCTGCAGATTTTGTTGTTGAGTGCTTTCCTGGACAATTTAGAAATTGGTTTTATTCATTATTAGCAATGTCTACAACTATGGAATCTAAAGCACCATTCAAAACATTATTAGGACATGCTCTTGTAAAAGATTCTACTGGAAGAGATATGCATAAATCTTGGGGTAATGCAATTTGGTTTGATGATGCTGCTGAAAAAATGGGTGTTGATACAATGCGTTGGTTGTATGCTAGTCAAAACCCGGAAAGAAATTTACTTTTTGGTTATGAAATAGCAGATGAAATTAGAAAAAATTTAATTACTTTATGGAATACATATTCATTCTTCATAACATATGCAAATTTAGATAATTTTAACCCAGAAAATTTTAACTTTGATGATGTTGAACTTTCTATTCTTGATAGATGGATCTTAGCAAAAATGAATAAATTTATAAAATCATCTAAAGAATATTATGAAAATTATGAGTTATTTAAATTAATGAAAGAGGCATCATTTATTTTAGATGATATCTCAAATTGGTACGTTAGGAGAAATAGAAGAAGATTTTGGAAATCAGAAAATGATATTGATAAATATGGAGCATACTTAACATTGTATAATGTTTTAGTTAATTACATTAAAGTTTTATCACCTGTAATTCCATTTATAACTGAAAAGATATATGAAAATTTAGTTTTTAATATTAATAATAAATCACAGCCAAGTATTCACTTATGTGATTTTCCTGAACTAATTAAAAAGTTTAATGATGATCAATTAGTCAAAAATGTTGATACCATAAAAGAAATTGTCTCCCTTGGTAGATCAGCAAGAAATAAGTCTAATTTAAAAATCAGACAGCCTCTTTCTGATATTCAAATATTTATAAGTAATGATAGTATTGATTTTATCAAAAAAAATAAATATCAAATACTTGAAGAACTAAATGTTAAAGATATACATTTTGTTGATTCAATTGATAAAATTGTAAAATATGAAATTAAACCAAATTTTAATTTACTTGGTAAGAAATATGGTAGTGATATGAAAAAAATAGCAGACATGATTTCTAATTTAGACTTTAATGAATTCAATAATAATTTAGATGATAATTATAATTATTTTTTTAAAGATACAAAATTTTGTGTAAATAAAGAAGAGGTTGAAGTTAATGCTAAACCTGTTGGCAATTACTCACTTTCTGAAAACAATGGTATATTAGTTTCAGTTAATGTTAGTCTTACACAAGAATTAATTAATGAAGGTACTGTAAGAGATTTGATTAGAAAAGTTCAAAATTTGAGGAAGGAACTAAATTTTGAAGTTGAAAATAGAATAAATATTGAAATTAAATGTTCATCTAATTTTTATACAGCTTTAAAACAGAATATTGAATATTTTAAAAATGAAACATTGTGTATTAATCTAAATAAAGTTGATTCCATAAATAGTAGTAATTTTGAGAAATTTACTATAAATTCTGAGAAAATTGATTTGTTAATTAATAAAAAATAAACTTATGGCAAACACTAAATTAAAAAAAGACGATTTAAAATATTTTTCAAACTTAATTAATGAGAAGAGAAAAGTTTTATTAAGTGAAATTAATGAATCAAAAGAAAAAGCAGATGAGATTTTAAAAGAATCTACTTCAAATGCTATATATTCGTCACATATGGCAGATGCAAGCTCTGATCACGTTGAGTTGGAAAAAGCTTATTATATGATTGCTCGAAATAAAAAGTTTCTAGGGTATTTAGATAAAGCTTTAGTTATGATAAAAGATCAAACCTTTGGTGTATGTGAAGAATGTGGTAAAATTATTTCTAAAGCAAGATTGGAAGAGGTTCCGCATACTAGAAAATGTTTTGATTGCAAGAGTAATAGATAGTTGAAATTTTTTTTAATTCCCATAGCTATTATTTTTTTTGATCAGATTTCTAAAATATTGGTGAAACAATATTTCATAAATCAAGACTTGATTTTTCAAAGAATAAATATTTTAGGAGATTTTTTAAGGTTTACATTTTTAGAAAATCCAGGGATAGCGTTTGGTATTGATACAAGTAATTATCATATCTATATAACTATTTTAACTATTTTGGCTATTATTTTTATTTTTTTTCAATTATTACATTCAATTTCTACAAAAATGTTTGATGCTTATCCATTATCATTTATTTTAGGAGGAGCAATAGGAAATTGTATAGANAGGGTTTTAGTTTTTTCCCCTAGTCTTAATTATAATGGTGTAATTGATTTTATCGATATGGGTATTGGTAATTTTAGATGGTATATATTTAATATTGCTGATGCTTCAATTACTGTTGGTTTGTTTTTATTTTTATATAATTTTTTTATGAATAAAGAAAATAATTCAATTGAAAAAAACATTTAAATATAATTTTGAATATCCTCAGAGATTAGATAAATATTTAAAAAATGAATTACCAAAATTATCACGTACAAACATTCAAAAATTAATCGAAAATAATTATGTTTTAGTAGATGATTTTCTAGTAAAACCTTCATTCCAGTTAAAGTTAAATCAAATAGTTAAGATTGATACCAAGGATTTCAAAAATAAAAAATCACACTTAAAGCCCGAAAAGATGAAGCTTGATATCTTGTATGAAGATAATGATATTTTGGTATTAAATAAAAATTCAGGTATTGTTGTCCATCCAGGAATTGGAAATCCAAGCTCTACATTGTTAAATGGTGTTTTATATTATTGTGAGAATTTATCAAATATGAATGATGAAAGACCAGGAGTTATTCATAGATTAGATAAAGAGACATCAGGTGTTATTGTATTTGCTAAAAATAATGAATCACATTATAATATAAGCGAGCAATTTGCTAACAGGGAGATTAAAAAAGATTACAGAGCAATAATCTGGGGTAATTTTAATGAAGAAATAAATATTAATGGTTTTCTAAGAAGAGACCCTAAAAACAGATTGAAGTTCAAACTATTTAATTCTTCAGGAAAAAAATCAACTTCATTTATTAAACCTAAAATGTCATATTCATTGCCGCTTTCATTGGTAAGTATTTTTCCTTTAACTGGAAGAACTCATCAAATAAGAGTACATTTATCATCAATCGGACATCCAATTATAAAAGATGATTTGTACAATGGTGGTGATAGTATGATAAGTGGTTTTCATGAAAAAGATCGTCATAAGATAATGAAAATCATTTCACAAATTAATAGATTTGCTTTACATGCAAAAACTATTGAATTAAAACATCCAAAAACAAAAAATAATATGGTTTTTGAAGCTCCTTACCCTACAGATTTTATAAATGTATTGGAAAAATTAAATGAATATAAATAAAAAAACTATTATTAAATTTTTAGATTATCTCTTAAATCAAAAAAATTTTTCTAAAAATACAATTCGAGCTTACAAAACAGATCTAATGGAATTTAATCTTTATTTGAATGAAAGCTTAAATGACTCAACTATAAAAAATATTAGTTTAGATAGTATGCATAATTATATTCAAAAACTTTTTAAATCAAAGTTATCTGAAAAAAGTATTCATAGAAAAATATCATCAATAAAGTCTTTATTTAAATATTTTTCAAATAATAAATATATTAATGATAATATTTTGGATTTTATACAGTATCCTAAAATATCAAAAAAATTACCACATTTGCTATCCANAAGTGAAATAAATGATTTATTGGAATTACCTGATTTAAGTAGTTATATTGGAATAAGGGACAAATCTATACTCGAAGTATTATATTCAACTGGAATAAGGATTTCTGAACTTGCACAAATAAAATTAAAGGACATAAATTTTCAAAAAAATCTTATCAAAGTCATTGGTAAAGGTTCGAAAGAAAGGTATGTAATAATTGGTAATAAAGCTAAAGATTCTTTAGAAAAATATATTAAAGAAAGAAATAATATTAAGTATTCAGAAAGTATTTTTTTATATCCTAGGATTAAAAAAAGTAATTTAGGACATATAAGTGATAAAACACTTTTTAATATAGTAAAAAAGTATTTAAAATTAATATCTGTTAATGAAAAATTAAGTCCACATTCCATAAGGCATTCATTTGCAACTCATATGCTTGAAAATGGTGCTGATTTAGTATCAGTTAAAGATATGCTTGGTCATGAAGATTTAATTTCTACTCAGATTTATACCCATGTTGGGATTAAAAAGATAAAAGAAGTTTATAAAAAATCACATCCAGATGGATAGNAAAATAAATGACAAATTTAGAATTTAAAAATAAAAATAAAGTTTTTGTAAACCCTCCAATTCAAGTTATTTATGAAGAAATACTTAAAAAACACGAAGGAGTAATTGGTAAATCTGGTGCTATGATGATAGATACAGGAGAGTTTACTGGAAGATCACCAAATGATAAATATTTTGTAGAAGAGAGTTTTTCAAAAGACAATTTATGGTGGGGACCTGTAAATAAAAAAATAAACACTAAAATATTTAATAAGCTTTACAATAAAGTAATTAATTATTATAAAAATGATGATAATAATGTATATATTTTTGAAGGATTTGCTGGTTCTGATGATGAGTATAAATTGCCAATTAGAGTTGTAGCAAAAAAAGCATGGCAATATTTTTTTTGTAGAAATATGTTTATAAATACTGATAAAAAATCAAAATCATTCCAACCTCAATTTACAATCATTAATGCATCTGATATTATAAATGAAGACTTTATAAAAGATGAAATGAATTCTGAAGTATTTATTATNTTTAATTTAAAAGAAAAAATTGCAATAGTTGGAGGAACTGAATATGGTGGAGAGATGAAAAAAGGAATTTTTTCAGTTCTTCATTATCTATTGCCTTTAAAAGGAGTTCTTTCAATGCACTGTTCAGCAAATGTTGACAAAAATTTTAATAATACGGCATTATTTTTTGGTTTAAGTGGAACTGGAAAAACAACATTATCAACTGATCCAAAAAGACCACTTATTGGTGANGATGAACATGGATGGTCAAAAAATGGTATTTTTAATTTTGAAGGTGGATGTTATGCTAAAACAATTAAATTAGATAAAAAAGCTGAGCCTGATATTTATAATGCTATTAAATTTGGTGCCTTGTTAGAAAATGTAGTTTATAATTCAAAAAATCGAGAAATTAATTTTGATGATAATTCTAAAACTGAAAATACTAGAGTATCCTATCCATTGAATCATATAAAAAATTCTCTTATTTCTTTTAATAAAGATAGTAAAGCTGGACATCCAAATAAAATTATATTTTTAACTTGTGATGCATATGGTGTTTTACCTCCAATTTCAAAATTAAATAATGAACAAACAATGTATCATTTTATAAGTGGCTATACTGCAAAAGTTGCTGGAACTGAAAGAGGTATTTCTGAGCCTATAGCTACTTTCTCACCATGTTATGGCGGACCTTTTTTAACATTACATCCTCTTATATATGCAGAATTGTTAAATAAAAAAATTAAAGAGCATAATGTTGAAGTTTTTCTTGTAAATACAGGCTGGATTGGAGGTAATCCTAACTCTGGTGCAAATAGAATTTCTATTAAAAATACAAGGCTAATGATAAATGCAATATTAGAAGGATTATTAGATAATACTTATTATACTAAAGAAAAGTATTTTGGTTTATCGATACCAGATTATGTCAAAGGTGTTAGTAAGAAAATTCTTAATCCGATTAATGCATGGAAAAATCAAGAAGATTATGATAAAGAAGCTACAAAGCTTGCTTATCAATTTAGAGAAAATTTTAAAATATATGGTAAGGAAGTAGAATATTTAATAAATTCAGGCCCGTTGGTTTAATGGGGGAACAAGTATTATGTTAAAAAAATATTTATTTACATCAGAATCAGTAACTGAGGGTCATCCAGATAAAGTATGTGATATGGTATCTGATGCAATTTTAGATGCTATTTTAAATCAAGATAGAAGTGCCAGGGTAGCTTGTGAAACGATGGTAACAATGGGTAAAGTAATTGTTTCAGGAGAAATAACAACATCCGCATCTGTAGATTATAAAAAAATCGTATCTGAAACTATTTCATTAATCGGTTATGATGAAAATGATTTGAATAATGATGATAAAAAATATCAAATTGAAGTTATTATTAAAGAACAAAGTCCTCATATAGCTCAAGGTGTTGATCAAGAAGTAGATAAAGAACAAGGTGCTGGTGATCAGGGATTAATGTTTGGCTATGCATGTAATGANACAGAAGAGCTAATGCCTTTACCAATAATGATTTCTCATTCTTTAACAAAAAAACTTTCTGAGGTTAGAAAAAATAAAACTTTAAATTGGTTAAAACCTGATGGAAAAAGTCAAGTTACTGTTGAATATAATGCTGAGGGGCTACCAATTTTGGTTAAAAAAGTAGTTTTAGCTACTCAGCATAATGATATGTTGAATGATTTTGATAGTGTTGAAGAAGAGCATAGTTTTATAGAAAAAAATCTTATTAATCATGTGATTGTTCCTGTNCTTAATAAATATGGAATAAAATATGATAATGAATTTATTATAAATGGTACTGGAAGATTTGTTGAGGGTGGACCAATTGCAGATGTTGGACTNACTGGTAGAAAAATTATAGTTGATACATATGGTGGATATTCAAGACATGGTGGTGGTGCATTTTCTGGTAAAGATCCATCTAAAGTAGATAGATCTGCTGCTTATATGTCTAGATATATTGCAAAAAATATTGTAGCTTCAAAAATAGCAGAAAAATGTGAAATTCAATTATCGTACTGCATTGGTGTTTCTAACCCTACATCTGTACATGTTGATACATTTGGTACAAGTAAATATTCAAATGATTTTCTTGAAAATATGGTTAAGAATTTATTTGATTTAAAGCCAAGCCAGATAATTTCAAAATTAGAACTTAAAAATCCAATTTACAGAAGGTTTGCCTCTTACGGTCACTTTGGAAGACAAAAAAATTGTTCGTGGGAAAAAACTGATTTAGTAAATAAAATAAAGGAGTTTGTAAATAATAATGATTGATTCAAATAAAAAATTAAAAGAAGATTATAAAGTTGCTAATATTGATTTAGCAGAATTTGGAAGAAAAGAAATTTTGTTAGCAGAAAAAGAAATGCCTGGTTTAATGTCTCTTCGTAAAAAATATAAAGATAGTAAACCATTAAATGGTGCGAGGATTGCAGGATGTATTCATATGACAATTCAAACTGCAGTTCTTGTTGAAACTTTAATTGAATTAGGTGCTGAAGTTAGATGGTCATCATGTAATATATATTCAACTCAAGATCATGCTGCTTCAGCTATAGCAATCAAAGGGATTCCGGTGTTTGCTTGGAAAAATGAATCCGAAGATGATTACTGGTGGTGTATTAAGCAAACATTAAAATTTTCAAATGGTAAGGGACCAAATTTACTTTTAGATGATGGTGGTGATCTAACTGGTTATGTACTAGATAGTAGGCCAGANTTATTATCTGATATAAAAGGTGTATCTGAAGAAACCACAACTGGTGTTTTAAGATTATATGAAATATCGAAAAAAGATAAATTGCCTTTTCCTGCTATAAATGTTAACGATTCAGTTACAAAAGCAAAGTTTGATAATAAGTATGGTTGTAGAGAGTCACTTGCTGATGGTTTAAAAAGAGCGACTGATATAATGCTTGCAGGGAAAAAGATTGTTGTTTGTGGATATGGTGATGTTGGTAAAGGCTGTGCTCAATCAATGCAAGGTTATGGTGCTGTAGTTTATGTGACAGAGGTAGATCCTATATGTGCATTGCAAGCAGCGATGGAAGGTTTTCAAGTAGTGACAATGGATGAAGCTGCTAGTTTATGTGATATTTTTATTACAGCTACAGGAAATTGTGATATTATTACTGGTGAACATATGGAAAAAATGAAAAATAATGCAATTGTATGTAATATTGGTCATTTTGATGATGAGATTGATGTTGCTTATCTTGAAAATAATAATTCAATTAAAGAATTTAATATTAAACCTCAGGTTGACAGATTTGAATTTCAAGATGGTCATTCTATCATTTTATTATCAAGGGGTAGATTAGTTAATTTAGGTAATGCAACTGGGCACTCATCTTTTGTAATGTCAACTTCATTTACTAACCAAGTATTAGCACAAATAGGTTTATGGAATGAAGAGTTTGATTCAGGTGTTCATGTTTTACCAAAACATCTTGATGAAGAAGTCGCTTTGTTACATTTAGACCATTTAGGAGCAAAAATAACCTCTTTATCTAGCAAACAAGCTGAGTATATTGGTGTTGAAGAAAAAGGACCTTTCAAGAACAAAACTTATAGGTATTAATTATCCCAGTAGTATACAGTAGGACTGAAAAATGGATTATTACTATCGTCTTCAAATTCTATATTTATAAATTGAGTAGGTTCTGTGTTTAAATCAAGGTTAGTTAAAATACCGCAGCCTGCAGGAATTATTCCACCTGAAAAAGAAAATCCTATTACGGTATTATTCCCAGTTTGAATAAAGAATCCTGCTGAAGTAGCATCTCCACCTGAAGCTCCAACTAAGGTTGCTCCTTGAACAATCCATTGAAAACCGGAAATATTAAAGTCAACATTGTAATAAACAGAACCATTTAATGAATAAATATAGTTTGCAGGTAGTTCACATCCATCAAATTCACTTGAACATGTACTATTGTCTCCTCCACAAACTCCACATTCATCATAGCCTGAACTATCTAAATTACTTGCTTCAGCAATACACTCACCATTGCAATTAAAATTTTCTTCTGCTCCATTTCCACCGCAGACTCCGCATTCATCAAATAAGCTTAACCCTCCACATTCTCCATCACAATCTAGCTCTGATGTACCACCACAAACATCATTGCAATCTAAAATATTTCCATCGCAATCACATTTTCCTTGTTCAAGTCCACTACAGCCACATAAATAAACAGCTCCAGGGCCATTGCAAACGTTACATTCATCTAGTGTAGCATTACCATCGCAAGTTCCAAAACAGTCAATGTAATCATCAATATAATTTCCATTCACATCAGGAATAATACATTCACCATTGCAATTAAGCTTTCCATTTCCTCCACATACACCACATTCNTCAAATACAGAGTTNCCACCCCAAATATTATTACAATCAAGTGTACAATCATTAGTTGGATCATTATCACAATTACCACAATTATCTTCGATTGCTAAGCCATTTGTTTCTCCATTGCAGTCAGTGTAAAAAGCCGGATTATTTTCACAGCTAAAAAAAATAAANATTGTAATTGTAGATATTTTTAAAAAATTTATCATATTTTTAATTAATTATACTTATGTCCTTGTTTTTAATAACATGAACGCTCCAAAGATAATAAATAATATATTTACAAACCAAACTGATAAAAAAGGAGGTAGTACAGAGTTGTATCCTAGGCTTTGACCCAATTTTATAAGTAAATAGTAAAGAAATATTACAGCTATACTTAATCCAATACCAGTTGTATAATTACTCCTTGGGCTAGTAATTGACAAAGTTATACCAAATAAAATCATAATTAGTGCACTGCAGCAAAATGCAGTTTTAAAGTACATGTTGACNGACCATCTATTATAACTTAAACCCTTATTTTTAAGCTTATCTATAAATGATGCTAACTCCCAATAATTCATTTCATCTGGATTAATATTATCTTTTTTTATTATTGAAGGATTTAAATCAGATATATTTATGATTGTATCACTTAGAGAACTAAATGAAATAACAGCACTATTCCAGTTTCTAATGTTAACTTTTTCTAAAGTCCAATTACTTGTTTCTTTATTCCAGATCATTCTTTCTGCATCAATTCTTGAAACTAAATCAGGACCATTATAAAATTGCAGGGAAATATTCTTACCTAAATCATTATTATAATTATAATTTTTTATAGCTAAAAAAGCATTATTAAGATGGTAGTAAATATCATTTTTTTTTGTTGTAAAAGACTTTTTATTTTTAAGTTTTTTTTCAATTGGAATTCTTTTTTTGGATGTTTCCATAACAATAATATTTTCAAAATAAAATGATATAAAACAAAAAATTATACCAATGATAATTAAAGAGGAACTGATTCTGTAAATACTTATACCAGAAGCTTTTAAGGCAGTTATCTCATTATTTTTTTGTAAAGTAACAAAAGTAACAATTGTTGATATTAACAATGTCATAGGNAATGCAATACTTATATACCATGGAATTGATAGAAAATAATAGTCAAACATTTCTTTATTTGAAATTCCTCTTGAAATGAACTTATCAATGTTATCAATTATATCAACAATAATAAAAATAACTGTAAATGATATAATTATGTAGATAAAGTTTGTAAAAAATTTTTTAATTATATATTGATCAAGTATTTTTTTCATAATTTACTAACGTATGATTTATAAAGTTAAAAAACTTCTTTTATAAAAAAAATCTATTTAAATTAATGTATAATGATTTACTTTAAAACTATACGAGATATAGAAAGTAATTGTTCTAATTTTCTATATCCTCCTTTAATATAATTTGAATGAAAAAAAGAATAATTCTTAATAAAGAAAAAATTGATAGTATTATTAAAAGAC
The DNA here is from genome assembly GCA_002704685.1 of Fidelibacterota bacterium. GTDB lineage: Bacteria > Fidelibacterota > Marinisomatia > SCGC-AAA003-L08 > D37C17. Next base: position 21,222 of record PAHD01000016.1, read on the forward strand.
TAGCACATGAAGTGATTGAAAAAAACACTAATCTTGATAATATTTATTTAATTGGTATAAAATCGAGAGGTGATTTGATTGCTAATAAAATTGCNGATGAAATATATAGTTTAGTTGGCAAAAAAATTAGTTGTGGTTATGTTGATGTAACATTTTATAGAGATGACTTTCTTACAAACATAGGTTCACATAAAATAGGTCCTTCAAAAATTAATCTAGATATTAGTAAGTATAACGTTATTTTAGTTGATGATGTTTTATTTACAGGTAGAACGATAAAAGCTGCTCTAGATGAAATATTTTCATTTGGAAGGCCTATTGCAGTTCAATTAGCAGTATTAGTTGATAGAGGCAACAGACAATTACCAATAAAAGCTAATTTTATTGGAAAAAATATTCCTTCATCTTTAAATGAGCATGTTCATGTGTGTATGAAAGATTATGATGAAAATGATGAAGTGTTTATAGTGGAATAAAATAATGGAATCAAAACATTTAATCGGATTAGAAAATATTTCAAAGAATGATATTGATGAATTTATAGAAACTGGATTTCTATTTAGAGAAGTTTTAGATAGACCTATAAAAAGAGTCCCATCGTTGACCGGAAAAAATATTGTTAATTTATTTTTTGAAAATTCAACAAGAACTAAAATTTCTTTTGAATTGGCAGAAAAAAGATTATCTGCAGATATTATTAATTTTTCGTCCAGTTCTTCAAGCGTTAAAAAAGGTGAAAGTTTAAAAGATACAATTCAAAATATTCATGCAATGAAGATTGATTGTGTGGTTATGCGACACCCTATACCTGGTTCTTCAATTCAGTTAACCAACTATGTTGATTCTGTAATTGTCAATGCTGGTGATGGAACTCATGAACATCCAACTCAAGCTTTGTTAGATATGATGTCTCTTAAAGAACATTTTGGGAAGATTAAAGATTTGAAAATTGGAATAATCGGAGATATTCTTCATAGCAGAGTGGCTTTATCAAATATTTTTGGATTGGTAAAATTAGGAGCAAAAGTAAAAGTTTGTGGTCCCCCTCATTTAATTCAAAAAGATATTAAAGATTTAAATGTAGAAGTAGAATATGATGTTGATAATTTGATTGATTGGGCTGATGCTATTAATGTTTTAAGAATTCAAAGAGAAAGAATGGGTGTAGGTATAATACCATCAGTTAGAGAATATAGGAGATTTTTTGGTATAACATCTCAAAGATTAGCTAATCATAAAAAAAATATAGTTGTGATGCACCCTGGTCCAATTAATAGAGGTGTTGAAATTGATAGTAGTGTTGCTGATAGTGATCAAGCTATAATATTAGATCAAGTGTTAAATGGTGTAGCTGTAAGGATGAGTGTTTTATATTTACTTTTAGGTAATAATGATCTTAAATAATAAAATAAATAAAATCGAAGGTCACATTTTAATTAAAAATGGTCATGTTTATGATCCATTTTCAGGCAAAGATGATAATTTAGATGTTCTTATTAAAGATAAAAAAATAATTAAGGTAGATAAGAATATAAAAATTGATTCTAAATATTTGGTCATTGATGCAAAGAATAAGGTTGTAACAAATGGTTTTATTGATTTGCACGCACATTTTAGAGAGCCAGGTTTTGAGTATAAGGAGAATTTAAAAACTGGATCTAAATCTGCTTTTTTCGGAGGTTTTACAAGAGTTTGTTGTATGCCAAATACAAAACCTGTAATAGATTCACCTGAAATTATAAACTTTTTAAAATATAAATCTAAAAATCTACCCGTGCATATTTATCCGATTGGTTCTATAACTAAAAATCAAGAAGGTAAAGAATTATCTGAAATTGGTGAAATGGTTAATGAAGGTGCTGTTGCTATTTCAGACGATGGAATTCCTGTAAAAAATTCTCAAATTTTAAGAATGGCTTTAGAGTACTCTAAGAAATTCAATATACCTGTTATTAATCATGCTGAGGATAATTTTTTAGTTAATGATGGAATTATGAATGAAGGGAGTACTTCTTTAAGATTAGGACTTCCAGGAAATCCTTCAATATCTGAGTCTACAATGGTTTTTAGAGATTTATCTATTGCAGAATACGTATCTGGAAAAATACATGTTCCACATATTTCAACATCAGAATCAGTTGATGTTATAAAATTATTTAAAGATAGGGGTATTGATATAACTTGCGAGATAACTCCACATCATTTATGTCTTAATGAAGAGGTTTTATTTAATTACAACACAAATTCGAAAGTTGCTCCTCCTATAAGAAGTGAAGTAAATCAAAAAAAATTAATTAATGCTATAAAATCTGGAGTTATAGATTGTATTGCTACCGACCATGCTCCTCATTCAATTGATGATAAAGAAACTGATATTTGTAGTGCAGCATGCGGTATGATTGGTATGGAGACAGCTTTTTCTTTAGTTTATTCTACTCTGAAAAAAGAAAAAATATCGACGAATACTATTATTAATTTATTTTCATTTAATCCAAGTAAAATAATTGGTATTACTCCAAATACTATTACTGAGAAAAATGAAGCTGAAATTAATATCATTGATTGCAATAAGAAATGGGTTTTTGATGAAAAGCATATTAAATCTATGTCTAGAAATACTCCCTTGCTTGGTAGAAAAATGAAAGGTAAAGTTGAATTTACTATAAATAAAGGTTTTATTTCTAAACACTTAGATTAAATATTTTATAATTAAATTACTTGACTTATTAGTTAGTCCCCTTATAAATTTATAGGCTGTATATAAAGGTAAAAAAAATATTATGAAAACAGAATCAATAAAGAAAAAAGATATAAGTAGAGATTGGCACTTAATTGATGCAACAGACAAAACTTTAGGTCGTCTGTCATCAAAAGTTGCCACAATTCTTAGAGGTAAAAACAAAGTTAATTATTCTCCTAACATTGATATGAGTGATTTTGTTATAATAATAAATTCAGATAAAATTAAAGTTACTGGAAATAAGGAAAATGCTAAAGCATATTGGAGACATAGTGGTTTCCCTGGTGGTACTCAAACTAAGTTATATAAAACTTTAGATTCTAAATTTATTATTACTAATTCAGTAAAAGGTATGTTGCCACATAATAAACTGGGAAGAAAATTGATAAATCACTTGAAGGTATATAATGGAAATAGTCATCCTCATGAATCNCAAAATCCTAAATTAATGGAGATATAAATTGAAAAACGATAAAATAAATGTTGGAAGAAGAAAATCTTCTGTTGCTAGAGTAAACCTTAAAAAAGGATCAGGGAAAATTATTATTAATAACTTATCTCCTAAAAATTACTTTAAACGAGATTCCTTAGTTATGATGTTGAACCAGCCACTTGAGCTGGTAGAGTATGATGGTAAATTTGATTTTATTGTAAATGTTAATGGTGGTGGTTTATCTGGTCAAGCTGGAGCTGTAAGATTAGGATTATCAAAAAAGCTTGAACAAATTAATCCAGTTAGTAGAGTTGTTTTGAAAAAAGCTGGAATGTTAACCAGAGATGCACGTGTNGTAGAGAGAAAAAAACCTGGTCAACCTGGAGCTAGAAAAAAATTCCAGTTTTCTAAAAGATAAAAATAGGAGAATTATATTGAATTCAGAAAGTCTAATTAAGTCAGGAGCTCATTTTGGTCATCCTGTTAGTAAGTGGAATCCTCAATTTAAAAAATTTATATTATCAATTAAAAACGGTGTTCATATAATTAATATGGATATGACAATTGAATATTTAGATAAAGCCTTATCTGAGCTTAGCAAATTAGTTCAAGGNGGCGGTAATATCTTGTTTGTTGGAACTAAGTCTCAAGCAAAAGATGCTATTCAATCTTCTGCTGATCACTGTGGAATGTTTTACATTACTGAAAGATGGCTTGGAGGAACTTTAACAAATTATTCAACAATTAAAAAAAGTATCAAAAGATTAAAGCTTTTAGAAAAGGATTCTTCTTCAATTTATAAAGATTTAACAAAGAAGGAAAGAGGAATGCTTGATCGTGAAAAATTAAAGTTGGCAGACTTACATAGAGGTATTAAAGATATGAGACATCTTCCTTCAGCTGTATTTGTTGTTGATGCGAAACATGAGAAAATTGCTATTTCTGAATCTAAATGCTTAGGAATACCAACATTTGGCATAGTAGATACCAATACAAATCCTAACGTAGTAGATTTTCCTATTCCTGCAAATGATGACTCTATTAAAACAATAAAACTTATTTTAGATTATATTGCAGATTCAATTTTCAATTTATCAAATATTGGTAAAGATGATAGCTCGGATGTTGTACATGATGAACATGAAGTCTCAGTTGACACAAGTAGTCTTGCTAACGAAAATGAAAATATTGAAGAAAGCAGTAATTCTTCTGAAAATAGTACTGATTCAAAATAATTTAGGAGTTAAATAAATGGAAATAACAGCTGCTTTAGTAAAAGAGTTGAGAGATCGTTCTGGTGTTGGCATGATGGAATGTAAAAAAGCACTTGTTGAAACTGGTGGAAATATTGATAAGGCATTTGATTATTTAAGAAAGGCTGGTGCAGCTAAAGCTCTAAAAAAAGAAGGTCGTGAAGCTAAAGAAGGTGTTGTATTATCTTATATCCATCCTGGTGCTAAATTAGGGGTTCTTCTAGAATTGAATTGCGAAACAGATTTTGTTGCTAAGACAGATGATTTTGTAAACTTAGGTAATGATATAGCAATGCATATTGCAGCAACTGATCCATTAGCTGTTTCTTCTGATAATATTTCAAATGAAATTATAGAAAAAGAAAAAGAAATTTATACTGAACAAGCTAAAAAAACAAATAAACCTGCCGAAATAATTGAAAAAATGGTTGAAGGTAGATTGAAAAAGTTTTTCAAAGAAAATGTTTTAATGGAACAAGATTTTGTGAAAGATCCAAATAAAACTATCAAAGATATTATAACCGATACTGTTGGAAAACTTGGTGAAAATATTGTTATTACAAGGTTCAAAAGATTTCAGCTGGGAGAAAATAGTTAAAATTTTTCTATAAATTCATATGTCATATAAAAGAATTCTATTAAAATTAAGTGGTGAAGTTTTAGCAGGTTCTCGAAAATATGGTATTGATCCTCTAGTAGCTAATAAGATAGCAAAAATAATCAAAAAAGTAAAAAAAACAAATGTTGAATTAGCCATTGTTATTGGAGGTGGAAATATTTTTAGAGGTATTTCAGTATCTGCTAAAGGAATGGATAGAGTTGCTGCTGATTATCTTGGAATGTTAGCAACAGTTATGAATTCAGTGGCTCTTCAGTCAGAACTTGAAAAAATGAATTGTGATACTAGAGTAATGTCAGCTTTAAGTATAACTCAGTTAGCTGAGCCATATATTAGAAGAAGAGCAACAAGACATTTGGAGAAGGGAAGAGTTGTAATTTGTGCCGGGGGAACTGGAAATCCATATTTTACTACAGACACTGCAGCTGTTCTTAGGGCTATTGAAATAAATGCTGATATTATTATTAAAGGAACTAAAGTTGATGGTGTATATACTGCAGATCCTTTCATTGATAAAACAGCAAAAAAATATAATTCTATTTCATACAAAGAAGTAATAGACAAAGAATTGAAAGTTATGGATTTAACGGCTATTACTTTATGTAAAGAAAATAATTTACCAATTGGAGTTTTAAGAATTATTAATGAAAACTCTTTAATTAATTTTCTTGATGGTAAAAGTATAGGAACTACAATTTCTTAGGAGAAGATATGCAAAATTTTTACGATGAAGCTACAGAAAATATGAGTAAGGTAATTCAACATTACCAAAAAGAAATATCTATAATAAGAACTGGAAGAGCATCAAAAGATATATTAGATATAGTAAAAGTTGATTATTATGGAAGTAATGTTCCATTAAATACTATCGCAAATATAACTGCACCAGATTCTAGTATGATTCTAATACAACCTTTTGATGTTTCGAGTATTGATACAATTGAAAAATCAATACATGAAGCGCAACTTGGTTTAAATCCTAATAATGATGGTAAAGTTATTCGTTTATCAGTTCCACCTTTAACAGAAGAAAGAAGAAATGAGCTTATCAAATTTCTTCATAAACTAATAGAAGAAGGTAAAATATCAATTAGAAATGTTAGAAGAGATAGTAATGATAAATTGAAGCTTTCTCAAAAAAACAATGAAATATCTGAGGATGATTTAAAAAGAGCTCTGGATAAAATTCAAACAATTACTAATGATTTTATAGATAAATTAGTTCAATTACAAGCATCTAAAGAAAAAGAGATAAGAATTTAAAATTAAGATAAGTATTTTTTAATTTCTTTTTTTGCATTAATCAAATCTTCATCTTCAATTTTTAATATATAGGCAATTTTTTTTATAAAATGATTTTCTAAATAATGAAGGTTGTCATCAGCAAGTGCTACTTCAAAACAACAACAAATAAAATCAATTTTATCTTGGTAAGTAAATTCTTGGTTTAAAATTTTACTGAAATTATACACATCATCAGACTTTTTAAGTTCTTTTTTTGATTTCAATAAAATTTGTGAAGCTTCATCTAATGAAATATCAAAAAAATCATGTAAAATTATACAAATTATATTTTTTTCTTTTTTATCAATTACTCCATCTACATTTGATACTAATGATAAAATTTTAGCAGCTGCAATAATTTCTAAATTATTATTTGATTCCATTGATGTATATTAAGAATATATTTTTAAGGTAAAAATGAAAAAAAATACTATTGTAATAATTGGAAAGCCAAATGTTGGTAAGTCAACTTTATTTAATCGTCTTATTGGACAATCTAAATCAATAGTATCACCTGTGGAGGGTGTAACTCGTGATAGAATTTATGGGACTTTTGAATGGCTATCCAAAAATTATGAGATAATTGATACTGGTGGTTATATTCCAAGAGATAATACAGGTTTTAATAATGAAGTAAAGCTTCAAGCTGAAATTGCAAAAAATGAATCAGATCTTATTCTATTTATCTTGGATTCGAAATGTGAAATATCTTCAAATGACAGAATCCTTGCACAAAATATATTAAAATCTAATAAGTCATATATTTTAATCATAAATAAATTAGATAAATTAGATGATGAAGAAAGGTTTTTTAACCATCATGAACTGGGGCTTGAATTACCAGTATTCTTATCTGCTGAGTCTGGAAGGAATGTAGGTGTTTTACTAGATAGAATTTCAAATTTTTTTGAAAATAATAGTGAAGTAAACAATCCTGAAAAACATGATATGTCTTTAGCTGTTGTTGGTATGCCAAATGTAGGAAAGTCTTCATTTGTTAATAAAATATTAAATGAAAATAAATCTATTGTTTCAAGTATAGCTGGAACAACCAGAGATAGTATTGATTCTTATGTTAATTACTTTAAAAATAAAATAAGATTAATTGATACTGCTGGATTAAGAAAAAAAACAAAAATAAATGATGCGATTGAATTTTATAGTATTGTAAGAACAAATAGAACAATTGAAGATTGTGATGTTGCTGCAATTTTGGTGGATGCTTCAAAAGGTTTTCATAATCAAGATAAAAATATTATAAGAAAAGTAATTGAAAGTGGTAAAGGTCTAATTGTCATTATAAATAAATGGGATTTAATTAATAAAAAAAATATTACTAAAAATGATTTCAAAGAAGAAATGATATATAGCTTACCTGATTTGAGATATTACCCAATTAAATTTATTTCAATTAAAAATAATTATAAAGTAAGGTCAGTATTAGAAGAGTCAGTTGAGGTGTTTAAAAGAAGAAATATAAAAATAAAAACTAGATTATTAAATGATGTATTGTTAGACATAACTAAAAACTATCCTCCACCTTCAACCAAAGGTAAAGAAGTTAGTATAAAATATATCACTCAGATACGAAATTCTCCACCTCTATTTGGTATTTATTCAAATCATCCTGACTATATTTCAAAAACCTATAAAAAATATTTATTGAATCAAATAAGAGAAAGATTCAATTTTGACGGTGTGCCTGTAAATATATCTTTCAGAAAAAAATAATTAGTTTGTTTATTATAATATTGTTAATATAAATTAACCACCCAATTTTGATTGGATCAATCGCGGGGTAGAGCAGTCTGGTAGCTCGTCGGGCTCATAACCCGGAGGTCGCAGGTTCAAATCCTGCTCCCGCTACNAGGATTTGTCATATATTAATATATGACAAGGTCTGATGAGGAGATGATACCCACAAAAAGGGACCCAACCACATGGGTCCCTTTTTATTTTATATAGATATAATTTTATTTTTTGGTGAATTATTAGAAATTATTAGTCAAGAATTTCTTTTTATTTTTGTATATTACTGTATCAATTTTTAATATAATAAACTAAAATTTCTATGACAAAGTGGAATAAAGATACTTTTATACTTGAATCTAAAAAGGAATGTTCACCTAGCATAAGTAATGTAATAGTTGCGTTAGTTAATTTCTGTGATGAAAACGCAGATAATATTTCTTGGGGTAGAGGCAAGGGATATGGAACATTAACCTTTAAATGTAATAGCCTGGATTATGGGATGATTTCGTTATTTCAGCTAACAACTAATGGGCAAATTAAATTTCCTTTAAATAGTCTTAGAATTAAAGTTAATCATAAAGAAATTATTAATGATTATCAATTGAAATTAGAATCAAACTTCATGATGGATTTTGATGAAGATAAATACCCTGTTGATAAGTTCTTAAATATTGATGAATTATTTCTTATGAAATCTGAAGTTGATAGATTTATAGTTACTATCCAAAGTGTATCAGCAAGATTACATCAATAATCATGTCAAATAATTTTATCTTTTTAAAGAATGTCTTTTTAAAAAGTCTTTTTTTTTGTTTTTTGAATTTTAATCTAATTTTTTCAAATAATTGTAATGACAGCTCTGCAATCAATTATATTCAAAATTCTTCAGGTAATGATGAATGCGTTTATGTTTCAAATATTCCAAGTTTTACATCTGATGAAGATACAATTGCTCAAAAAGATTTAAATCAATATATTCAAGGTAATCCTAATTTTTTTAATAACTTATTATTTAATGTTAATTGCGTAAATATAACAGGTATTATAGATAATAGCTGCGAAGTAGTTGATAACCAATTATTTGTTAGTTTAGAAGAAAATTTTGATGAACAAACTGGTTTTTTTAACATTATTATAACCTATGAAGATGATTCTAGTAATATATTTCAACCTAAAATTGATCCTTGCTCTGTTGTAGTTAATCCCATTAATGATTCTCCTATTATTACTACAGATAATATTAATTTGGAGGCTGTAAATGGAAATATGTTTGAATTATATATCGAAGTTGATGACCCAGATGATTATTCTTTTATCTTTAATCTTGATAATGAGCCACCAGGTATGGTTTTGGAATCTTATTCTACAACATCAATAATTTCTTATATTCCTGATGAATTAGTTTCTTTTAGTTTTGAAGTTACTGCATCTGATAATCAAGGTTTATCAGATTCAAAAACATACAATGTTTTAATTGTTGAAGAGAATAATCAATTACCAATTATTAACTTTCCAAATACAAATTTTACAATTGATGAAGATAGTATTTTATCTATTAATTTTACTGTGAATGATGATGACGATTTTAATCAGGATGATCTTTCTATTATTGCAATATATTCAAGAGGAAGTATAGTTAATGATTATCATTTTGCATCAGGAAATGGGGCTAATTATATTGCAACTTTTCCTGTTAAACCAAATTGGAATGGTTTATTTCAAGTTAAATTTATTGCAAATGATAATGTTAGTTATTCATCGGAAACTATTGAAGTATATGTTAATTCCGTAAGTGATAATCCATATATAACAGGTTATCAAAATATAAGTTTTAATGAGGGAAATAATACAAATGTTAATATGTTTATATCTGATATAGATTCAGATTCATTCTTGAATGAAACACCATTTAATTTCGTAGACATGTCATTTGAAATAACTCCAGATGAATCTAATCCTAATATATTGAGTGATATTATTAGTGGAGGTTCTGGGAGTTCTTTTTCTGAAATTAATTTTTCGACAGAAGATTTAGATTGGTATGGTCAAGAAAGTTTTACTATTACTCTTGATGATGGGTTATCAGGACCTGTTAATAAATCTTTTTTTGTATCAGTAATAAATGTAAATGATGCTCCTACAATAGGATTTATTGATAATCAAACTATTAATGAAGATTCTGTTTTAGATTTAATAATTGATATTGATGATATTGATTCAGAAATTTTAACATTATCCGGTTTATCAGACTTTTTAACATTTGATTTTAATGAAGATAATATGCAGATAACTCCAAGTAAGCATTATAATGGAGATAATTTAGATGTACAGATTACAGTTTCAGATGGTTCTCTAGAATCTAACACAAATTTCAGTTTATCAATTCTCCCTATCAACGATTATCCTTTTGTTAGTGATATAGATTTTAATTTAGAGGAAGATAATCAAGTTGAAATTAATTTGAATGGTTCATTAGAGCTATGTACGAATGAAGTTTTAAATAATTCTAATGGTTCAATTACGTGTGATTGTGAAAATTTAGATTCTGGTGCATGTGATATAGAAAGTGATGTTTTATCTTACCAAATTTTTGATTATCCATCAAGTGGTGATGTAGAGTTAAATAATAATTTAGTATCATATATTCCTGATTTAAATTTCACTGGTGTTGATCAATTTACTTACGAAGTTTGTGATCAATCAAATTTATGTTCAATTGGTAATGTTAATTTAAATGTGTCAGCAATAAATGATGCTCCGATTGCTGAAAATAAATCTTTTGAAATAAATGAAGATCAGATTGATTATCAAATTATTTTAGATGCTACAGATGCAGAAACTAATAATCTTAATTTTAATATAATTAATGAACCAGGTTTTGGAACTTATATTTTAGAACAAAATATTTTTACATATAGTCCCAATTTAAATTATTTTGGTTCAGATAGTTTTATTTTCAGTGTCTCTGATGGTGAAAATACAGTTGAAGTAGAATATACAATTAATATCCTTCCAGTAAATGATGCACCAGTTTTATTAGAGTTGGATGATGTTACTTTTGCTGAGGATGGTTCTTTAGAGATTCTTCTGTTTGCAAGTGATATTGATGGAGATGTATTAACATTTACAGCAGATGCTGATGATAACAGTAGTGTAA
>PAHD01000017.1 GCA_002704685.1 Fidelibacterota bacterium
TCAAAAATATCTGAAATATTATTAAACAGTGAACATTATGAGATATTGAAAATAGCTGGTGAAGTAGGTGATTCTCTTAATGTTAATACGTATTTAGTAGGAGGATACGTAAGAGATATTATTCTTGGCAATCATCTAAAGGATATAGATATAATGGTTGAAGATAAAGTATTTGAATACGCTAAAAAACTTTCAAAAAGATTAAAAGTAAATAAAACTGTTGAATTTGAAAAGTTTTTAACTGTCAAAATTCCATATAAAGAATGTGAAATTGAAGTTGCAAATGCCAGAAAAGAAACCTATGATAAAGACTCAAGAAAACCAAAAACTGTTGAACTTACCACAATTGAGAATGATTTGATTAGAAGAGATTTTAAAATAAACTCTATCGCTTCATCATTAAATGATGAAAATTTTGGGCTACTAGTCGATCCTTTTAATGGTCTTGTTGATATTAACAATGGACTTATTGATACTCCCACAGATCCAGATACGACATTTATCGATGATCCTTTAAGGATGCTTAGAGCAATTAGATTTGCAGCACAATTAGAATTTAAAATACATCCTAGAATTATGGATAGTATTAAACAGAATAAAGAAAGAATAAAAATTATTTCTCAAGAAAGAGTAACAGATGAAATAATAAAAATTCTTAAAACAAACAAGCCAAGTATAGCTTTCTACTTTTTAAAAGAACTAGATTTTTTAAAATTAATTTTTCCTGAACTAGATGTTATGTCTGGTGTTGATATAATTAACAACATGGGTCATAAAGATGTGTTTATTCATACTCTTGAAGTAGTAGATAACGCGGCTAAACTTACAAATAAAATGGAAATAAGATTTGCAGCACTTGTTCATGATATTGCTAAGCCCCCAACAAAAAGATTTGATAAGAAAAAAGGCTGGACATTCCATGGTCATGAAGAAATTGGTAGAAGAATGCTTATAAAGGTTGCAAGGAGAATGAAACTTTCAAATGAACTAAGAGATTATCTAATGATTCTTACCAAGCTTCATTTACGACCAATAGCACTTGCTAAAAAAGAGATATCAGATAGTGCTGTTAGAAGAGTTATGTTTGAGGCTGGAGATTTTATTGATGATTTAATGATTCTTTGTAGAGCTGATATAACCACAAAAAATCCTCATAAAATAAAAAAGTATATGAATAATTTTGAACGGGTTGATATGTTAATGAAAAATGTTAAGATGAAAGATGAAATGAAAGCATTTCAATCTCCTGTAAAAGGAAACGAAATCATGGAAACTTTTTCTTTATCTGAAGGTAAAATAGTGGGTAAAATCAAAAAAGCAATTGAAGATGCAATCTTAGATGAAAAAATACCTAATACTTATGATGATGCTCACGCATATATGATGAAAATAAAAGATCAGTTTATTAAGAATTAGTTTAAAATCATACCAACTAATAATACAATATCACTAACGTTAATCGTTCCATCCTGATTTATATCACCAAACTCTAATTGACACTCATCTGGACTTAAAGTACCCAACACAATACCAACTGAAACTACAACATCAGACACATTAATTGCTTGGTCGGCGTTTACATCTCCTTCAGAAAAACCTGAACAGGCTGAACCCATTGTAATTTGAGTTATATAAGGAATTTTATTGTAACCTGTGACAGTTAATGTAACCTCGGTAAAATTTGATAAGTTTTGCTCAGCAACTATAACACAGGAACTTGAATTATTTAAATAACATGAACCTAAGTAATCACCGTTGAAGGATAGAGCTCCTACGATATGATCATTATTACCATTTACTGTAATTTCTAATGCTGGCTCTATTGCATCCATCGAATCATTATGGGTAACATTTAATGAACTAGGAGTGTTTGTTCTAACCTCAACACTCGGATCACCAAATAAAGTCCAATGATCTGTTTCATCATCACCGCTTGAACCATACTCATCATTCATTTTAAGACATCCATTCCAAGATATACCACCAAAAGAATACTTTCTATTATTAGCATAGCTTTCAACTAAAATATCTACCATTTCATCTTGCGCTTCCATTGGAGGTGCCCAAGATTGATAGACAGTTGACATAAATGTTGCAACAGCTCCAGTAGGATTAGAACCACTAGTTGCTCTAATAAATTGCTCTCCAAGACATGTGCCATCACCAAAATCTCCACTTTTACATCCAACTGTACATATAAAAGGTAATTCATTTGAATTTGTTAATTGATTAACGTCACCAGTATTAAAGCTTGATGTCACCCATACATCAGTATCACCATGTCCTGTGTAATGAATAATTCCCAACCCATTATTAATGGAATTTCTAACCATTGAATCAGATGGATTTCCGTTTGAATCTTGTCCACCTTGAGATCCTTCATACATTTCTTCAACAGAGGTGTAGTAATAATCCATCAAATCATCTCTCATATTTTGAGCATGCTGCCAATCACCTTCTCCACCATCATGACCATTCCCTTGGCCCTCGTTTGATGCTATCATTAAACCTCTTCGATACCAATTACCATTTATATCAGGATTTTTTTCATAATCAATAGTTCTTTGAACTGCAGTTAAAACATGAGATGGACTTTCTGCTGAAAATCTTCCCACAAATATTTCTGGATAGGAATCGTTTCCTGATAAATAACCATAGCATATATCACACTCTCCATCACTCCAACCAGAACCAACAGTGAATGTAGGTATTTGATTCTTATCACCAACTAAAAGCACATATACTAAATCATTATTATCATAAAAATTATCAATATAGTTTTTAATTGCATTTGCACTATTCCCAGCTGTTGACTTGGGTATTATAGTAGTTTTAATACCTTTTTGATTTTTCCAATCTACAAAATCAGACATTTCATCACAAAAATCATCGTAACATATGATAAGCATTTCACCTTCTTCTGATACAGGAGTGTACCTATAATCTAAATTAAAATTTAGGAATCGATTTGCATACATATAAGAATAATCTTTTATAGATTTTTTTTCTGATGAAATGGATCGGTAAAATTGATTCTCAGTATTATTTCCATCAAAAGTAAGCTTTAGAGTTACTTTTGTATAAACATTCATGACTTTTGTTACAGGATTATACTGAAAAGGATTTAACTGCACAACCTGGCCTCTGTAATCACGTAAAATATAAGGATTTTTAGTCTGATATAGGCTTCCTGGGAAAAACTCATTTTTTGTGTAAATATCTCCTTTTACATATGGCAAACTTTCTATATCAATATTTCTTTTAATATTCCCCTTGGAAGGAATAATATTCATACCTTCATAACTATCATATTCACTAGATATCAGCTCAATAGATATAGATGAAAAATCAGGTATAATAAATGAACGATTAATATGAGGTAATTGAGGTTTATCTTTATCGATAAATCTTGGCTCATCATCAAGGATGATTTCATTAAATACTTCATTTTTAAAGGGTACTAAATTTGATGAAAAATCTTCAATTTCATATTCAACTATAACAAAATCTTGATTGTTCTCAACAATATTAATTTTTACCGCTGAAAACAAAAATGAAAAACATAAAACAAATAATACTTTAAAATCTTTACTATACATATACGTGCTCCAAAAACTATACATAATTATTTAAAAAATCTTTTATGAATGTATTAAAGATGCATCAAGTTAACCACCTTTAAATTATTTCAATGTGTAACAAAAAAGGCCTCTTTTAAGAGGCCTTTTTTTACTATATAATTAAAATTATATTTTACTTAAGTAGCATTAGCTTTTGAGTTGAAACTTCATTAGCTGTTACAGCTCTTACAAGGTAAACACCACTTGCAAGATGGCTAGCATTAAAGTTAACCATATATCCAGGAGTAGCCTCCAAATATCCATCAACTAATGTTGCAACTTTTTGACCTAAGATATTGTATACATTTACCGATACAAATCCAGCCTCAGGGACAACTATATTTAACTGAGTTGAAGGATTAAATGGATTTGGTCCTGTTACCTTAACCTCAAAACTTCCAACCTCTATAGCTTCTTCTACAGTAACATCACCTGATTGATTAACAACATGAATAGATTCAACAACAATTTCACCATCAAATGTCGCGATATCAGTAATTGAATGTGAACCATCAGATACAAGTATTAATGTTGTTTCATTATTACTTGTTTTGTACTCAGAAACATAAGCATCGGAAAGCTCTATTTCAAATCCTAAATCATGAGATAAAGTAATTTGAACACCTTGAACAAAACCATCAGACTCTAATTTTAAAGATGTATCTGAAATCAATAATACTGACTCATTAGCATCATTAGCCGATAAAGTTCTTGCATTCAAGATTATATTTACAAGAGCAACAACATCACTAACATTAGTAAATCCATCTTCATTCATATCTGCACATCCAGCATCAAGTCCTGAACCTAATATTGCATTAACAAGGAATACAATATCTGATATATTAACCAATCCATCTTGAGTAACATCACCAGCTATTGGACACGCTGGAGCATCTAAACAAACAACGTTTGATAAACCAGATTCAAAAGCAGGTTCATTATCATAAGCACTCACAGCATAACAACCAATTGGGTTTGTTGCTATCTGATATGTAGTAGTAGTTGCTGAACCTTCCAATAACCATGTTGCATCTGCAGCTTGTCTATAAATATTGAATCCTACAGCAACTCTGTAATCTTGCATATTAGGATTATCTCCAGACAATAGCCTGTATTGATGATGAGTTAAAATTCCATATCCTTCAGATGACCCCTCTACTTCAGGTTTATCTAAATTATTCTCAACGCTTGTATGGTGCGATTGAGGTACTTTAAATCCTACTATTGAAGCAGCAAATGAGCAGTCTTGCGGACAATCATCTAGATCTGTATCACCATCACAATCACTATCTATAGAGTCATCGTAGTAACAACAGTCATAATAACCAGTATTATAATAACAGTAGTGACTAGAACCAGAGGCATAACAATATTGATTTGGAGCACAATCTGAATGAGAACCACATCCAGTATAAGTTCCATCAGCATAACAAGACCCAGTAGTACTTGAACCTTCTGGACAATCAATTACAGAACTAGATGAATCATAACATACCGGTCCACCCTGGTTAGGTGGTATTGTAAAGGTTTGATCTCCTATGGTTAATATCTGACCATCCCAACCATTGTTTGCAGAGTCATCAAGCTGTACATACCAACCTGCAGGTAAGCTAGTCAAGCATCCTTCATATGGTAAAGTAGTATAAGTAGACATACTCAGTAATGAAGTACCTGCACTATCAAAAATAGTCCAAGATAACTGTGAATCATTGCCTCCATTATAATAAGAAACAGAACTTAACGTTACTTCCACTCCTGTACATGGTGGAACATAACATTCTCCATCAACGTCAAAATCAGCTGAACCAGGATCTAGACAATCGCTACAATCACCACCATATATATCACAACTGTAAGTTTCATCTTCACAATCACCAGGACAACAATCGCCACCATCATATGCACAATTTACATTGTTTGTTACAGAATCACACCATCCATCTGCAATCCAATTTAAATTACTTGAAGGACAATTTTCAACCTCTTCATCACAGTTCTCGTCTGAAGTAGTCTCAGTTTCAGATCCAACAACTTCACCATCAACATAAAACTCTAACAAATATTCAGTACTTGGATCAAGACCAGTAACATATATTGGAGGTGTTACGTAATCTGTATCTTGATAATAANNACCATCTAAATATATAANACCAGAACATCCATCATTCCAAAATANCTGGACAGTGTTTGAGAAGTACTTACAATCAGATACTACAACTCCAAATTGATAATCATCATTACATGTTGGTATTCCATTACCACATGCAGTATCTGGATCATAACAAGCATCCCAACATCCATCATTATTANTATCATCTTGAGCACCATCCCCNTCACAATCATACTGTGTACTTCCAGNTGCAGCNCCATCNGTTTGACATGTATCAGCACAGCAATCACCGCCATCCCAACCACACTCAGGATTATTATTACCCATATCACATTGTCCATCACCAACAAATGCTAGTGTACCAGAACAATCTGGATAAGGAATTGGAGCAAATGTTGGATAAGTCCACGATAAGTTAGCAAACTCCCAATCATCAACNACNTGAGGACCAGCTGTAATACTTAAATCATCAACATCAGGTAGTGCTGGTGTTGTTGCTGAAACCTCAGCAGTACTAGTACCTGTACCTGAATTAGTTACTGTACTAACNACAAAAGATACTGTCTGATTGTATTCAAAACCAGAAAACCAATAAGGACTCTCAGCATTACCATCAANTATTGTCCAACCAATTGGCTCTCTAACTNNTTCATATTCAGAGCTTGATGAAGGAGCTGANTNTTTATACNTTGCGCCTAAATAAGCATTNTAAANAATTTTTGCTTCTCTAGACTTCATACCANAATTAGTCATTGCNTCATGAACAGATTCTTCGCTTAANAAATCTACAGATGCAAGAAGATCAGCAATTGGATTAACTTTATTCAATTGCAATAAAGTATTATCNTCAATCACTTTNTCATTAACAATAGTAGAAGCAACANNAGAACAATCTTGCGGACAATCATCTAGATCTTCATCACCATCACAATCACTATCTATAGAGTCATTGTAGTAACAACAGTTAAAAGAACCAGTGTTAGAATAACAATAGTGATATGAACCAGAAGCGTAACAATATTCATCATCATCACAATCTGCATGAGTACCACATCCACTGTAGGTTCCATCTGCATAACATGAAACATTATTTGGATCATCATAGCAAAGCGCATCTGGATCTGTAGTCTGAGTCATTTCATCAGTACAACAGTCACCATCATCCCATCCCGATTCTTCACAATTGAAAGAAAATGATGTATAATCATCACAATTACCATCTCCATAGTAAAATCCATAAATACACTCACCATTACAATCAATTATACCTCCGCCACCAAAATAGAAATAGTCACATTCATCTCCAGGTTCTGGAGCAGGAGTCACATCAAAAAATTCTAAAACATATCTATCAGCACGCGGAACAGAATCCCATGAAATTCTAAATCCAATCTCACCAGGGTGATCTTCAGGAGAATCTTCGCCAGAAATTGTAAGGTTTGTTGGAGCAGGGTTATCCCACAAGCAAGAACCATCATCCCAGCTTGCTGCTACATCATAATTTGTAGCTTCAGCTACATTACAACCACCATCACCAGCTAAATTAAACTCCGTTGTAGTACACTCGTTTGCCTCTAACTCTAGGTAAGAACCAAAATAATCTTCATCACCCACCGAAAGAACTGATCCATCCCATCCATCACCACTACCATCACACATAGATACGGTATATGATGCGCCAGTTAAAAAGCACCCTTCAACAGCTGTTACATTAGAACCATAACCTGAGGCAATTTCTGTAGAATCAGATGAGGTTATAGACCAAGTTGCTTCATAATCATAACCACCATTTGATGTCCAATTCAATGCTAATGCCTGAGCATCGCCTCCGCAAACTCCACTACAATCATTTCCAGTTCCATCATAATTAGTACTAAATAAAGATCCTTCACAAGTACCAGTACAATCAATATTACCTGAGTTACAGCAAGCACCATCTGTTGTTGCTGTAGAACCAGGTCCATCGCATACNCCAGCACAATCATGTACATTTGAAGTACATAAATCATCAGCATCAGTATCATTTAAAACCCAATGATAATCATAAGAGTCTGGGCCAGCTGGAACTGGGTCTGTAATAGTTCCACCACCACAAGCACAACACTCGTTGTTTGGATCTCCATTAGCAATTCCATCCCACCACCAGGTATTTGAACAACCACCNNAACTATCATAATAACTACAACCATCATAATAATCATCGTAGAAATTAGGATTACTTACACATNCACCTGGTATTTCAGGTGTACCTGGGATGACTGTATGAGGAATAGTTGGCGATGAACAACCACCAGCTATATTATCACAATCATCTGAAACTAAACAGTATAACTCAGATGTAGAACCTTGAGCACCTAAACCATCGCTATCAGAATCAACAAAGTAAGATAAAGGAGCTGCATTNAAACAACCACACCCTAAGTTATCTTCATTTGGGAACTCACCAAACGCAGTCAAGGAACCATTTAATATTGGAAANGTATTTGAATCTGCAACAGTTCCTGAAGCAGTAGCACTAAAGCCAGCAGCAGNTAAGCTTACTGAACCTGTTGCTGAACCNTCATCTGCAACATCAGATAAAGTTAAAGCTAATGCAGCAGTACCGCTGTATGTTACACTCGATACAACACAATCAGCTGTAAATACTAAATTATTATCTGGTGCACCAGAACCATCATAGTTTGAACAGTTTCCTAAAGACCAAGAACCATCATCTGCTGAAGCAGTTAGATTCCAATCATCTCCTGTACTATTTGGCTCAAGAGTAAAAGACCCTGCAGAAAATACCGTATTTCCTCCAGAACATACACCACAATCATCAACAAAAGCGCTTCCACCACACTCTGCATTACAATCTGTACCAAAACCATCAACACCAGTGCCAACTAATCCAAACACATCTGGGAANCCATCTGCAGCATCAGTTGAGGAAGATAAAGCACCTGCAATACCAGCATCAGAATAGCCTGATATTAAAGATGTAGTTGAAAGGTTAAAAGAACTTCCAGAAGATATACTAAAGTTAAATAAAAATCCAGCNGGTGTTGATGCTGAACCTGTAAACATATTTTGATCTGTAGTTGCAACCACAGAACCATTGAATANTCCGCTGCTCAATTGACAGTTATAATCAGTNACAACATTTTGAACAAATGCGTTAACATCTGATACAGCGCTAGAAGAAACACTACANTCTGATAATGACCAACTATTATNATCAGCTACACCACTTAAAGATGTGCCTGGAACTTCAAGCAATGTTCCATCNGATAAAGAACCAGAACATTCTCCAGCACAATCAAAGTTAGCATCTCCNCCNCCACAAAAACCACAGTTNTCAATGTATAAACATGAACCATCATCTGAATCATAATTTACTTGACCTGCTAGGTTTTCATCTAGATTATCATCAGCTGTATACGTGCATGAAGTAGCATCTGTACAACCAGAAAGACATGTTTCATTACAGCTACCAAAACAAGCTTTAATTGTTTGAGATGTATTGATATCATCAGCAGTAATACTAAATTGACGATTTGCATAACTATAATAATCTGTTACAGGGGCACATGAGCCATTTAAATATTCATAATAATTACCCCAATCATCTGAACCCTGAACAGTTGTTCCAAAATCCAATAAGTTTTCTTCAACACCAGTTGTAGTATCAAAGAATTTTATTTCATATGGATCTGGAGCATCATCTGTCCACTGATTCCAATGATAATCAACATCAAAATACATAGTTAAGGTATAAACACCATCACCATCAGCGTCTGACATAGCATCATNCTGCTGATCCCATCCATCATATGATCCAAANACTGAAACACCACCAATATTTGCAGCTTCAGTAGAATTGTTTGTATCAACTTCAAAATTTACTTCAGCAAGACCACATACCTGTCCACCATTTTGTGGGCAATTCCACCAACCTTCCCACCAAAGAGCTACAGTACCATCTTGCCATAAACATCCTTGTCCACCCCAATCATCACATGAACTGTAAGTACATAACCCAACGTTAGCGTCATTATCATCACAATCACCAGTAATTCCGTCAGTTGTTGGCTCTAAACCATCATTATCATCATCAGGATCAACATCATCACATAAACCATCATCATCAAAGTCAGGTTGACCTGCAACAGCAAATGCATCTAAAGAACCATTTAAAGTTGGGAATGTACTAGAATCAGCTACACTACCAGATGCGGTTGCATTAAAATTAGTTGAAGCAAGACTAACTGAACCTGTTGCTGAACCATCGTCCGCAACATCAGATAAAGTTAAAGTTAAACTAACCGATCCATTGTATGTTGTACTTGAAAGTTCACAATCTGCAGTAAAAGCTAAATTGTCTTCAGGAGCACCNGAACCATCATAATTAGAACAATTTGCTAATGACCATGAACTATCATCTGCCGATGCACTTAAGTTCCAATCATCACCAGCATCATTTGGCTCAAGAGTAAATGATCCAGCTGTAAAACTTCCAAAACATGAACCACTGCAATCAAAATTTGCATCTAATCCACCACACTGACCACAAGTATCTATAGTGTAACATTCACCTGGAACACCNGCTCCAGGATTGTAGTTACATGCTGTAGAATCCATACAACCTTGCACGCAGCTTGTACCATCACCATCACAAACATTACAAGTATCAACAACTGCGCCACCTACAGCAGCAGCACTTGTTGCACCAATTAGTGTTAAAGCTGTACTGTTAGCTAAATCAACAGATCCATCTAAAGTAACACTAAGACCATTTCCTGTTAAAGAAATTGTTCCTGTTCCTGCAGTCTGATCAGTTACACCTAAAGCCATAGATACTGCACCAACCCAAAAATCACTTGTTAAATCACAATCAGCTGTAAATGTTAAAGCTGAACCGCTACTTCCAGTAAAATTTGAACAGTTAGAAACAGACCAATTAGAACCAGATGCAGTTAAAGCATACAGCTCATCTTCATTTGCTACATCATCACTAGCATAAGAAATATCTAATTGAAATGTACCATCAGATAATGTNCCACTACAAACTCCAAGACAATCTTGAGCTGCATTTCCTCCATTACACAAGCCACAATCATCATAGGATGCAGTTCCACCCCACTGACCAGCACAATCCTGCACACAATCATTTGAAGTATCAAAATCACAATTACCACAATTATCAGCTAATGCGCCACCAACAGTTGCAGCAGAAGTATCACCAACTAAAGTATTACCAGTACTATTTCCTAAATCAACAGCACCATCTAATGTAACAGAAAGACCAGTGCCTGATAAACTAACACTACCAAGACCTGAAGCTAAATCACTAACAGATAAAGTTAAAGATACAGCACCAGCCCAAAAATCGCTTGTTAAATTACAGTCAGCAGAAAATGATACTGAAGTATTAAGACTTCCATCAGCATTAAAATTTGAACAATCAGAAACTGNCCAATTAGAACCAGATGCAGTTAATGCATAAACTTCTTCTTGGGTATTTCCATCCGCATAAGAAATATCTAATTGAAATGAACCTTGAGCTAAAGTACCAGAACATGTTCCAGCACAATCTTGTGATGCATCACCACCATTACAAAGTCCACACGAATCATAAGATCCAACACAATCATCAACATCATCACAAACAGCATCTGAATCAGTATCAGCAGTACATGANCCACCACAAACTCCAAGAACATCATTGTATTGACAACTTCCATTATTATAAGTTGCTGAAGCATCATATCCAGCACATGCTGAAGAATCTGTACAACCAGCAAACTGCTGAGACCAGCTTAATTGGAAACCACCATAATTAACACTGCCATCTGATTCNAAGTAAATAGTTGCAGAAGGAGTAGTTGAAGCTACTGTATCAAGTGATGAAATTCGAGTACAATTTCCAGAGCCGTACCAAGGACCGTAATCAGGAGCGCCATCTTCATCACATATCCATAAAGTATCACAACAACTTTCTAAATCTAAAGATACAACATCAACAACTACAACACCCGTTGTAACATCAATAAAATAAGCAGCCTGTTGGCTATCAGGGTAATTGCCAGATGCACCTCCTGAGTCATACAAAGTACCAGATGTAGCACCAGCAGGAGCTGGCCCATTTAAAATATTTTCTGGATTACAAGCCCATCCATCACCTCCGCATACACCACAAGCATCTGTACCACCAAGGTCAGATCCATCACATGCTGTGCAATTATCTACTGGGTAAGTACAATTTTCAGTTGATGAAGGAT
The DNA here is from genome assembly GCA_002704685.1 of Fidelibacterota bacterium. Taxonomy (GTDB): domain Bacteria; phylum Fidelibacterota; class Marinisomatia; order SCGC-AAA003-L08; family D37C17. The sequence continues at coordinate 11,994 of PAHD01000017.1, forward strand.
AATTACATGCAGTAACATCATCACAGCTTGGTGGAGTTACTGTCCAAACATTACCATACATAACCTCATTTGCTGAACCAGCATAAACAAAACCTAATGATGTCCCATCAACTCTTGTACTTATGTACCCATCACCATATGTGTCATANTATTTAATTTGGTAATCACCAGGATCTAAATCTACGTTAACACAATTCCATGATTGTGTTTCATTACAACTATAAAAATCTGTACCAAAGGTTCCATCAGAACTTTGAACGCCAAAATAACATTCATCCCAATACCAGCTACTATAATCTGGATCAGCACAAACCTCTACACTAACACGNGNNTCACCATCCACNGTAATATNAAATACAGGNTNATNATCTGAATTATCAGTATCTAACNGAAAATCACTACTAACAGGAACCATCCCATNATAAAAATCAACTGCATCTANATNACTNTNTTCNTTAAAAGTATCTTTAGCAAACTTGATTTCTTCATCGTTAAGCTGGTTGCTTTTTAAAAGATCAAGAATTCTCTCTTTTCCAAGCTCTTTNACATTTATTGGATCTGCTAAAGCAAAGCTAAAACAAAAACAATATGCCAATATCATTAATTTATTAAGGTTAAATTTCATAACTCCTCCTCGAGTTTTATTTAAGTTTAAGTTAATTAATTACTAAATCTTATTTATTACAAAAGTATACGCTGCATTAAATTTGTAGATTATTTTTTAATAAAAATGTGACTTTAATCACGTAAAAAACTACAAAATTACGAGTAATTTCAGTATATAAATCNGCACTTTCCCCACACAAATAGGGGTAACAATATAATAAATATTTTTTTAAAAAACACTTTTTTTTTATTTTATTGTAAATACTTGTAACTCTATCTATTTAAATTGAAAACAATTATTTATATTGAGATTTATGAAAAGTATAATTTTAACGCTATTAATAACTTTTTTATTTTCAAGACCTGAATATACAGTTCTAGCAAACAATAATCCATTTCCGGGAAAACTATTTATACACTCAATGTCAGAATACATGGCTATATTAGATACGTCTTTAAATTACTATTGGTTAATTAATAATAATAATAAAGGCATGGACTTTAAATATAATAATTCAAAAATTTCTTATTATCATAAGCCAACCTATGATTCAAATGAAGCTTATTGGATAATTGCTGATAGCTATATGACAGAAATTGACAGCATACAATGTACTCAGGGGCTAACAGATTATCACGACATGATTGTAACAAATGATAGCACTTATATATTGCAATCGTACGATAATGAAGTTATTGATTTAAGTAGTTTAGGAGCTAGTGAATTCCAACTTGTATCTTCAATTTTAAGAATTCAGGAGTTTGATTTGAATAACCAATTAATATTTGAATGGTATGCATCTGATCATTTAAATATTTATGATTATGATAACCTTTTTATAGGTAATGTACCAGGTACTATTGAATGGATGCATGGTAATAGTCTCGATATAGATTATGATAATAACCTTATTATTTCAAATAGAAAAGGTAGTGAAATAATAAAAATTGACAGAGAAAATGGGAACGTTATTTGGATTATGGGAGGACCACTAAATGAATTTACAATTCATAATGATCCTTTAAATGGAGTTAGCTGGCAGCATGATGTATCAAGGCTTGAAAATGGAAATATTTTAATTTTTGATAATGGGAATCACCATACTCCCCATACATCAAGAGCAGTTGAATATAGCATTGATGAAACAAATAAAACTGCAACACTTGTCTGGGAATATAGAAATCCATATGGCTATAAGAGCAAAGCGATGGGCAGTGCTCAAAGATTACCTAATGGGAATACACTTATAAACTGGGGGACTATACTTGTTGAAAATATTGCTATGGGTGCAAGTATTATAGAAGTAGACAGTGAGGACAATATAGTCCTTGAAATCCAATATGATACCTATCAATCATACAAAGTGACAAAAAGTGATTTTGAATTTGATATCCCNATGGGAATNGGCGATCTAAATCTAGATAATTCNNTNAACATACANGATATTATATATATNGTAAATTATATTTTATATCANGNTGGNAATCACTCAATGTTTAATTTATACAAAATTGATAGCAATCTTGATCATTTAATAAATATTATAGATATTATCGAAATTATTGATAGAATTTTAAGCGATTAAAAACTTCCAAGATCTTCATTCTCTTTAAGATTGAATTCTTTTCTTAAATAGTAAACAATCAAATAAACAAGCGGTGTATCAAATGCTGCAAAAAATACCTTAAATAAAAAACCATTTAAAAGTAATACACCAAACATATCCCAGCTTAAAACACCAAAGAAACAAAGTAAAAATAGAACTGAAAAAGTATCAATAAATTGTGAAAAAACAGTTGAAGCATTATTCCTAAGCCATAGATGTTTTCCATTGGTTAATTTTTTCCAAAAATGGAAAATTCTTATATCAACATACTGAGCAAATAAATATGCCATCATTGAAGCAAAAACAGCAGCACCTGAAAGTCCAAAAACTTTGTGGAAAGTATCACTATCAACTGGTGACCAGGGAGCCATAGGAATTAAATCTGCGCATGTGACAACTATCAGCATAAAAATTGATGCAAAAAGACCAGATGTTACAACTTGATTAGCACGTTTTTTTCCATAAATTTCAGATATAATATCAGTAACCAAAAAAGTTATAGGGTATGGCAATAAACCTACAGATTGAGCAAAAGTATAGCTGCCAATAAATGGTATCCAAATTTCAATTTCAAAAAATTTTTGAAATATTAAATTGCATGATACAAGTGAGGCAATAAAAATTCCAGAAAGTACAAGATAAAGATTATTTGCTTTTGATATATTCTTCATTTAATTTATNTGTTAACAAAGTANTAATTTAATTGTATTAATATATACTTTGCACAATCAATTTTTTNAGGNACTTAATGAGTAGAGGATATATAAAATTCTGGGGAGTTCGTGGCTCCAACCCTACTGCAGATAGCGATAAAATGTTATTTGGAGGAGATACTTCTTGTGTAGAAGTTCGTACAGCTGGTAACGAATTAGTTATCTTTGATATGGGAACAGGAATTAGAAACTTAGGTAAGGAAATTATAAAGAATCATGACGGTCCTAAAACTATCAATATTTTTTTAAGCCACTTTCACTTCGATCATGTTATGGGTTTTTTAGTCTTTCCACCACTTTTTGATAGCTCTTATACTATCAATATTTATGGCTATAATAAAAGCACATCTACAAAAAGCTTCTCAGATAAAATTTTAGATCCAACATTTTGGCCTGTAGGTATTGATGTTCTCCAAGCAAAAATAAATTTTATTGATTTGGATGGAGAACCTTTGAAAATTGGAAGTGATACATTAGTATCATATGCTCTTCATCCTCATCCTGGATATGCTACTTCATATAAGGTTGAAACAAATGGATTTAGTGTTGTTTACACCACTGATTGTGAACATCCAAAAAATCATTTTAATAAAAATGTTGAAAATATTGCNAGAAATGCNGATGTTTTAATTCATGACTCTCACTTTACTAGAGCTGATTTAATCAATCATAAGGGTTGGGGTCATAGCTCATGGGAAACAACAATTAAACTTGCTGAAAAAGTAAATGTTAATAAAGCTGTTTTGTATCATTACAACCCCCTTTATAATGATGATCAACTTTTAAAAATTGAAAATAAAGCAAAAAAAGCATTCAAAAACACNATTGCTTCTAAGCAAGGTTTAAAAATTAATTTTTAATTTTATCATTCAAAAAAATGATTAAAACTAAAACTCTATACTTTGATACCGCTGCAACCACTCCTCTAGATTTTAGAGTAGCTGACAAAATGCATGAAATTAATAAAGATATATTTGGTAATCCATCAAGTATTCATCAAGTGGGTCAGAAATCTCATAATGTTATAGAAAGATCAAGGAAAAAAATAGCAGAACTTCTATTTTGTAAACAATCAGAAATCTACTTTACTTNTGGTGGATCAGAATCAAATAATATAGCCCTGAGAGGAGTTTTAAATAAAGGTGATCACTTTATAACAGCATCCTATGAGCACCCAGCAATTTTGGAAGTAGCTAAATATTTAGAAAGTAAAAANATTGATATTACATATGTNAAACCAAATCTTAATGGTATAGTAGATCCTGAAGATATAGCAGATATAATCAAACCAAATACAAAACTAGTTTCGATTATGGCTGTAAATAATGAAATTGGGACAATAAATCCAATATATGAAATATCTGATTTATGTAAATCAAATAATATTTATTTTCATACAGATGCAGTGCAATATGTAGGCAAGAAAAAAATCGAACTTAATTCATCTAATATTGATATGCTTAGTTTAGGTGCTCATAAGTTTTATGGACCTAAAGGAGTTGGAGCGATTTATATTAAATCTGGAGTTAAAATTAATCCTTATATTTTTGGTGGTGGTCAAGAAAAAGGGATTAGACCAGGCACAGAAAATCCAAGTTTAATATCTGGTATGTGCCATGCACTTGAAATTGCTACAGAAGATTTAGATAAAAATAGTATGCATATAAATAAAATGGAAAATCTTTTTATTGGATTATTAAATGAATCAAAAATTAATTATAAAATTAATGGTGATTCACGATTAGAAGGAATTTTAAATATTACATTCTTTGATTTTGATGGTCATAGTTTATTATTAAATTTAGATATGAGAAACATTGCTATTTCCTTTGGATCAGCTTGTGCATCGGGTACAGCGAAAGCATCACCCTCTCTTCTGTCAATTGGTCTAAAAGATGATATAGCTAAAAACACTGTAAGAATTTCTATTGGTAAACATATTATGGAACAAGATATTTACACATTAGTTGATGCATTAAAAGGAATTATTCAAAAATGAAGAAAAATGAGACTGTATTAGTTGCTATGTCAGGAGGTGTTGATAGTGCAGTAGCCCTATTGAAAATCATTGAAATGGGTTATAATGCAGTTGGTGTTACAATGAAATTGTGGGAATACAATAACGTTGGAGGGAATACTTTAAATGAGAATAACTGTTGTGCGATTGAATCAATTAATAATGCAAAACTAGTTTGTGAAAGATTAGGAGTTCCACATTACACAATTGATTTTACAGAAGATTTTGAGAATAAAGTTATTAATAATTTTGTTGATGAATATTTAGCAGGAAGGACACCTAATCCGTGTGTAAGATGCAACTCTTATGTAAAATGGGATACATTTATCAACCAAGCAGATAAACTTGGTGCTAAATATATAGCTACAGGACATTATGCTAATATTAAAAAAGTAAATGAAGAATATAAAATAACAAGAGGTAAGGATAAAGGAAAAGACCAATCCTATGTATTATGGGGCATCCCAAAAGAAACACTATCAAGGACTATACTTCCTCTTGGTAGCTTGACAAAAAGAGAGGTCAGACAAATTGCAAGTGAAAATAAATTTGAAAATGCTTTAGCTCCTGAAAGTATGGAAATATGCTTTATTCCTGATAATAATTACAAAAGATTTATTAATGAATATGCAAAAGATAAAGTGAAAGAAATATCATCCAAAGGTACAACTTTGAATGAAAAAGGTGAAAAAATTGGCGAAAATGATGGATTTATTAATTACACTGTTGGTCAAAGAAGAGGAATAGGTGTCACTAGTGAAAATCCACTTTATGTGAAGAAAATAAATTCTAATAAAAACTCAATAACTGTTAGTGAAAAAAAATCATTATTTTCTTCAAAATGTAAAGTTTCAAATATTAATTGGCTTAGAAATAAGGTTGAATTCCCCCTAGATGCATTTGCTCAAATTAGATATAATGGTCAAGTATCTGAATCTAAAATATATGATGATGATGGATCTATATTAGTCTCATTTGACAAACCTCAATTAGCTGTAACTCCTGGTCAATCAATAGTTTTTTATGATAGCCAAAAAACACTTCTTGGTGGAGGTATAATAGAGCTTTATGAATCATAGTAATTTAAGAATATGCATACTTGCAGCAGGAAAAGGTACAAGAATGAATTCAGACCTACCTAAAGTTTTGCATAAGATTAATAATAAAACATTACTACAATTTGTTATTGAGACATCAAAATCATTAAATCCTACTGAAATAATCTTAATTGTTGGCTACAAAAAAGAAGCAGTTATTAACTCAGTGAATAAATTTAATTTATCTTTTGCTTATCAAAATGAACAAAGAGGAACGGCTCATGCAATTATGCAATGTAAAGANNACCTNAAAAATAAATCTGGTAAAACATTNATTTTATCTGGAGATGTTCCACTTATTTCAAAAAATACATTAAAAAACTTAATCAAAGTACATGATNATGATNAATCTTTAGGCTCTCTTATTTCAGCAAATATTGAAAATCCTACTGGCTATGGAAGAATTATAAGAAACAGTAATAATATTTTCACTAAAATTGTTGAGCATAAAGATGCAAATGAAAAAGAGCTTATGGTTAATGAAATTAATTCTGGTATTTATATTTTTGAAACCAAAACTTTAATGGAAAAAATTAATCTTATTAAAAATTCAAATAACCAGAATGAATTTTATTTGACAGATATTTTTAATTTTATTGACAGCGATAAAATATCNATATANAATACAAAAAAAANAAACGAAATTAACGGTATTAATACATTAGCACAGCTNGAACAATTATCTAAGGAATTAAATTGATTTTTTTAAATAAATANACAGTTTCTATTTTAGTAATAATGATAGCTTCTTTAGCATATCTTACNAACAATGAAAATAATAAAAATATTATATTAAGTAACAATGATTTTGATTCATTGATTCCAAAAACAAATAGTGAAAAATTAATGGGTTATAAAATTCAAGTATCAATAGAAAATGGATGTGGCAAGTCTGGAATTGCAAAACTTTATACAAATTTTTTAAGAAAAAATGGTTATGATGTAATAGATTTTAATAATGCAGATAATTTTGATTATGAAAATACTCAACTGATTTTTTATAAAAGAGATTATTCAGCCTACTCAAATGAAATAGCAGACTTACTTAAGATTAATCCTAAATATATAAAATATAATTTCAATGAAGATATTTATTATCACGCAACATTAATTCTAGGAAAAGACTACAATAAAATTAATTCCTATGATGAAGTTTCCATGTTTTATGAACCTTTTTAATTATGACTAAAAAAAAATTACATAAAATAATAATTGAATGTCTANTAGANAAAAAAGCAATAGAAATTAATCTAATNGATGTTGAAAAACTAACTTCATTAACAGATACNTTTATTATCTGNTCATCAGAATCAGAGCCTCAAACTAAAGCTATTATGAATCATGTACTAGATACATTAAATGAAAATTCTATAAAACCATTGCATATTGAAGGACAAGAAAATTTAAAATGGGTACTCATAGATTATGCAAATATTGTTATTAATATTTTCGATAAGGAAACCAGGGAATTCTATAGCATAGAAAGATTATGGGGAGATGCTAAAGTAGAAAAAATAAAAGAATCCTATGAAGCATAAAATAATTGAAGAAATTAAAAAATCAATAAAATCTAAGTATAATATTTCTGATGATACTAAAATTTCTATTGAGAAACCTAAAAATAAAGAACATGGTGATATTTCTACTAATATTGCTTTAATATTAGCAAAAAAAGTTAAAAAAAATCCTATTGAAATTTGTGAAGAATTAAAAGATGAGCTTAATACTTCTAGTATTTTTGATTCAATTGATATAGCAAAACCTGGATTTATAAATTTTAAACTATCTGTCTCTTCTCTTACTGATTCTCTAGAAAATATCGTCAAATTAGAAAATAATTATGGTAAAAATAAATCTGGAAAAAATAAAAAAGTATTAGTTGAATTTGTTAGTGCAAACCCTACAGGACCGCTTACTGTAGGTCATGGTCGTGGAGCGATTATCGGTGATGTTATTAGTAATATTTTAAAATGGAATGGATATAAAGTCGAACGTGAATATTACTACAATAATGCGGGAAGACAAATGAGAATACTTGGAGAATCTTTAAAGTCTAGGTATTATGAATCTTTAAATCTTGAATATAACTTTCCAGAAGATGGATATAAGGGAGAATACATTAATGATATAGCAAGTTCACTTATTGAAAAATATGATGATTCACTTTTAAATAAATCAGATGATTTTTTTAAAGATACTGCTGAAGAATTCATTTTTAGTGATATAAAAAAAACATTAAAAAAAGTTGGATTAAAATTTGATAATTATTTTAATGAAAATGAATTATATGAAAATAAAAAAATATATGATGTAATAGATAAATTGAATGATAAAAAATTAATTTACAAGAAAGATAATGCAACATGGTTTAAGGCCACAAAAATTGGGATGGAGATGGATCGAGTTTTAATTAAAAGTACTGGCGAGCCTACTTACAGACTTCCTGATATAGCCTATCATGCAACAAAATTTGAACGTGGATATGACTTGTGTGTTGATATTTTTGGGGCTGATCATATGGATGCTTATCCAGATGTTTTAGCAGCTATTGAACAATTAGGTCATAATAAAAATAACATAAAAGTAATTATACATCAATTCATATCAATTTTAGAAGATAATGAAATAGTGAAAATGTCAACAAGAAAAGGTAATTTCATTACTTTAGAAAAATTAATTGATGATGTAGGCATTGATGTAGTGAGATATTTTTTCATTATGAGGAGCATAAACTCACATTTAAATTTTGATTTAAAATTAGCAAAAGAAAAATCTGAAAAAAATCCAATTTTTTATATTCAATATGCACATGCAAGAATTTGTACTATTCTTGATGAAGTTAGTTTTAATGAGAAGCCAGATTTATCACTTTTAAATGATAATAAAGAAATAAAATTAATTTACTTTATAATAGAATTTGAGGAATTAATTTTAAAATTAAGTAAAAATTTAGAACCTCAGCTTCTAACAAATTATCTTTTTGACTTAGCATCACAATTTCATAAATATTATGCAACCTGTAGAATAATTGATAATGAAAATAACCAGCTAACTCAATCAAGAATTTTTCTAATAAAAAGTGTGAAAATAATCTTATCTAATGGACTGAATATTTTAGGAATATCATGTCCAAAAAGGATGTAATTAATGGAAAATATAAATGTATCATTTATTTTATTAACCTTTTCATCTTTATTTACGTTAATCAATCCAATAGGTATAACTCCCATTTTGCTATCAATGACTGAAGATGAAAGTGATTCAGAATACCAAGTAATTATAAAGANAGGTATTATAACTGCGTATATAATTCTTACCATTTTCGCAATAATGGGTGATTTAATTTTTAAATTTTATGGAATAACAATTTACGCATTTATGATAGCTGGAGGCATTTTATTTTTAAGAAACAGTTTTGATATGATTGATTCAAAAATTTCTAGAGAATCTTCTACTCCATTAGAAACAAAAGAAGCAATACAAAAAGAAGATATAAGCGTAACACCTATTGGAATACCACTAATAGCTGGACCTGGGGCAATAACATCAATTATGATTTTATCATCTCAAACCAGTAGCTATATTGACAAATGTATTGTTCATGTTAATATATTAATCACTTTAATAATCACATATATTATTTTACTTCTTGGTAAAAAAATATCAAAAAAAATTGGTACAACTGGCATTAGGATTATTCAAAGAATAATGGGTCTTATCTTACTAGTTATATCAATACAATTTATTATAAATGGGATTTTATTATTGATGGAGAGCCAATCAAAACTGTAGTGACTCTGGCAGGAATCGAACCTGCGACCATCACCTTAAAAGGGTGCTGCTCTACCAACTGAGCTACAGAGTCACGTAAATTTTATTAAAAACTAAAATTCACAAGTACTAAATTTATAAAGTATTTTATACTTAAAAAATAAAATAATANGAAGTAAATTATTTTATTATTAATTTTTCTGTTCAGTTTTTTGAAATAATTTAATTGGGGGCGATTGGCTTCGACGGGTAATGAAGAGCTTATAATTGCATGTGGAGCATTACTCTATAAACTCCTTAAACTTTAGGGTACATTCTAAATAGCGAATATAGCTATACTGCTGTTGCTTAATTAAGNTTAACAGCCATCTCTTAGTTATTTGTATGCGGTAACTTTTTGAGGTGTCAATTAGCATGCTATGTTAAGTCTCTACCTGATGATTCTTAAATGAAAATAACTTTACTTCGGTAAATATTCAGGATAATTTTATTTTATTGTGACTTTTCAAGAAAATAAAATGAAATCAAAAAAGAGTCTAAACATGTAGATATTATTTGGTATTCTTATTCGGACCGCGGTTCGATTCCGCGCGCCTCCACAAAAATTATCGAGAAAAATTCCTTGAAAATAATCTAAAAGTTAGAAGGTAAGACGAAAGACCTATTATAATTAAACCATATAAATAATATGGCCAATCAGGAAATAATAATGCCAAATTTGTACCTGGAGGCCTACTAGCTGTGAACCAATAATTAGATTGGAATACTATATTAAACCAAACCACTAAGCTAAAAATTATAGCATTAAATATTATGCTTCTGTAAAAATCTTTTTTTGATATTGAAAAATTCATTTTATATAAAATTAAAACAAAAAGTAATAGATTGAAATGTGATAAATGTAAATGAATATTTTCAATTAGCAGAGACTCTATTGGTAAATTTGAATTTGTAAATCCGGTAATTCCACCACCTAGACCATTTAATACTAACCATGGATATAAAAATTTAGTTTTAAATATTAGTGATAAAAGAATAAATATTTCTGTTAAATAGCATAAATGTAATGGAAGATGAACTTTGAAATCAAATGNATCTATATATANTAGACTTCCATAAAATACAAAACAATTAAAAATAATTAAAATCTTAACAATTGATAGCATTCTATTTAAATTTTTCATATTAAAATATAGAAAACATAAATAAATAGCTAAAATAATTGATATTAAAGGATGGTTGTAATTAAAAGTTGTATCTATTGAAGATGTCATTTTCCTAAATTATACTTTTCTTTATTNTCNTTCCAGATCTTATCTAGTTCTTCTAAACTAAGTTTTTCAATATCAACTTTTTTCTCAATTTCTTTAAAACGACTTATAAATTTAATGGTTGATTTTTTCAAAGAAGATTCAGGGTCAATATCTAAATGTCTACTGAGATTTACTAAAGAAAATAAAACATCCCCAAATTCTTCATTGATTCCTTTCTTTATTTTTATTGCATCTTTTAATTCAGCTATTTCTTCATCAACTTTTGCAATAACCTGACTATTCTTTTCCCAATCAAAACCAACATCTGCCGCTTTTTCTTGAATTCTTCTTGATTGAAGTAATGCAGGTAAAGATTTTGGAACACCTTCTAAAACACTATCTCTATTTTTTTCCTTCTTTTTGGTAGCTTCCCAACTTCCTTGCTTAGAAGTATTATTTGATGGATCTAAAAAAATATGAGGATGTCTATTGATTAATTTCTTNTTAATACCATCTAAAANTTCTTCAACTGAAAATTTATTATTTTCATCTGCTANATCTGCTTGAAAAATGACATGAAGTATTAAATCACCTAACTCCTCTTTTAATGATTTAAAATCTTTATTTTCAATGGATTCTATAACTTCGTGTGTTTCCTCTAATAAATAAGGGATCAATGATTNATGNGTCTGCTCTCTATCCCACTCACAACCATCAGGAGCTCTTAATTTTTTAACGATTTTAATTAGTTCATCAAATTTGTTCATTTAGCTAACAACTTTTACTTTTTCTATTCTATTTTGATCAATTAATATTACCTTAAAAATAAATTTACCAAATTTAACTTCTTGGTTTTCANTAGGNATATCTCCAATTGAATCTAAAATAAAGCCAGCTAATGTATCATAATCTCTATCATCAGGGAAATTAATTTTAAAGTATTCTTCTACGTCATATATATTAACTGAACCATCAACAATAAAACTGCCATCTTTTTGTTCAATAATTTCAAATTCTTCTTTATCATATGGATCTCTAAATTCACCCATTACCTCTTCAACTATATCTTCTAATGTTAACAGACCTGAGGTACCGCCCCACTCATCAACAACAACAGCTATACTTGTTTTTTTTATTTTAAATTCCTGTAAAACCTCATCTATNGGCTTNGTTTCTGGAATAAAATATGGTGTTCGTGTTAACTTAAGTAAATCTATACTNGGACGAGAACCAATTAAATANGGGATAATATCTTTTGCATATAAAATACCTTTTATATTATCGATGGTATCTTTAAATACTGGTAATTTTGAAAATTTATTTTTCATNATTAAATCCATAGCATCATCNANACTAGAAGATGAATCTAAAGCAGATATATCTACCCTAGGTGTTTGAATTTCTTTAACCAATTTATTTTTAAATTCAAAAACTGACTGAATCATATCCGACTCTTCATGATCAAGCATACCTTCTTCTTCTCCTACTTCAGCAAGCATAATCAACTCTTCTTCTGAATCAAAAGCCTTTTCTTTTTTCATTGGCAAGATATTAATCAAAATATCTGTTAATTTATGAAATATAAATGCAATAGGATAAATAGCTTTTAAAATTAAATCTAAAATTTTAGCAGATGAATTTGCTAGCTTTTCTGATTGTGCAATAGCATAGGTCTTAGGTATAATTTCCCCAAAAATTAAAATAATTAAAGTAACTATTGATACTTGAATAAGTAATAATTTAGATATACTTATATCACTAATAGGTGATATATGATTTAGAGTATAGGCAGCTGATAAAGAGCCAATAGCTATATTAACAATNGTATTACCTGTCAATAAATTTGAAAGTAATTTTTTTGGCTTTTTTAATAGATTTTTAACAATTTCATTTTTATTACTTGTTGAGTTTAAATGAAATAATGCTGTTTCAAGACTTGAAAAAAAAGCTGAAAAGATTAATAAAATAATTATAATGTAAATCATTTATTTGAAATTAATACAATATTTGATAATAATAAATATTTTTCTTCTAAAAGTGTCATATTATCTTTTTCTTTTTTTGTTTTATCATCATAACCACAAAGATGTAAAATACCATGAATAATTATTCTTTTAAATTCATCATTAAATGATTTTGAAAATAATTTAGAATTTTCAAGAACATCATCAATACTTATATATATTTCACCATCAATATTTTTATCGTCACCTAAATTAAATGCCATTACGTCTGTAAAAACATCCATATTAAAGTATTTTTTTTTTAATGAATTAAGAAATTTTTTGTCAGTTAAGATTATATCAATTTGTGAATTATTGAATTTTTCCCTTTTAAATACTTCAGTACTTAATTTACAGATAGCATCTTTATTAATTTTTAACTTATCGTCAAAATCATTATGGATGGTTACTGATATCACGTATTGGAAAAGCTTTTAAGTATTTCTCTAGCAATGACCATACGCTGGACTTCGCTAGTTCCCTCACCTATCTCCAAAATTTTAGCATCTCTGAAAAAACGCTCAACATGGTAATCTTCAATATAACCATAGCCACCGTGAATTTGAATTGCTTCAGTAGTTATTTTCATCGCAGATTCGCTAGAATATAATTTTGCCATTGCAGCATCTTTTATAACATCTTTTTTATTATCATAAAGCCAAGCAGCATGATATATTAACTGTCTTGATGCTGATATTTGAGTTGCCATATCTGCAAGCTTAAAACTTATAGCCTGAAAAGCACTAATCTTTTTACCAAAGGCAGTTCTTTCTTGAGAATATTTAAGGGCAAGCTCATAAGCACCAACAGATGTACCAAGAGCAAGTGCAGAAATAGTAATTCTTCCAATAGTTAATGTTCTTAAAAATTGTTTAAAGCCTTTCCCTACACCTCCTAAAATATTTTCTTTAGGAATACGCATCTGATCAAAATATACTGAACGTGTATCGGAAGCTTTCCAGCCCATCTTTTTTTCTGGCTCACTAAAACTTAATCCTTTTGTTCCAGACTCAACAAATAAAGCTGCAATACCTTTATCTTCTCCATTTTCTAAAATTCTACTGGTAAATGTAATACAACCTGCATAACCAGCGTTTGTACAAAAGATTTTCTGACCATTTACAACATATTCATCTCCATCTAATGTCGCTGTTGTTTGAGTATTACCAGCATCACTTCCAGCATTTGGCTCAGTAAGCCCAAATGCACCAATCATTTGACCAGTTGCTAACTTTGANAAATATTTTTTCTTCTGCTCAGGTGTACCAAAATAACTAAATGGACCAGTACCNAGGCTTGTATGAGCCATTAAAGTAACAGCTGTAGAAACACATACTTTTGCTAATTCTTCTATTGTTATAACAAGAGATAGCATATCCATTCCACCACCACCATATTCAGGATCCCAAGGTATCCCCATTAGACCAAGTTCTGATAGCTTTTTTATTGATTCAGAAGGGAAAGTTCCTTTGCTATCAATCTCTAATGCTAGTGGAGCAATTTCATTTTGTGCAAATTCTCTAACAGTTTTTCTAAGAAGAATATGTTCTTCTTTATAATATATTGAATTATCATTTACCATTTTATTACCACTGACCCCCATTGAAATCCTGCACCAAATGATGCAAGTACGACGATATCACCTTTTTTAATTTTTTTCTGATCAAGTGCTTCTGTTAAAGCAATGCCTATGGATGCTGCTGTTGTATTTCCATAGTTATGAATATTTGAAAAAACCTTATCTTGATCAACTCCTAAATGCTTTTGAACAGTTTCTGTTATCCTAAAGTTGGCTTGGTGAGGTATTACCATATCAATATCATTAACATTTAGACCATTACTTTCAAGTCCTTCTAATATTACTTCCTTAAATCTTCTTACAGCATGCTTAAAAACTTCTCTTCCATTCATATAAATATGATGCTGTCTTTTTTGTATATTTTCTTCATTAATTATATCTTTATACTTTGAACTAGGATATAAACTAGAAAGATCATCTATATATTTACCATCTGAATGTAAATGTGCTGATAAAATTCCTCTTTTTTCATCTGTTGGTGCAACAAGACAAGCAGCCGCACCATCCCCAAACAAAACAGCTGTACCTCTACCCTCGTCATCATAATCCAGCTGAGTTGTCTGAACCTCTGCCCCAATAACTAAAATATTTTTATATGTTTCTGTTTTAATAAATTTATCTGCAACAGATAATGCATAAGTAAAACCAGAACATCCCTGCCTAATATCTAAAACTCCTATATTTTCAAGTCCCATTTTTTCTTGGAACAAAGCCCCTGAACCTGGGACATAATAATCAGGAGTGGATGTTGCAAATACAACAAAATCAATCTCACTTTTATCTATACCTATTTTATCTAAAAGCTGGTCAGAAGCTTTAACAGCAAGATCAGCTGGACCCATATTTGTATCGCCAGTTGTATGTCTTTTTTCTATTCCCGTACGAGTTTTAATCCACTCATCTGACGTATCCATCATCTTGGACAAATCATCATTTGTTAGAATTTCATCAGGCACATAAAATGCTATATCTTTTATAAAAGAGTTTTTCATAATAAAATTTTTTAATATTTTCTTGAGATTAACTTATAAGCCGAATTCTGTTACTTACGTAAAGTAAGCAGATAACTATTCATCTGGATTAAATTTCACAATTTAATTCTAGCGATCTACCCATCATTATGTGCGGACCACACATGATTTCTTGATCTTGCTCCAAATGGGGTTTACATAGCAAATAATTTTTCAATTATTTCTGGGGGTCTTTTACACCTCCGTTTCACCCTTACCATAAATGGCGGTATACTTTCTGTTGCACTTTCCAACTAAAAAAATTAGTTCCTCTTGTTATGAGGCATTTTGTCCTGTGGAGTTCGGACTTTCCTCTCTTTAAAAGAGCAGTTATCCAGTTAATCTCAAAAAACTAATTATTGATTATCTTCATCAAAATATAGATAAATAGAACAATTTGGGCAAGTTATCAATTTTCCTTTTTTTGCATCTTGCAAAGATTGTGCTGGTAGAGTATAAAAGCAAGAGCCACAAGAACCATTGTATACAGAAGCAACTACACTTTCATTATCCTCTTTATATTTATCTAAAAATAGACTGTCAGCAATTTCAGACATTACTTTCTTTTTATCTTTTTCAAGTAATTTTTCTTCAATGCTAAATTCAAGACTTTTTTCTTTTAATTCATTTTCGTTATCATTTATTTTTTCATTTAATGAATCAATTTCTTTATTTACATCATCATTAGAAATATTTAAATCGTCTAAAGAATTGTTTATTACATTGATTTTAGATTGTAATTCATTATTTTCTTTTTTTAAATGATCAATTTCTAAAAGAAGAGCGTCATATTCCTTATTATTTTTAACCTTATCCATTAGCTTATTATGTTTCTCAAGATTGCTNTTAAAATCNTCNATNCTTGATGNNNAAGCTGATTTNTCTTTATTTAATAATTTNATTTCTTCCTCGGANTGATGAATTTTATTTTTTAANTCATCNANNTTTTCTNTTTGNTNNTNNATAATNTCNGGNAGGCCNCCNTTTTCNTCNTNNATNTCNTGAAGNCTNGTGTCTATTTTATGAAGATTAATNATCTTCTTAACATCTAAATNCATTNTNTCCTTTTATTATTTAGTNTANTAATTTATATCATTAGAAGGGATTAAANCAAGATNANTAAGTCAATAATTGGAAGATTTTAATTGTTATTGTAAATTACAATAATGAATATNAANCCANTAGACATNATAATAATTTTTNTNTTAGTNGGNTTTGCNNTNTCAGGTGCCTANTCNAAGNTNATTNTAAGCTCTTAAATCNACNNTNAGNTTNATNGGNAGTATATTTATNTCTNNAATNGTNNTNNANAANCTTGAAAANCAATTTTTTNTTTTCTTTCANCAAAGTGAGNTNTTAAATCTATTNTTATTNATNNTTCTTATTNTTCTNTNNTCNTTANTNATNGGACTTATTAGCAAATATNTTNATTNTNCNANTNGAAGANNNAGAACTNAAAANTAATTGCAGATATGATANTAGGNGGNTTNNTAGGNNTTGTTAAAGGTNTNGTAAGTATNTCNNTNNTTATTTTTATTTTTGATTCAACNCCTCTNACNNCNGAAATGAAAAATAAAATNNNTTCNAAANTTGAAAATGAATCATTCTTCTTTAAGCCATGCAATAATCTTAAAGAAATGATNTTTGATTAATTATTTCTCATCAAATATATTAAAAGTATAATTTGCAATTATACAGCCAACAATTTGTCCACATATAAAATAAAGCAAAGACTCTGGAGCAATNCCTGTAAAAGTATCTGTGAATACTCTAGAAATTGTTACAGCTGGATTAGCAAATGAAGTTGATGAAGTAAACCAATATCCTGCTGTTATAAACAATGCTACTCCCATAGCTACTGATTTTTCATCATTTTTTCTAATTAATAAAATTGTTAAAACAAGACCAAAAGTTGCTATAATCTCNCTAATTAATAAAGGTATTTCTCCTCTAATATTTGTAGATATTTGGAATAATTCTATTTGGAATATATAATGAACAGATATTACTGCCATGAGACCTGAGATTACTTGAACAATTATATAATTTAAAAGGTCTTTTTTATTGAGCTCTTTTCTTAAATAAAATACCAATGATACTGCTGGATTAAAATGAGCTCCTGATATTGAACCAAACATTTTTATAAGNACAAATAAAATTGCTCCTGTTGCAATTGTATTTCCTAAAAGTGCAACAGCATTATTGCCATTTGCTAAATTTTCTGCCATTATTCCAGATCCTACAACAACTGAAACAAGGAAAAAAGTTCCTATTACTTCAGATAAATATTTCATAATTTCATACCTTNACTAAACTTTNTTTGGAATTATTAATGTAAAATTTGAGCCCTTCCCTACATTTGATTCAACTACGACTTTTCCNCTATGAAGATTCATTATATGCTTAACTATNGAAAGTCCTAAACCAGTACCTCCCGTTGCTTTNCTATGTGATTTATCAACACAATAAAATCTTTTAAAAATATGATCTAATTCATTTTTTGGGATTCCTATACCTTTATCTTTAACACTAATATNTAAATTATTACTGATGATTTTTACATCGACTTTTACAATTTTTTNATTATCACTATACCTNATAGCATTATAAATTAAATTAACCACAGATTCTTGAATTAATCTTTTATTTAAATTGAAAATTATTGAACTNCTACAATTTATATGTAATTTAATTTGTTTTTTATTTGCTGCATATTCACATTCATTTATTGCATCATTAANTAAATCTAAAATATTATTTTCAAAAATTTCAATATCTCCTTTATCAACAGACTCTTCTAATCTAGATAGCTCTAGTAAATCATTAATAATAGAATTCATTCTTGATGTTTGCTTATCTAAAATATTTAAAAAGTAATTTTTATCCTCNTCATTATCAACATCTTTTAANGTCTCAACATAACCTTTTAATGCTGTTATAGGTGTTTTTAGCTCATGCGATACGTTTGCTACAAATTCTTGTCTTACTTTTTCTAAATTTCGTAATTTTGTAATATCATTGACCACAATTACATGACCNATAAAATTATCCTCTTGATCTTTAAGCATTGTGGCNGAGCATAAAATTGTCTTGTTTTTTATATTATCAATAGTGACCTCTTTATTATCTATATTTTTATGATNTGTTAAATCNTNATAAAATTTCAAAAATTTCTTATCTNTAATTACANTATTAATATCAAGACCAACTGCTCTTCCTTTCAGCTCAAATAAATCTCTAAAAAAATCATTAGTTTTTATAATTTTATTTGAATAGTCTACAGCGACTAAACCCTCTGCCATGCTAGCTAAAATTGCGTCATTCTCATTTTTTTGTAAAGTTATNAACTTTATCCTTTCATCTAATTGANTNGCCATAATATTTAATGATTTAGCTAAACTATTAATTTCGATTGTATTTGATGNNTTGATTCTTGATTGAAATTNACCTTTTGAAAAAGCCATAGCANTAACTACCATTTTCTCAAGAGGATTAGCAATTTTTCTTGATATAAATAAGCTAATTCCAAGTGTTGCAATTANTATATAAATTGAAGATTTTATAATTTCAGAAGTAAGCAATGAAATATTACTTTTAAGAGAATTTAATGGAACTGAAGTCCTAATAATAATTTGCTCACCATTAATATTCTGTNAAATAGCCAAATACAGCATCTTTTCTTTAACTGTATTGCTGTATCTGATAGATGTACCANTTTTNCCATTATTTGCNTCAAGTACCTCTGGCCTAGATAAATGATTATCCATNGATTTTGGATTTTCATCAGAATCACCNAANACAGAACCATNTTTATTAATTACAGTATAACGNGTTTTTGTATCTTGTTTTAATTCTTTACAAATTAAAGATAAGTCTACATCACNAAAATCAGTATATGTTNCTAATAATTTAGAAAATAAAATCGCTCTAGATTCTAAATCACTTTCTTTTTCTAAATANTAAAACGAAGTAAAATAAAAATTAAACAACCATAAAAATAATATAACAACAACTGAAATAATGAATAAATTAGTTGTAAATATTCTGCTAAAAATTTTATTTGGTAAGAGCTTTTTCATTTAATTAAAATTAATATTTTCATTTAAATCTATAATTTTTCTTTCAATTAAATCTCTAACTTTGGAGAAGCCAATCATGATTTGACTATGATTTCCCTTAAATTTTGAAGGATCCTTAATTGGCCAATGAATATGTTTTTTAGAATTTATAATAGGACATTTATCTTTTGCATCACCGCAGAGAGTAATTACTAAATCAAAATTATTTATTTTTTCAATTGAAATTTTTTTTGATTTATAATTAGATATATCAATACCTATCTCCATCATTGAATTAATTGCATTTATATTAACATTTTCTGGATTTGTTCCAGCACTTGATACATTGAAATTTTTTAAGATTTTCCTACCTAAGCCTTCTGCCATTTGAGAACGACATGAGTTGCCTGTGCATAAAAACAAAATAGATTTATTTTTACTCAGAATAACCAATTCTTTCAAATGGATTAACTATACTTGAAACTAAGTTTTTTGAATGACCCGAAATTCTTTTTAAATATCTTAAATACAAGCATAATGAACCTGCTTGAATGGAAGATAAATCTTTTATTTCACCAGATATAATAGAATTAACCAACTTAGAACTCTCGATAGAAATATCACTTTTGTATTCTTCCATTAATTTTCTTGCTAAATCTATATCTTGATTTTTAAATGCATNAATTGTATTATTAAAATAATCTTTAACATTATTTTCAATNATACTTAATTTTTTTTCTTCTGTTCCAAATAATAATTTTCCTTTGTGATTAACTGCTAAATCACAAATATTTTTTGTATAATCTCCAATCCTTTCAATATCGATAACAACGCNAACCAAAACTAAGCCTGCAGATAAATTAGTTTCTGAATTAACAGAAAGATGAGTCATTATTTTTCTTCTAACAACTCTTTCAAACTCATTAATTTCTTTATCCATTAAATAAATATCAATTTTACTACTTTTATCATATCTTAAATTATCTATAGATTCATTAAACATCTTCTTAGTAAGATCTAGCATTTTATAACAATCTAATAATGCCTGATTTAGTAAATCATCTGAATTAAATACTTTAAATATACCTGTTAAAAAATTCATACTATTACCCCCATGAAAATATAATTAAAAAAGGAACGATAAAAAACATAACAATTAAATAAATAATAGGGAAAAATTTATTTTTTAAAGTTAAATCTGCAAATTTCTCAGAAATTTTAATAGGAATTTCACTCAAATATGGATTTAAGTAAATAATTAAAATTCCAAAGATATTAAAAAATAAATGTGCAAATGATGCAACCATAGCTGTTACATTAAGCGATAATGACGCAAGCAATGCTGTTACGGTTGTTCCAATATTAGCACCCAATGTAAATGGATAAATTTGTCTCAAAGTTAATACTCCAGCTCCAGCAAGCGGAATCACAGTTGAAGTAGTTATTGATGAACTTTGAACTGAGATTGTTAAAAATACACCGAAAGCCATTGCTCTTAAAGCTGTTTTAAATATGTATGTATCAAAAAAAACTTCAACTTTTTTTAATACTAAGCTCCTTAATAGCTTAACAATAAAATATAGCATTAAAAAAGTTATAAATACACTTATAAGTATATATAAAATATTATTGTCAAAACTTAATAATTGAACTTTTTTTGCACCCCATTTAATAGCAATTTTAACAGGGCTTTTAAATACTTCTGTTGTACTTATAGTACCAAATAATTGNACTCCTAACCAGGATGCAGACTTTTCTAATAAACCAAAAGCAATCTCAATAGGAAGTAGNATTATTACAGCAAGCACATTAAAAAAATCGTGAACTGTTGCGGCCTGAAATGCTCTTTTAAATTCATTGCCACGCTGTAAATGACCAATAGAAACAATTGTATTAGTAACTGTTGTGCCTATATTAGCTCCCATAATCATTGGGATTGCTCCACCTAAAGTAAGAGTCCCCCCTCCTACCATTGCCACAATTAAGGATGTTGTTGTTGATGAGCTTTGGAATAAAGTCGTAGCTAAAATCCCTATAAATAATGCAACAAAAGGATTACTAGTTGTTGACATGACTTGCCTGGCAAAATCGCCACCTAATAATTTAATTCCACTTGATAAACCATTTATACCTACTAAAAAAAGATACAAACATAAAAATACCCCAAGTACCTTAAAAATAGTTTTTAAATTATCATTCATGAGCTATAATCTATTAAAGTAAATCCCATATTTTAATACTAAAATAAAAAATATTAATTATCTTCAGTAAGGAATCTATAACCAACACCCCTTACAGTTTTAAGAAATTTGGAAGCTTTACCAAGTTTCTTCCTCAATCCAACAAATTGGAAATCAATAGACCTATCTGTAACAGGATAATCGTCACCTCTAATTTCATCAATTAATTGGTTCCTTGTATAAACCCAATTTGGATGACTTGCTAGTATAAATAATATTTGAAATTCAGTATATGTTAGATCAATTATTTTATTTTCAACCTTAACTTCTCTTTTACCTGCATGTATAAATAAATTTTCATAATTTAATGAATCTGATGTTTTACCATCTGATTTTCTTCTTAAAAGTGAATTAACTCTAGCTAATAAAACCTTAATACTAAATGGTTTTGTTACGTAATCATCTGCGCCTGTCTCTAAACCTTTAACAATATCAGACTCTTCACCCTTTGCAGTCAACATAATAATAGGAATATCTTGAGTTTCTGCTTTATTTTTTAAAA
>PAHD01000018.1 GCA_002704685.1 Fidelibacterota bacterium
TGTTCTAGATTTATAATCCTCAACAAAATGATTCGAATGATTAGATGACATAACACCTGAAGGATACTGGAAGTCTAATCCATCTGTTCCGTTTAAGAAAATTTCGAATGCTTCTCCAGGGCACATCTGATCTAATGTTTGAACGCCAAAAGAGGGAACATAATAACCACCACTACCTTTAACCAATAAAATATCCTCATCATATCCCGCAAAAATTTCTGAAGACATCAAACATTCTTGTGGAAGATATGAAACTAAATTAAGTATAAAAGGATTTAAAGTTAAAAAATGTTCAGAAACATCAACAGGAACACCTTCAACAGACATCATATGGCTTTCAGCTCCATTTAGAAATAATCTATAACCATATTCTACATGCATATCTCCAATTTGATCAATATCATAACTGGGCACATAAAAATTTGAACTACCGTCTGAAGCAAGTAGAAGATCCATACCATCAACCATTTGTGAAAATGATATATTGTCCGGAATTACATTCAAGGATACATTATTAAAAATAAATGGATCTAAATTAATCTCCTGGACAATTGATGTTGGCCCTAAAGAAATAAGAACATTTGAGGCTTCTGTATAAATAGGCAACTCAAAACCTATACTATCACCTATGTAATAATCAGCAATACTTAATTCCACATTAGTTTCCTGAAAAACTTCATCAGCCTCATATATAATTGATAATATTGAGCCATCACCTTCGGCAATCAATCCACCAGTTATATTAAACGCAACAATTATAACAGAACCATTAACCTGCTCATTAAACTCAACGGTAAAACCTTCAGTCCTATCAGTTGTTTCAACTGAAGTAACAGTTAAATTATTGGGTGTATCAGTAAGTGTAAATTGAAACCCTGCAACTGATGTTTGATTTGATAAATTTAAATCTAATTCAATATTAGATCCTGATTGTACAATACCATTTTCTAATCCCATTACAGAAAAGCTTCCAGGATCAATAACAGTACCGCATACTATATTTGTTGGATTTGATTCACCCTCCTCATAAAGAGCTTTAACTTTATAACAATATTCTTCACCAAATATAACATCTGAATCAGTATAATAATTTTGGTCTATAGGGACCGAATCAATTAAAATATCATTTTTATATATATTAAAACCTTCTATTCTGCTAGTATTATTCATGTTTTCTGCTGGCTTATCAGGATCAAAATAATTGTAAACATCTACAGGTAAAACTTCATCGTTAGATGCAACTCCCGTTAAAGAGAATTGACAACTACCAAATGAGCCATCGCCATAATTATAATAATCATACTCTAATGAACAGCTTGCAACTAAAATAGCATCATTATATAGGTTCCAACTATTACCATTCCATCCATCACCATAAGAGTCGTACATATTTAAAACATAATCTCCAGGATCAAGATCAAAAGAATATGATCCAACCACTCCATTTTGGATGATATTTCCATCAAATAATAGTTCCCAAGAAACTTCAGACTCCCAGGAACCACCACCACATTCCACACTGTAAGAGCCATCTCCTCCACCTGTGCCTGCTCCCTCGCAATTTGGATTTGGTAAATCCCAAGTCATATCAATAACAGTATCCCCATCTTCAATATTTAATGCTAAATTTTCAGGTGGGCACATTGGTCCAGCATCGGGGGACGCACAAATTGTCGGTGTTGGCTGTGAATCACCCTCATCATAATTGGCAATAATAAAATAACAATATTGCGTTCCATTTTCTAAACCAAGGTCTAAATATGTATAGGTGTTTGAGTCAACTGAATTAATAAGCTGATTATCCCTGTATATATCAAAACCTAACAAAGATCTGCTTGATTGAATCAAATCATTATCAGCATAGTTCCAATCATCTATATTTAAGTTTAAATTACTTTTATTTGATTCATATAACAAATTATCGACTATTTCACTTGGATTTGAATTCTCAAAGAATGATTGAGTTACATTTATTTCATAATTTCCTTCTGCACCACTATATCCATCAACAACTATATAGTACTGACCTGGATCTAAAAAAACACCTTGCAAAGTTGATTGCAACCCACTAAACTCACAAGTAAAATCATCAATATAATAACCAGTAGTTATCTCATTACACTCTTGATCAGCTGTAAAAATTTCAAGTTTTGTATCAAAAGTGGTATTTGCACTACATAAAGTAACATCAATTGTTATAGGACTTGTAACATTTAATAAATAAGCATAATCTGCTCCTTCACTCCCCTGAACAAGCCAATCATTACTCATGCCAGCATTACTACCTAAAGCATTAAAAGGCAGAGATGATATAACCTCATCAGCACATGTACTTACACCAGGTTCTGTCCAATCTAGTTGTATAAAACCATTTCCACCTAAGGCTGATGCAGTTAATGGAGGAGCTAAAATCCACATTGCACAACTTTCATTAGTAAACTGTGATTCACCTGATTCGTAATTAGCTGATACAACATAACAATACTCAATATCATGTTCAGCATTTAAATCCTGATAAAATATATCAGTTGTATTGTCATATAAAACACCATTTCTGTAAACATTATAATCAATAACTAAATTACTACCAGCATTCCATTCTAAATTAATATAATCTGATTCTGCATATGCATATAAACTTGATGGAGCCAATCCTGGAATTGGAATAGCACAAACTAAATCTTCTAATATTTCAGATTCACCCACTTCATAAACACTTGTGACTGTATAACAGTACTCCTGAAGATTTACTACATCATAATCATAATATTCATAAATACCAGATTCAACCGTTGCAATAAATAGTCCATCTCTATAAACATTAAAAGCTACTAAATCTCTACTATTATTATCAATATCAGAAATAAATGGCAATAGAAATTCTAATTGATTTTCTGTTCTATAATTATATTCACCACCAATAGAAGCTACTCCATTTTCAGGACAATCACCACCATCCCAATTATATTCATCGCAATCAAGGTATACACCCCATGTTCCATCATCGCACAATCCATCACCTAGCCAACTATCTATTGTAGTTTGAGGAACGCATTGTCCAATACAATCAACCAAGCCTAATGTTTCATTATAATAATAATCATAAGACACACACTCATCACCTACACCTGGGGTACCTCCAGCTGGTGGATCAGTCCAGGTTACATGTACAACTCCATCTTGGCCACTTGCAAACACTTCATCAGGAGATAATATTTCCCACATGCCACATTCTTGATCTGATATGCTAGACTCTCCTAAATCATAAACAGCAGAAATTTGATAGCAATATTCAACGTTATGTAGAGCTGAAGTATCATTATATTGATTATCTAAACCTCCAGTATTTATAAGAAAATTACCATCTCTGTAAATATTATAACTTAAAACATCTGCTGATTGGGCAGGAGTCCAAGTAAGCTCTATCTGACCATTAGTACCGATAACATCAAAATCAGTTGCAGGCATTAAAATCCACTCAGAGCAAGAAATATTAGAGTCAACAGATTCACCCTCATCATAGAGTGTTCTTAGAGAATAACAATACTCAATATCATGTTCAGTTGTACTATCAATATGTGAAAATGTATTTAAATCTGTTTCTACTAAAAATTCACCATCTCTATAAATTCTATATGAGAGCATATCTCTATTATCATTTAAATTATCTTGAATAAATTGCTGAGTATTGTCAACTATTTCAATTTCTGGATTAATACTTTCATCATAATTCTTACTTGTATCTTCATTAGAAATTGGATAAAGCTCCTGAGAAACTGCAAGTCCAGTTAAATTAAATTCACAAATACCTTCGCTACCTGTATCAAGTGTACATGATGCAGCAATATTATTGCTAGCATCAACTAAATTCCAAACATTACCATTCCAACCATCTCCCCAGGAATCAGCCATATTCAAAGTATAAGAGCCTAAAAACAATGGAACATCAACTTGAGAAAATGGTGCTCCTCCAGCTAAAATCACTTCATCATTAGCAATTAATTCCCAACTTACTTCACTCTGCCATGAACCACCATCACAAGTAACACTATAATTAATAAATGAACCAGGTTCATTCCATTCTAATAAAATATATTGATTTTCATTATCGCCTTGTGCATTTAATCCTACAGGCGGATCCAAATAAAATAAACCACATGCAGTATTTGAAGGAAATGTTTCACCTGATGGATAATTTGCCTTTATTTCATAACAATAATTAACACCAGCAGTTATTTCTGAATCATCAATATAGTTTGTTAATTCTGTTTGACCAATATTTACTCCATCTTTATATATTTGATAGTTAATCAGGGTATTTCCAAATAATGGATCAACTGTAGCATCATCCCATGTTAAAGACATCGTTCCTCCAAGATCTTCAACTACAAGATTTGTTGCTGGAGGGCCAGAATACGGTACAACGCAAACAGGATCTGATAATTCAGAGACACCTTCATCATATGTTGAACCAAGAGTATAACAATATTCTTGCATATTATTTAATGGTTGATCTGTAAACGAAAAAGTATTTGAATCAAAATTTGCAATTAAATTTCCATCTCTATATAAATCAAAAGTTTGCAAATCTCTTTCTTGATGATTATCTAAAGCTTGATTTGAAGAAGATAAATTCTCTATGCTACCATAAGCTAAAACTTGTGATTTCATCATATAATCACCTCCATAACCTAAATAATCACCCGTATTCCATATACCATAATAGTATGTATACATGTTGTCAGGATAATCAACAGAAGCATCAACTCCAAAACCTTCGTAGTCTGTCCAACCATCTTCATGACTAGCTATAATATAGAAAGAGCCTGAAAGACCTGTAATATTTGGATAAACTGTTGCCCAACCATTTTCAGCTACAGCTTGCTCATCGTGGAGCAAATTTCCTGGAATTCCATTATTATCATCAAAAACCATTACTCTAACAGGTCCATGAGTTGAATCTGGCCATGGCCAAAATGAATCACCTTCACTTAATATTTTAACAGATGCTGATAAAACATCAAAATTAACTCCAACATCAAATTTTGAACCATGAGCCAAACCTCCTTCGTAAGAACCAGAAAGATAAAATGCATTTGCTAGTACATTATCATCATATTGCAATAAATATTCTTCACCACCTATAGGTTCTTGCCAAGATAAATTTACTAATTGATCTCCAGGAGTTGCTACAATTTGAGAAGGTGGATATACATTCCAACTTGAACACGAAGTATTTGTTGCTGGAGACTCTCCTATATCTTCGTAAAATGCTTTTACGTAATAACAATATTCAATACCTATCTCTGTTGCAAAATCTTCATAAGTTTCTGTCAGAATATTATCAGCTAATAACTCATCATTTCTGTAAATATTATAAGATGTTTGATCATTTAATGGTGTTGAATTCCAATTTAGAGTAATGAAACTACCAGTACCTTGAACAGATAAACCAGATGGTGAGTTTAATTGAGGAACAACACAGGCCGTATTGGAAAATCCTGATGAGCCCTCATCATAATCTGCTACAACATTATAGCAAAAATCTTCTAAATACAAAAGTCCATCAGAATTATCAACGTAATCTGTATTTTCGACATAATCAATAAGTTCATTATTTCTGTAAATTTCATATCCAAGCAAATCTCTTGAATTAACTAAATATGTTCCTTCAGCTATTGATTTTGAATTTGCAGATAAACTTCCATTACTTAAACTAAATGAACCACATTCATCAATACATTCTTGACTCTGATCACCGTTTGTTGTTCCAGCACAATCACATCCATCGCAACTCCAAAATGAACAAGAAAAATTAACTCCATATTGAGCATTAACACCGTCACAAAACCCGTCTCCTATCCAAATATCAGCTAAGCTTGACTCAAAACAAATACCTGAACAATCGATAAAACCAGGTTGTTCATAAGCAGTTATGCATTCATCACCAACTCCAATAGCACTAGGTGGTGTTTCCCAATCTAATGAAACTTCTAATCCATTTTCAATTGCTGTTAAATTTTGAGGTTCTTCTAAATAAATTTCTAAGGTTGTTGCACATACTGTATTAGATAAATCTGATTCTCCTGTTGGTCCATAAACAGAAACATTGTAGCAATATTCAGTTGATTGAGATAAGCCTTGATCTACATAATTTGTTAAACTTGAAGTTGAGATAAAAACGTTGTCTCTATAAATTCTATAACCACTGACTTCAACGTTGGTATCATTANTATCATCCCAAGAAAGATTAACTTCTCCAAATGAACCCAAAGCTGATAAATTTGAAACAGGTATAATTGGAGGAGGATTTTCACCGAGCACATTAATATAACCATTAACAACATCATATTCATATGAGCCACCAATCATATCAGATAAAACAGTATTATCCTCATTAAATGATAATTCAATATTTGTTGTGTAAATTCCTGTTGATTCATATACAAGCTCAAGAACGCTTCCATCTCCAGGCGATAGACCCGCTCCTGTTAAATCAAATGCAACAATAATAACTGATCCATCATTCTGTTCATTAAAACTTACTGTAAAAGCTGAAGTTCTATCTGTACTAATAACATCAGTAAAAAATCCTTGATTAGGAAAATCCAAAATTTGCATCTGGAATCCTCCAATAGACCCTTCATTAGCAATTTCAACTTGTAGAAGCGCTGTTTCTCCGGCATTAATTTCACTACTAGAAATTGATATCTCTGCATTAAATATGCTCATATTAAAAAACAAAGATATTAAAAATAAATTTTTGTAAAATTTAAACATAGTAAATTCCTTCAATTATAGTTTATAATCCTAAAACAATTTAATATCTAAATATCAACTTGTCAAATAAGTAAATAGATAATTAAAATAANTATAAAAATTTTAGTTTNCTTCTTTTTAAAAAAATTTTAAACTANGTTTAATTTTATTTAGATTTAGATANCTAATGATGATAAAATNTATANTATTTATATTGCTATTTTCAAANTTGTTTTCTCAATTTGGAGATATAGAAGTCACTTATGAATATAATTCAAGGTTAATTAAAGATAACAAAACATACATTTTAGAGGAATTTAATGAGCTTATTAAAAATTATCTTAAAATCTCAACATTCAGCTCTGAAAACAATGATTTAAATATACCTTTGAAAATTCANATTATTTATGAGAAGATCCACTTTACTGGTGAAAATGATTTTAATAAATTATCATGCCAGCTATTTCTTACAAACAAAAGTGATCAATACTATTTTGCAAAGAANATAAACTTCCCTTATTTTAAAGGAAAGACAATTTATCATAATCCAACTTTTTTTGATCCGATAAGTTCATTTTTGGACTACTATGCTTATTTATTTATAGCAGGTGAATTAGATAGTTACGAACTCTTTTTAGGTGGTTCTTATTATCAAAAATGCATCGATATATGCAATATTGCTATTGATTCAGGGTTCTCATCTATNTGGAATAATTTTGAAGATAATATTAAAAATTTAAAAAATAATGAAGATTTAAGAGCAGCAAGATATAATTTCTATTATTGCCTTGATATGATTAACTCGGAAAAAATTNATATTGATGATTTAAAAAATACTATGGAGATTTTTATAAAAAATATTAAATCGATATATGATAAATTTGGTTATGATAAAAATACTTTAAAGTTTATTAATGCTTATCATCTTGAAATAGCANATTTATTAAATATGCTAGAATTAGAAGATGGATTGCTTTTTTTATTAAATTTTGATAGCAAAAATAAAAATACTTATGAAAGTTATATTAAATGAAAGTTAATATTACATATTTAGTAATTACCCTTACTTTAACAATAAATTTAATTTTTTGTGATAAAACATCAANTGAAATTCAAGATGATATNAANAGTAAAAGTAATGAACTAGAATTACTAAAAGAAGAAATAGACAAATTTGAAAAACTAATTAATGAAAAATCAAAAGAAGAAAGAATTAATAATGATTTAATTAAAAAAATTGATAAAAAAATTGAATTAACAGAAAAGCTAATAAAAANATTAACAGATGAAGAAAACTATATTTCAAAACAAATATTTTCTACTAAAAAAATTATTCAAGACAAAGAAGAAGAATTATTCATTTTAAAAAATCAATTAAAAAATAGATTGAGATATTTATATAAACATGGCAAGAGTAATCTTTTAAAACAAATCACAAAAACAACTGAATGGAATAAAAAAATATATAGAAAGAAATATCTTGAAATATTAAATGATTATGAAAATCAAATAAAACAAAGAATCACAACTAATATTGAAGATTTAAAACAGAAAAAAATTAAATTNGAAATAGAACAAAAAAATAAAAAAGATTTAATTACTGAAAAAAATAAAAAATTTAATTCACTCGAAAAAGATAAAAAACGAAAATCATCTTATGTTTTAAAAATCAAAAACCAGAAAGAATCTCTGAAAAATGATTTGATTTCAAGGAAGGAGATGATTGAAAAAATTGAAAAAATTATAAACAAACTTTATTCAGATAAAAAAGAAACACAAAAAAGAGAACGAGAGCTTGCCAAAATCAGATCTGAAAAAAATAAATCAACATCAGGTAATTTTGCTAAAATGAAAGGTAAATTAAATCNGCCAGTTGAAGGAAAAATAATAGNAAAATTTGGTGTACATAGGAACGATGAATTGAATATTTACACTGAAAACTTAGGAATTGATTNCCAAACAAAAACTAATGCAAGNGTTTATTCTGTTTTAGATGGAGTAATACTTACGATAACAAATATACGTGACTATGGTGATATAATTATTATTGATCATGGAGCTGGATATTATACAGTTTATTCTAACTTAAAAAATATAGTTGTGTATGAAAATCAATACATAGATACTTCTACTTATCTAGCTGATGTAGCAAAAGGGACAAATTCTAACTATGAAAATGAAAATATATTTAATTTCCAGATTTGGCTAAATCAAGAAAAACTTGATCCTGAAAAATGGATTAAAAAATGATTTATAATAATTTATTAGTTCACGAAAATATATTTGATGAATTATTAAGCAAGGTATCAAATAAGAAAATCTCAAATGCATATATATTNCATGGTCAAGAAGGAACAGGCAAAGAAGCACATGCAATTGAATTTTTTGCCTCACTAAATTGCAACAATAATACTGATTGCTCTGATTGCTTTTCATGCAACAAAGTGAAAACCCTACAGCATGAATTACTAAATATTATTTTGCCTCTTCCAAAAAATAAAACAATTAATAAGAAAGATTCAGCTTTAAAGACACTTGATAATAAACAATTAGATTTACTTACTAAAGAATTTGAATTAAAAGGTAGAAACCCGTACCATAAAATTAAAATCAAAAATGCTAATACAATTCTTATTAACTCAATCAACGATATTANGAAGAGTATTAATTTATCGATTCCAAAAAATAAATTTAAATTACACTTAATTTTAGATTCTGATAAACTATGCTTTCCTAGGCAGGAGGCTGGAAACGCATTATTAAAGATATTAGAAGAACCACCAGAAAATAACTTTTTTATTTTAATTACATCAGATATTTCAAAAATTCTTGATACAATTAAATCAAGATGTAACATAATTTCTTTTAACAGTATTAGCTATAAAAAACATTATAATTATCTACTTGAAAATAATATTGAAAATAGTATAGCAAAAATTGCTCCTAAAATATCACTTGGTGATATTAACTATTCACTAAAATTATCTAAAGAATTTAAAACAATAATTANTATTCTAGAGCAAATTATAAAATCATTATTAAATTCTAATTTANTAGAATGGGAAAAGACATTCAGTAAAGTTAAAAATAAAAACGATATTATTGATTTAGTAAAATTATTAAATATTTTTTTAAACGATGCATGTAAGTATAAAAATAATTTAAAAAATATATCTTTCAATAATCTAGAAAAATATATGGAATCTTTATCGACGAATCATATTCTAGATCATGAAAAATTTGATTTTACTATNAATGAAACAATNAAAAATATTAATTTAAATGGTTATTTACCTTTAATGTCAACAGGTTTATATATTGAATTAAATAAAATTATTAAAAATAAATTTTAAAAATGAAAAAATTTTATATAACAACACCTCTTTATTACGTAAATGATGAACCTCATATAGGTCACGCATATACAACTATTCTTGCTGATGTTATTTCAAGAATCAAA
Organism: Fidelibacterota bacterium; assembly: GCA_002704685.1. Lineage (GTDB taxonomy): Bacteria > Fidelibacterota > Marinisomatia > SCGC-AAA003-L08 > D37C17. The sequence goes on from PAHD01000018.1 coordinate 10,220, forward strand.
AAAGTTCAAAAACATGATGTATTTTTTTTAACAGGGACAGATGANCATGGACAGAAAGTNCAAGAAGCAGCNGAAAAAAGAAATGTAAGNCCAAAAAGTCATGTTNATGAATATGTAGAAAGATTTAAAAATACTTGGGANAAATTANANATNNATTATGANTATTTCATTAGGACAACTGATGAAAATCATCAAAATAAGGTAAAAAAAATACTTCATGATCTTTANNANAAAGGAGANATATATTTTGATGAGTATGAAGGTCTTTACTCNGTTTCTGAAGAAAGATTTATAACTCAAAAGGAAATGGAAGAAGGTAATTTTAGAGAAATAAAAAAGATAAAAGAAAAAAATTATTTTTTTAAAATGTCTAAATATAAATCAAAACTAATAGANCACATTAANANAAATGAANAATTTATTTTACCAAAATCTAGAAGAAATGAAATATTAGGTTTTCTAAANAANNATTTAAATGATNTATGNATTTCTAGNCCNAANTCTAGATTATCNTGGGGNATAGAANTACCATTTGATAAAGATTATGTNACATATGTTTGGTTTGATGCATTAATNAATTACATTAGTGCAATAGGATATAGTGANAATGAAGAAANATTCAATTATTATTGGCCNGCAAATTATCATTTAATGGCAAAAGATATATTAACAACTCATTGTGTTTATTGGCCTACAATGCTTATGTCATGNAATATTNCTCTTCCAAAAACTATTTTTGCTCATGGATGGTGGTTGATTGATGATACTAAAATGTCAAAGTCATTGGGAAACGTTATAAAGCCATTGGATTTAGCAGATAAATATGGGTCTGATGCTTTAAGATATTATTTAATGAGAAATATGGTTTTAGGACAGGATGCATCTTTTACTATTGATTCATTTAATGAACGATATAATTCTGATTTAGCNAATGATTATGGNAATCTAGTAAANAGAATTTTTATTTTAATATCAAAGAACTTCAATGACAAAATACCNAAAAAAAATAAGCTNGATTTAATTGATANNNACTTAATTNAAAATGTCGAAAAANTAAGAGATGATTCAATNAAAAATTTTAAAAATTTAAAAATNCATGATGGTATAGAAAGTGCTATATNTATTTTCAGATTAATTAATAAATTTTTAGAGGATAAAGCTCCNTGGAAATCAATNAAAGAAAATAAAGATTTAGCTTCAACAACAATTTATTTATCTGCTGAATCTTTNAGGATNGGAACAATNNTACTTTATCCTATTATACCTCAAAAATCACAATNNGTATTAATTNCCNTNGGNTCTNATNCATTTGANAATATCNAATTTGGTATATTNNANGANAATTTAAAGATAGATATTATTAAAAATATTTTTCCAAGAATTGAGAACTAGATGGAACTGATTGATACACACTGTCATATTTATTATGATCAATACAAGGATATAGAAGAAGTTATTGATAGGGCCTGTAAAAATAATATATCAAAAATAATATGTGTTGGAGTAGATATTAAAAGTTCTTACGAGTCATTAGCTTTAGCAGAAAAATATGATATGATTTTTTCAACAGCTGGTTATCACCCACATGAATCTAAAGATGCAGATAAAAATTATTTAAAAGAATTAGAAAATATTTTATCGCATAAAAAAGTAGTTGCACTTGGAGAAATTGGATTAGATTTTTTCTATGAACATAGTGATAAAAAAACTCAGATAAAAATATTTGAAGAACAACTAATTTTAGCAAAGTCTTTAAATATCCCATGTATTATTCATAATAGAAATTCTGATGAAGAATTAATACATTCATTAGAAAAAACTAAAAATAATAATGGTGTTGTCCATTGTTTTGCAAGTGATATAGCTCTTGCTAAAAAACTTATAAAATTAAATTTTCATTTATCATTTACGGGGTTAATAACATTTGCAAAAGAATTACACAATGTTATATCAAATGTTCCAATAGAGAAAATAATGCTTGAAACAGACGCTCCTTATTTAACCCCTGTACCGCATAGAGGTAAAAGAAATGAACCATTCATGGTTAAATATGTTGCTGAAGAAATTGCAAAAATAAAAAATATTACTGTTAATGAAGTATCTAGACAAACAACAAAAACAGCAAAAGATTTTTTTGGCATTTAAAAGCAATATACCTATCAAAAAAAGTTGGGGACAAAATTTTTTAGTTGATACTAATACTATTGATAAAATTATAAATATTATCAACCCAAATAAGAAAGATAATATTTTAGAGATAGGACCAGGACACGGAGCTTTAACAAAACAATTATTACATTCAAGTAATAATCTTTATGCTATTGAGATTGATCCTTTGTTATGTAAAAATTTAAAAGAAAATTTTACGAATCTTAATATTATTAACTCAGATATTCTTAAATGGGATGATGATAAGATAAAATACAATAAAGTAGTTGGAAATATTCCATACAATATCTCAAGTCAAATAATCTTTAAATTTTTAACTAAAAAATGGGATNCCATGATTTTAATGGTTCAAAAAGAATTAGCAAAAAGAATTATTAGTAAAGAAGGATGTAAAGAATATGGAAGAATTAGTGTGATGGTTCAAAATTTTTGTAAAGTAGAATATGCTTTTGATATATCAAAAAATGTTTTTCATCCTAAGCCAAAAGTTGATTCAGGAATACTAAAATTCAAAAGGATAAATACTTCTATTAATATACAGAAATTCTCACTGTTTGTTAAAGAAGCATTTAGACAAAGAAGGAAAAAATTAAAAAATAATTTGAAAAATATTTGTGATTATAACTTAATTGAAGAGTATGCTGAAAAAAGACNTGAAGAAATATCACCAAAAACATATTTAATTCTGTTTAATAAAATATACTTTTGAACTATTACTAATATTTATTAACATAACAAGCTAATTATTAAGTATAAATTAATCTTTTTAAGGAAAAACATGGCGAAGAAGAAAGATAAAGAATCTACTACCAAAGCTAAAGCAGCACCAAAAAACAAGGTTGCTTCTAAACCTAAAACTGCTACTAAGGCTAAGGCTACACCAAAAGCTAAGGATGCGACTAAAACTAAGGCTGCAACTAAAACTAAATCTACGACTAAAACTAAAGCTGCTACTAAAGCTAAGACTGCAACAAAAGCTAAGGCTTCACCTAAAGGTAAAGAAGTCGAGCATACAGAAGATGTAATTACTGAAAAAGAAGAACAAATGATGTCTGAAAAGAAAACTAAAAGAAGACCCATAAAAAAACGTAAATCAAAAGTTGATAAAAATATTCAAAAAATTGGAAGTGATGCAAATAGATCACTTAGTAAATATCTTCAAGAAATCAGTAAATATGAACCTTTATCACCAGATAGAGAGGTTGAACTTGCAATAAGAGTAAGGCAAGGTGATAGAAGAGCTTTGAAAGAACTTACAGAAGCTAATTTAAGATTTGTTGTGAGTGTAGCAAAAGATTATCAAGGCCAGGGATTACCTCTAACAGATTTAATTAATGAAGGAAACTTAGGACTTATTAAGGCTGCTGAGAGATTTGATGAAACAAGAGGATTTAAATTTATATCTTATGCTGTTTGGTGGATTAGACAATCTGTTTTACAAGCACTTGCTGAGCATTCAAGAATTGTAAGACTTCCATTAAATAGAGTAGGTACAATCAGTAAAATTAATAAAGCTTCTGAGCGATTAGAACAAGAATTTGAGAGAGTACCTAGAGCAGATGAATTAGCACATCAATTAGAGATGAAAGTAAATGAAATCAACGATGCTCAGCGTATAGCAAGAAGACATCATTCATTAGATACTCCCTTTTCAGATGATGAAAAAAATTCTTTATTAGATGTAATTTCTGATTCAAATACTGAAGATCCAGACTTAGAACTTCAAATGGATTCATTGGAACAAGAAGTAAAAGATGCATTAGAAACTCTTAAAGATAGAGAAAAAGATGTTATTAGAATGTATTTTGGAATTGATAGAGAATATGCTTTAACTCTAAATGAAATAGGAGAAGAATTTGGACTAACTCGTGAAAGAGTTAGACAAATAAAAGAAAAAGCTATTAGAAGACTTAGACATAGATCTAGAAGTAAAAAATTAAGAACTTATTTAGGATAATAATAAAATAAAGGAGAACTATATTGGTTAGTATAAAAGTAAAAGAAGGTGAATCAGGAGAAAGAGCTCTTAGAAGATTCAAGAAAAAATGGGAAAAAGCTGGGATTTTAAGAGAATTCAAAAGCAGAGCTTATTATTTAAAGCCTAGTGAGAAAAAGAAAATTGAACGTCAAAAAAGAGGTAAAAGACCCCAAACCAGAAGGTATTAATTTACCCTCTACCCTAAAACTTATTTATGGAATTAATTAAAAGTATTTCAGGAATACGTGGAATAGTTAACCAAACCTTAAATAAGACTATAGTTAACACATATTCTAATATATTCACATCATTACAGCCAAGTGGTGATATCCTATTAGCAAGAGATTCAAGGCCTCACGGAAGAGAATTATATGATAGTATCGCTGATACATTAATATCAATGGGAAGAAATGTTATTGATTGCGGAATAATCCCCACTCCAACAGCACAATTTATCATTAAAGATAAAAAACTATCAGGTGGTATTGTTGTAACAGCAAGCCATAACCCTATTGAATGGAATGGTCTTAAGTTTTTAGATAGCGATGGATGCTTTTTAAATGCAAATAAAATGAAAGAACTTTTATCTGGTAATCCAAAACAAACTACTATGAATAAAGGAAAGGTAATTGAATCTAAAAATTCTTATCAAGATCATATTGATAATATTTTAAATCTTAATTGTATTGATATTGATAAAATAAAATCTAAAAAATTTAAGGTGGCTTTAGATACAGTTAATGGTGCTGCATATAAAGCGCTACCAGAACTTCTTAATGCATTAAATTGTGATATAGTTAAAATACATTGTAATAACGATGGAACATTTCCAAGAGGAACTGAACCTATCCCCTCTCATCTTGAAGATTTATCAAAAACTGTTATTAATCATAAAGCTGATATTGGTTTTGCTACTGACCCTGATGCTGATAGACTTGCAATTGTAGATAATCATGGAAAGCCAATTGGAGAGGAATCTACTCTTGTTCTTGCATTAGAATCCTATCTTAAATATTACCAAGGTTCTCAAAAGGTTGTAACAAATCTTTCAACCAGTATGGCTGTAGATGTTATTGCACATCAATACAACTCTACCGTTGAACGATCATCTGTAGGAGAAATTAATGTTGTAGAAAAAATGAAAGAACTTGAATCTACAATTGGTGGTGAAGGTAATGGTGGTGTTATACTAGAAGAATCACATCTTGGACGAGATTCACTCGTAGCATCAGCTCTGATTCTTAACCATTTAGCTCAATCAGATATTCCTTTTGATAAAATTTTAGAAAGTACTCCATGCTTTACTATGATTAAAGATAAAATAAAGCTGCAGCATGATGTTGATTTTAATCATATTAAATCCCTATTCAAAAATGACGATGTATCGTTTATTCAAGGTGATGGTCTTAAAGTAATCTGGAAAGATAAATGGGTTCATATTAGAAAATCAAATACGGAACCTATAATTAGAATTATTTCTGAAGCTGATACTTATGAAAATGCCAAAAATTTAATTCATCATCTTAAAAAAAATATTATTTCTTAGACTTATTAATATTTTTAATGATTAAATATGGAAAATAAAAAACTCAAACGTGGTCAAGAAATTAAACTTAAAATTTCAGATCTTGCGTTTGGAGGAAAAGGAATTTCTAAAAAAGATGACCTAGTCTTTTTTGTTAAAGATGCCATTCCAAATCAAGAAGTCATTGCTAAAATAAGTAAGATCAAAAAAAAATATGCTGAAGCATATAGCATAGAGACTCTCAAAGATTCAACTGAACAAGTAAATCCTGTATGTGAACATTTCAAGTGGTGTGGTGGATGTACAACTCAACAGCTTGATTATCAAAAACAACTATACTACAAGCAAAAACAGGTATCTGATATTCTAAATAAAATTGGTGGTNAGAAAAATTTAGATATAAATTCAATTATAGGTTGTGAGAATACGTTCTTTTATAGAAATAAAATGGAATATACATTTTCTGGAATTCCTTGGTATATTGGGGATGAATCCTATGATGATGTTATCATTGGTCTTCACGTACCAAAACGATTTGATAAAATATTAAACATTAATAAATGCCATATTAATGATGAAGTATTTAATGATATTCTTGAAATATCAAAGGAAGTTGCTGTTAAAGAAAAAATGATTCCATATCATGTTAGAAAACATACTGGATTTTTAAGATTTTTAGTTATTAGAATTGGCATACATACAAATGAAGTAATGGTAAACCTTGTAACAGCTGGTTATAAACCTAAAATCATTAAGCCTCTTGTAGATGCACTAGTAGATGGGATACCAAATATCAAAAGTATTGTTAATACTATTAATAACCAAAAAAGTAATATTGCATCTGGCACATCTAAATTGCTTTATGGTGATGAATATATCAATGAAAAAATTGGTGACTATACATTTAAAATTTCTGCAAATTCATTTTTTCAAACAAATTCATATCAAGTTAAAACGTTATATGATTATATCATTAAAACAGCAGATTTTAAAAAAAGTGATATTGTCTATGACTTATATTGTGGAACAGGAACAATTGGAATTTATGTTTCATCATTTGTTAAAAAAGTATATGGAATTGAAATCGTTAAAGATGCTATTAAAGATGCAAATTTTAATGCAAAGAAAAATAATATAAAAAATATAACCTTCTATGATAGCGATATAAAAGATTTTTTTACTAATCAAAATACTAAAATAGATAAACCAAATACTATAATAATTGATCCTCCTAGACCTGGACTACATCCTAATGTTGTAAAAGATATAATAATATTATCGCCATCAAAAATAATTTATATCTCATGCAATCCATCTACTCAAGCAAGAGATGTAAAAATATTCTTAGAAGAAGATTATAAAATATGTGATATTCAACCTATAGATATGTTCCCTCATACTCCACATATTGAGTGTATTATAACCTTAAAAAAATAAAAGATATTTATCTATAATAACTTTTTAATTAACTTAAATTAATAGTAATGAATGCTATAGAAATACAATCACTTAAAAAAGTTTACGATACAAACGTTGAAGCTTTAAAAGGGATTAACCTAGCTATTCCTGAAGGTTCATTTTTTGGACTTCTAGGCCCAAATGGTGCAGGTAAAACAACAACTATTGGAATACTTACTGGACTTGTAAATAAAACTAGTGGAACAGCAAAAATTTTTAATAATGATATTATTCAAGATTATAAAAAAGCAAGACAACTTATTGGCCTGTCACCTCAAGAAATAAATCTTGATGTTTTTTTTACTATAAAAAAAATTCTTGAATTCCAAGCAGGTTACTTTGGTGTAACATCTAATATTGCTAAAAAAAGAGTTGATGAAATATTAAAGAAACTAGGTATTTATGATAAAAAAGATAATACTGCTAGACATTTATCTGGAGGTATGAAGAGAAGAGTCCAAATTGCAAAAGCATTAGTACATAATCCTCCAATTCTCATTCTAGATGAACCTACTGCAGGTGTTGATATTGAACTAAGACATATGCTTTGGGATTATTTAACTATTTTAAATAATGAAGGTAAAACAATACTTCTTACTACTCATTATATTGAAGAAGCAGAAAAGTTATGCAACGAAATTGCAATTATTAATGATGGTCAAATTATTAAACACGGCGATACAAAATCTATTATTAAAGAAGTTAGTCTTAATACTATTGAAATTGAATTAGTTGATGCCTTAAAACTGAGTTTACCAAATAATATCGAATATGAAATAAATGGAAATATTTTAAAAATACAATCGCAAGAAGTAAACAAAGANATTGTAAAAATTATTGAACTTGTAGAAAAAACTACAAAAATTGAAAATATAAATATTATCAATAGTTCTCTAGAGGATGCTTTTTTAAAACTAACTAATTAAAATAATGAGAGTTGAATTTATAACATTTTTAAGAAGAGAAGTATACAGATTTTTAGTACTCTACAAACAAACTATTGTTCCAGCACTAATATCTTCTCTTTTATATATAATCGTTTTTGGGACAACCTTAGGCACAAGAATTAGCTCCATTAATGGTATTCCTTATATAAATTATATAATTCCAGGATTAGCAATGATGTCTGTTATTAATCAAGCATATCAAAATAGTGCTTCAAGTATAATGCAGGGTAAATATTTAAAGTTTATTGAAGATATATTAGTAGCTCCATTGAGTGGTTTTGAAATTAGCTTAGGCTATATTATTGGAGGAGCATTAAGAGGATTAATTTGTGGATTAGGAATATTATTTATTTGTCTATTTCTAACAGATTTAAAAATACAAAACTTTGNATTAACCATATTTTATCTATTGACTGTTTCATGGACTTTTTCAGCATTCGGAGTAATAATAGGTATATATGCAAAATCATGGGATGAGATAGGAACCTTTACAAATTTTGTTTTTATGCCACTAACTTTTTTAGGTNGAGTATTTTATTCGATTGATATGCTTCCCCCACTATGGCGTAATATTTCTTATATTAATCCTATATATTGGATGATAAGTGGTTTAAGATACTCTACCATTGGATTAGAGGAGAATGCTAATTTGATATCATTATTTATATGCTTTGGTTTTAGCTGTATTTTTACATTAATTGCTACGTGGATGTTTAAAACTGGCTATAAAATTAAATCATAATTTTTTTATATAATAATTATTATATTCTTAAAAATAAAATATGAATATTTTGAATAGAATTAAAAAAATAAAAGATAAATTAATTTTTAAAGTAATAATATGGATTTTGTCTGTTTGGTTTTTAGGTTCATTTTTGATATCTTTAATAGAGCCAGGATCTTTTAAAAATATTGGAAATTCCTTATGGTGGACAATTGTAACAATGACCACTGTTGGCTATGGAGATATGGCACCAACAACAATGTTTGGAAGAGTTCTTGCTATTGTTATTATGTTATCAGGAATAATTTTAGTTGCTCTTATAACTGGTACAATATCTTCAATTTTTACTACTAAACGTATTATGGAGGGAAAAGGTTTGGAAAAAATTTCAAAAGAAAATCATATAATAATTTGTGGCTGGAGCCCAAATATTTTAAGTTTAATTAATAAATTTGTCAAGTCATCTAATAGTAATGATATTGTATTAATTAATGATGAATCTCAAGATAAAATAGACTCTGTTATGTCTGGAATTCAAAATAAAAATGTATATTATGTTCGAGGAGACTATTCATTAGATTCAATATTAAATAAAGCAAATACTACTAAAGCAAAATATGTTTTAATACTCAATGATTCTACAAATAATCATGATGAGAAAGTAATTCTTGCTACTTTGACAATAAAAAAGATGTCTCCAAGTATAAGAGTAGTTTCACAAATTAATGATAAAAATAAAATTCCATTTTTAAGACGTGCAAACGTTGATGCTGTTTTAAGTAGTGATGATTATAATTTATTTATGTCACTATCACATATTTTAGATCCTGGAAGTGCTGAAGCGATAAGTTCATTAATGAGCGAAAACTCAAGTAACAACCTAGAAAGTAAACAAATACCAGATGAATTTTTTGGGAAAACATTCTCTGAACTTCATAATTATTATTTTAACGAGTATGGAATAATTTGTCTCGGTCTTTACAATAGAGAAGAAAAAATGGGTATTTCAGATATCTTATCTTCAAGTAGTGATAGTATTGATAAATTTATCGAACAAAAATTAAAACAGGCTGGACACTCACTAGATGAAAAAAATAAAGTTCATATTAACTTAAATCCTGATAAAGATGAAATTATCTTAAAAGGACAGGGAGCTCTAATATTAAAATGAAAAACGATTTAAATACATTTGAAATTTTTAATCACTTATCAAAAGAAGAGGTTAAACTATTTACAGGAAACCTAAAAATTAAAACATTCAATAAAAACCAAACAATTATTAACGAGGGTGAAGAAGGTGATTCATTATTATTTGTAATCGAAGGTAAAATTGTAATAACTCAAGCATTAACATTAGCAACTAATAAATTAGATGAAGGTGATGACCGTGAAAAACAACTAACAAATTTAAACTCAAAAGATCATAAAATAATGCTTGGAGAACTTGCTCTATTCAGTCCCGATAAAAAAAGAAATGCTTCTGTTAAAGCTCTAGAGAATTGTCAAGTTGCTGAGATAACATTTGAAAAAATTTTTGAAATATGTAATAATAATAATTTAGTAGGTTATAAAATAATGAAAAACTTATCTGAAATAATTACAAAAAATTTAATTAACTCAAATAATAAAGTACTAAAACTTACTACAGCATTTAGCCTATTAATTGATCAATAATATCAATTATTACATCAAATGATTTATATCGTTATAAAGAACTAATACAAATAAAGACATAATAAGTACAAAACCAACAAATTGTATTGCATATTTAATTTGCAGTGGTAATTCTCTTCTAATAATACCTTCAATTAGAGCAATAAAAACGTGACCTCCATCTAATCCAGGTATAGGTAATATATTAATTAATCCTAAATTTACACTTATCATAGCAGTCAATAATAATAATGATTTAATTCCACCTGTTTCAGTAGTTTCTCCTGCCATTTTCACTAAATATAATGGTCCAAAGAAATCTTGAAATGATACTCCACCACTAACTAAGGCTTTTAAACTAAATAAAATTTGTTTTAGTAAACTAATTGTTTTTTGAATTCCCTTATTTATTGCGTCAAATAAAGATACCTGATTCATATTGTAATATGGACTAATTCCTAAAATACCAATATTTTTTAAATCACCATCAACAAATTGTTTAACAGAAATTGGTGTAATTGATGATGTTAAAGTTTCACCGTTCCTATCCCAAACTACAGTTAATTCTTTATTAGGATTATCATGAATGACATTAGATAATTGATTCCATGTTGATATATAATTATTATTTATCATTATAATTTTATCATCTTTTATTAAACCAGCTGATGCTGCAGGAGATGATATAACCTCGTTTTCTATATTCAATTCTGATGAAATCTCATTAATAATTGGTTCATTAATAATTTCTGGGTATCCATCATTAAATATAAAAACTGAAAAAATAACAGAAGATAATAAAAAATTCATAATAACACCAGCAGATAAAAACCATACTTTTTGTAGAGTATTTTTAGATCTAAATTCATAATCGTACTTCTTTGATGATGAATCAAAGCTTTCATCTAAAATTCCAGCAACTTTAACATAACCCCCCATTGGGAAGAGGCCAATACCATATTCTGTGTCTTTATATTTCTTTTTTAAACCTAAACCAAAAAAATTAAACCCAACATAAAATTTTTCAACCTTAATTCCTACTGATCTTGCAGCTAAAAAATGTCCCAATTCATGTAAAAAAACTGGTAAACCAATAACTACAAAAAATGATAAAAAATAAATCATAACTTATACTTTTCCTTTATATAATTTTCTGTCCAATTTGTTATAGATAATATATCACTTAATTGAGGAGTTTTTATAAAACTATGATTATTCATACAGCCATTAATTATTTTAGGTATTTGAGTAAATCTAATTTTTTTATTTAAAAACAAATCTACAGCAATATCATTAGAAACATTTAGGACCACTGGAAATGATCCACCTTTATTTATAGCATCAAATGCTAATTTTACACACTTAAACTTATCTAAATCTAAAATTTCAAAATTTAATTTATTAAAATTTTTAATATCAAACTTCAGATCATCTAAATCATACCTTTCAGGAAATGAAAAAGCATATTGAATAGGTAATCTCATATCAGGATATGAAAGTTGTGCTTTGATTGAACCATCAACAAACTCAACCATTGAATGTATTATTGATTGTGGATGTATTACAATTTCAATATTTTTAATCTCGATATTAAATAACCAAAAAGCCTCTATCATTTCAAAACCTTTATTCATCATCGTTGCTGAATCTATAGATATCTTTCTACCCATTTTCCAATTTGGATGACTTAAAGCTTGTTCTACGGTAATATTTGTAAATTGACTCTTAGATAATTTTCTAAATGGACCTCCTGAAGCCGTTAAAATTATTTTTCTAATTTTTGATTTTTCTTCACCAACTAAACATTGCCAAATTGCACTGTGCTCACTATCAACTGGAAAAATATTAACATTCTTGGATTTTGCTAAATCAATAACAAGATGTCCAGCTTGAACAATACTTTCTTTATTTGACAAAGCAATATCTGTTCCTGATTCAATAATTTTTAATGTTGGTTCTAAACCACTATAACCAACAATAGAATTTAATATAATATCTATATTTCGCAATTCACATAGTTCCATCAAACCATCATAACCACATAAAATTTTAGAATAATTTATATGTTTTTTTAATTCTAAATATTTTGATTTATCATAAATACAAACATATTTTGGCTTAAATTTTCTTGCTTGTTCAATTAGTAGCTTAGTATTAGTATTTGCAGCTAAAAATTCTATATTAAATTTATTTTTATTTTTATCAATTACTTTTAGTGACTGAGTGCCTACTGATCCAGTTGATCCTAATATACCTAAATTTTTCATATCTTGTAAATGATCCCAATAATGTGATTTATTTTTTTTGTAAAATCGTTATAATCTAAACCAAAATTAATAAAAACATCTCTATTCAAAGATTTAAGAAATTTTAACTTTAATGACCGATATTGCGTATCATTATTAAATAAGTAATTAATATATATAAATGAACTTATTTTCTTAAATTTAAAAGACTGTATAATTGATAAGCTCGATATCTTTATATTTTCGCTAGAAAATCTTTTTGAAAAATATCCTAATGAATATATTGTTTCTTTAAAATTTTCAAAATCATAGGATATTTTATAACCGATATTAGAGCCATAAATTATATTTGTTCCATCATTAAGTTGAGAAATATATCCATCAAAATAAAAATTATCTGTAAACCATGATTGATAATTAAAAAAGTATTTACTATTATTATTATCTTGGACTAAATGAAATCCAATACTGTTTTTTGATTCATTATAAGGTNTATAATTATTTAAGACAAAATAATCATTTGATGATGCATAAAGATTACTAAAAAGTAAAACTATGAAAATATTTTTAAATAATGCCTCTATCACTGTCATTTAAAAAAGTTAATATTTTTTTTATTTCATCCGTAGATTCTAAGTTATCTTTAATTGCAACTATAGCCTGACTAATATTTAATTTAGATCTATAGATAAATCTATATGCCTTTTTAATATTATTTCTTACATCTAAACTAAACTTTCTCCTCCTTAAACCAACAGAATTTATACCAGCATATTGAAGAGGCTCACCCGTTGCTAAAATATAAGGGGGTACATCTTTAAGCGCTATTCTTCTACCTCCAATAAAAGCATGATCACCTACTTTACAAAATTGATGTACTGGAGACATTCCTCCAACAGTTGCATGATATCCTATTTCAACATGGCCTCCTAACTGAACTCCATTTGCTAATATCACTTTATCTTTAACAATACAATCATGAGCAACATGAACATAGGCCATTAGCAAACAATCATTTCCAATAATAGTTCTATTTGAATGAGNAGTACCTTTGTTCAAAGTACAANTTTCTCTAATGGTATTATTATCGCCAATTTCTAGGTAAGTTTTTTCACCGTCATATTTTAAATCTTGAGGAACTTCTCCTAAAACAGAGCCTTGAAAAATTTTATTATTTTTACCAATTTTAGTATCAGATTTTATATGAACATATGGATGAATAATTGTATTATCTCCAATTGAAACATTTTCATCTACTATTGAAAATGGACCTACAACAACATTATCACCAATTTCAGCATTTTTATTTATTATAGCTGTCTTGTGAAATTTATTCATTTTTATCAACAATTGTTGCCATAAATGATGCTTTCGCAACTATATTATTATCTACATAAGCAATACTTTCCATACTAGCAGTACCCAATCTAATTTTTTTTAAGACAACTCTTAATATCAATTCATCTCCTGGTAATACTTTCTTTATAAATTTAGAACTATTTACAACAGATAATAACATCATTTTTTTATTTTTATTATCAACATTATCAAAAGACAGGAAACAACTTGCTTGTGCCATGCTTTCTAATATTAGAACACCAGGCATAATTGGTCTTTTAGGAAAATGACCTTGAAAAAAATAATCTGANCTAACTACATTTTTTTTTGCAATCACACTTTTGCCTCTTATACCTCCAATAATTTCATCAATTAATAAAAATGGTTCTCGATGTGGGATAACATTTTTTACTTCATCTTTATTAAATTTAAAATCCGAATTCATTTCTTGTATAATCTCACCAAATTTAACATTTGTTCGATGACCACTTTTGGAAGCAATAACATGACCNATAATAGGTTTACCAATTAATGATAAATCACCTATTAAATCTAATATTTTATGCCGAACAACTTCATCAGAATATCTTAATTCAACATTATTTACAGTAATACTTTTAGAATCAAAATATAAATTTTCATCTAAATATTTATTAATTTTCTCTAAATCTTTTTCATTATTTTGTTTAGATATATAAATAACAGCATTATCTAAACTTCCACCTTTTATTAGATTTCTATCTTTTAAGTAATTAATTTCATCTAAAGAACAAAAAGTTCTTGCTGAACTTATTTCATTATAATAATCTGATAATGAATTCATAGTATATTCTTGTTTACCAACACCCTTGAAAGGAAAATCAGATTTAAAAGTAATTGAAAATTTATCTGATGGAATTATACTTAATGAAATATCTGAATTTTCATCAAAATAATGAATCGGTTCAGAAATTTTAAAATACTTTTTTTCTGAATTTTGCTCAACAATACCATTTTTAATGATATCATTATAAAAAATCACACTACTTCCATCTAATATAGGAGGCTCTACATTATCAATTTCAATCAATAAATTATCAATTCCTAAAGCATAAATAGCTGATAAAATATGTTCAATTGTGTGAATTTTAACATTATCATTTCCAATTGTAGTTCCCCTATCTGTACTTATAACATTATGATATACTGCTTTGATAAATACAGGTTTAGTCAAGTCAATTCTCTTAAAAACTACTCCTGAATTTTCTTTTGAAGGTTTTAATGTAATTTTTGAATTTTTACCTGTATGAAGACCAATTCCTTTAAATGAAATATCTGAAAATATAGTTTTTTGTTTTTCCATTATTTATTTTTAGAAGATAATTTATTTAAAGCGGCAATTTTTTTTAATCTTGTTTTGTGATCTTCTGCAGGATCTCCTGAAACAAACGAGTTTCTATCAATTGATTTCCAAACAAAAGAATTTCCAGCAATAATTGAATTCTCACCAATACTCAAATGATCAATAATTCCTGTACGACCACCAACTTTTACATTTTCATATAAAGTAGTACTTCCAGCTATACCAACTTGACCTGCGATTACACAATTATCATGAATTACTACATTATGTGCAATCTGGACCAGATTATCTATCTTAACATTATTTTTAATTATTGTATCATCAATTGTTCCTCTATCTATACAAGTATTTGAACCAATTGTTACATTGTTACCAATTAATACTTTCCCAATATGTGGTATATTAAAATTAATTTTGTCATGTTCAATTAATCCAAAACCATCACTTCCTATCACACATCCACTATCAATTACACAATCATCGCCAATTTCAATATTATTGTAAATAACAACATTAGGAAATAAAACGGTATTAGCACCTATTTTACTATTATCACCAACAAAACAACCAGCATGAATTATAGTATTCTTACCAATAGATACGTTTTCACCAATTGAAGCTTTGTTTGAAATTTTAGAATTAATTTTAGATTGTATCGATAATTTATCTTTAAATAATTTTAGAATTTTTATAAAAGATAATCCTGGTTGATTAACAATAATAAATGTTTTATTAGCCAAAAATGTGCTATACTTACTATCTACAATAAATAATGATGCTTTAGAACTTTTAACATATTTTTCATAAGAACTATTTTTTAAATATGTTAAATAGTCCCTTTTACCTTTCTCAATACTACAAACACCTTTTAATTTTAATGAAGAATCTCCAATAATTTTTCCATTAACTAAATTTGCAATTTCAAGTGCAGAAATCATTTATTACTCTTTTAACTCATCTACATTAACTTTTTTGAGTGCATCTAATACGTCTTGTGTTAAATTATGAGAATCTAATGCATAGACTATTGATCCTTGAACAGCATCAAAAATATAATCATAACCTCTTTCTTCACCAATTGATCTAATAACTTTGTCAATAGTTTGTAAAATAGGCGCTAATAGCTCATTTTGCAATTTATACAACTCACCTTCTGGCCCAAAATATTTAAGCTGCCACTCTTGAATTTCTTGTTGCTTAATTGTGATATCAGATTCCATTTGTTTCTTTTTTTGTTCACTTAATATAATACTTCCAGTTTGGTAAGCATTTGTTAAGCTATCAAGTGATGTTAATTTTTTTTCATAAATCACCTGTAATCTTTTTTGTTCTTTTTCTAATTCTACTTGAATTTGCCTTACATCTTCATATTCAGACATAATTATTTGAGAATCTATATAACCAACCTTAGTATCTGCATACGCTAAAGAAACTAGTAAACAGTAAATTATTAATATTATTTTTTTCACTTTTTCTCCTTTTTAATTAATTCATTGGCATTCCAAATAGCAAATGATGCTCCCACCCAGAAGGAGTATTAGAATCATTATATATACTATCGAAACCATATCCTACATCATAACCTAACATTCCAAGCATTGGCATATGAATTCTTATTCCTACTCCAACAGCTCTTTTAAGATTGAAAATATCAACGGATTCAAAATTCTCCCATACATTTCCAGCGTCTCCAAAAATCAATCCATATATTGTTGGTGAATCTGAAAATTTATACCTTAATTCCATCGAATACTTTACCATTATCTTACCACCATCAGAACTTAAATATCCTGAACTTATTTTTTTTGGACCAATTCCATTATCGACATATCCTCTTAACATTTCCCCATAAGGTATTCCTGTACCTCCCATAACAAATCTAGCACTATATGGAATAAACTGATTATCATCAAGCTCTAATAATGCTCCAAACTTAAAATTTTGAAACATAACTATTTCATTATATACTGGTGAGTACCAATCAAAACTAAAAACTTGCTTATGATAACTCTCATTACCTCCAAGCAAAGAGCCAGAAAATGTTGAAGACCATAAAAACTTAGATCCTTCAGTTGGGAATTCAGGTCTATTTCTACTATCCCTAGAGATTACTTGAGAAATCGACACTCCTCTTCTTGAAGCATAACCTAAAGTACTACTTTCTTCAACAATTATGGATTCATCAAAATCATTAATTAATTCACTTATGGGTCCTCTATAATCTGTTTTTCTAATTGATAAAGACCAGTTACCCTTAAAAAAATAGTCGGGCCATTCAAATCTTCTTCCAAACATTATTGAAACTCTATCAGAAATCGTATCATATTTTAAAAGACTATTAGAACTTTTACCTTGTTCACTATGAGAAATAGAAAATCCTATAGAATTTGGAGTATCAAAAAGCCATGGTTCTCTGAAACTAAATGAAAAAGATTCATAATCATTATAGGTTGAACTATTTGATGTTATAGATTGATTTTGAATTTGATTTTGAAGCCCTTTTGAATAATTTATAGANAACATTTGTCCCTTACCCATAAAATTTATAAACTCAAAACCACCGCCACCTGTTAAACCTTGAACTTCATTGTAACCCATACTAAAATTTGCTCTACCTGTTTCTTTTTCAACGACAGATAATTTTATATCTACTTGATTGTCTGAATCACTAATTGTAGAAATATCAGGAACCACATTTTCAAAATAATTAAGCAGAAAAATACTATTTAAACTATCATAAATCTTATTATAACTAAAAATATCTCCAGGATATATTTTCATTTCTCGTCTAATAACATTTTCATAAGTCTTATTATTACCAGATATTGAAATTTTTCGTATTTTAGTTTTTTGATTTTCAGTTACAAAAAAGTTAACATCTAAATTATTTTCTAAATCTGGTATAATTTCATAATCTAACTGAACAAAAAAATAACCTTCATCTAGATACTTTGATTTTAAACTTCCAACGGCTAAATCAAACTCTGTCTTTGAATAAATTTGATTATTCTTTAAAGCTAAATATTCTAATAATTCTGAATCTTTAAATATTTTGTTACCTTGAAATGAAAAATTTTTGAAATAGTTTATCTGATTTTCTGAAATTAAAATATTAATTATAATTTCATCTGAGTTAATATTAACTTCTTTATTGATAACCTGCATATCCCTATAACCATTATCTTTATAAAAAGTTTCTAAATTTTTCATATCGTTATTGAATTCATTTTTATTAAAATTACCTTTCCAAAATTTGTACCACTTATGTTCACTAATACTATTAAAGTTCTTTAATAGTTTTGATTTTGAAAAACTATCATTACCCTTAAATATGATTTTTTTTATTTTAAGCTTATTGCCTTCAGATATTTTGAATAAAATATTTTTTGAGTACTTATCATTTGTCTCTGTAAACTTATGATTAACTTTAATATTATGATAATTTTTGCTTTCATACTCTTGAATGATTATATTTTTTGCCTTTAAAATATCATTTTCAGACAATCTTTGCATTGTTAATAAATTAATCTTATCAATTAAAGTTGACTCCTTAATTTTTTTACAACCTTCAAATTCTATACTTTTCAATACAGGCAACTCTTCAACAACTATTTTAATATCAATAAAATTTTCATTATAAGACGTAACAAAGATTTGCACATCTGAAAATACTTTTAATCTTAACAAACTTTTAATAGCTAAACTAAATCTTTCAAAATCTATTTGGTTTTCATTATTAGATATTGATGATCCAAAATCAAATTTATTGTTATAATTTTCATCAATGTAATTTTCACTATCATCAAAAATACCGTTATCATTTTTATCNCTAAATACTTCACTTGGATAAAGACCAATATTTCTAAAAATCTGATTTTTTGTTGCAGTAACTAAACCTTCAACCTCTATTTTAGATATATATATATCATCAGAAATCAAAATAGAGAAGTAAAAACATATTATGATAATTTTATTAATCCAGTTTACCATATCTTCTTTCTCTTAAATTATACTCCTTTATAATATTTTCTAAAATTTTTTTACTGAAATTAGGCCAATAGTCATCTATGAAAAATATTTCAGAATAAGCTATTTGCCATAATAAAAAATTAGATATTCTTTTTTCAAAGCCCGTTCTAATTAATATATCAGGATCTGGGATATTTTTGGTAAATAAAGAATTAATAAAATCATCCAGATTAACTTTATTCTTATTTTTTTTTAATAAGTTATTGACTGCAGTAATTATTTCCTGTCTACTTCCATAGCTAAGAGCTAATATTAACTGCATATTTTTATTATTTTTTGTTTTTGATTCTAAATCATCAATTTTTTTTCTAGTTAATATATCTAGTTTTGTTTTATCTCCGATAACTTTAAATTTAATATCATTTTCTAAAATTAAATTAATTTCATCGATTAAAGTTTTTCTAAATAACTTCATCAAAGAAATAACTTCTTTTGCAGGTCTATTCCAATTTTCATTTGAGAATGTATANAAAGTTAAATACTTTACTCCTATCTCAGANCAATATTTTGTTACTTCTTTAACAACCTTTACTCCTTTTTCATGGCCTTTAAATCTATCGAGATTTTTATTTAATGCCCATCTTCCATTACCATCCATGACAATAGCAATATGATTAGGAATATTGTTTTCTCTTTTAATTTTCAAAATTAATCAATAATTTTTTTTGAAATATTGCAAAACTGTTTCATGTTATGAGTATTAATATCTTCAAAAACATAAGGAGTACCATTATCTGAACAAAAAGATAAATGAGTATCAATATTTAACTTCCCAAGCAAAGGAACTCCAAGCCTTTCACTTTCTTCTGCTCCTCCTTTTCCAGAAAATATACTCATTGATGTTTCAAAATGTCCTTTATTATCAATATTTATCTTTTGATCTTCAAAAAAAAGATTTATGCTACTAAAATCTTTAATGCCAGATATTTGCCCTCTAAAACTATAATTTGACATATTTTCTACAACCCCAATAATAGGAACATTAACTTTTCTAAACATATCTGAACCTTTTTGAACATCTATTAATGATAAATCTTGAGGCGTAGTAACAATTATTGCACCTGTTAATGCAATTTTTTGAACTAAAGTTAACTGAATATCGCCTGTACCAGGAGGAAGGTCTATCAATAGAAAATCAAGATCACTCCAATTTACATTATCAAAAAACTGCTGAGTCATTCTTGCAACCATAGGGCCTCTCCAAATTGTAGATTTATTATCATTATTAATAAAACCAAAAGACATAAATTCCATACCATATTTTTCAAAGGGTATTAGATTGTTATCAACTAACTTAGGTTGTTCATAATTTTTAATCATAGTTGGAAGACTTGGGCCATATATATCTAAATCTAACAAACCAACTTTATAATTTTTTGATAATTCACAAGCTAGATTTAAAGCTACAGTTGATTTACCTACTCCTCCTTTGCAACTTGCAATAGCAATTATATTTTTAATATTAGTTAAGCTATTACCGGGGTTTTCTTCAACCTCTTTAATAAAATCAACAGATATATCCAAAAAATCATAATTTTTACTTAAAAGATTTAAAATACTATCCTTGATTATCTGTTTATGAGAGTCATTATTAGTTTTTAGATTAAGTAANACTTTAATCTTATTTTCTTCAATCACTAAATCTTTTAATATTCCAAACGAAATTATATCGCGATTAAATTCTGGATAATTAATTTTTTTTAATTCTTCAATTATATTTTTTTTTAAATCATTCATAAAATTTCAATTTTTCAAATATGCTATTAATATAAAGCTGTATATAATTAGCTTAATTTAAGATTAATGAAAAATTCAACAAATATATAAATAATATAATTTATTAGTATTAAATTTGAATGTGATATAGATATTTACATTTGATACTTTGGAATTAAATTAATTTTTTTACTTTTTAATTATTTTTATATAAATAATTTTAATTATTTATAATTTTTTTACTTTTAATTCCCTCTAATTTTAATTATCAAAAAAATACCTGTCTCATATAAATAAATAAATGAGGTCTATATGAAAATTAATAGAGAAATCTATATTAATTCAACTATAGGCAGCTCAAGAGCAGCAATACTTGAAAATAAAGTATTAACTGATTTGTATATTGACTTTCCCGACCATAAGAAAATGGTTGGAAATATTTACAAGGGTAAAGTTCAAAATGTGCTGCCTGGAATGCAAGCTGCATTTGTTGACATTGGATATAGTATAAATGCATTTTTACCATTTACTGAGATAAGTGGAATTAATTCTTTAAATAACGTATCTTTTGAAATCGAAGATCAAAAGAANACAAATACTGATAAACAAACAAATCTTGAAATCGGTGACGATGTTATGGTGCAAGTAATTAAAGAGCCATTCCTTGGTAAAGGACCAAGAGTTACTATGGATATTTCTTTAGCAGGTAATTTGATTGTTCTTGTTCCTAATCAAAACTATATTGGAATTTCAAAAAAAATAAATGATAAATATGAAAGAAAAAGATTAAAAAATGTCATTAGNAATTTTAAAGAAAAAAATTACGGTGTTATTGTNAGGACAATTAGCTCTTTAAAAGATGAAAAAATTATTAAGAATGATTATAATGAGCTTATAGATGAATGGAAAAATATCAACTCTCAATTTAAATCAAATGATTCATGTAGTGAGATATATAATGACTATAATTTTTCAAAAATTATTTCCAGAGATTTATTTTCAGAAAAAATAAATAAAATTTTTATTGATAATAAACCCATTTATAAAAAGGTATATAAAAGTATTAAAGGAATAAACCCTAAAAAAGTTAAAGATATAGAATATTATAGCAAAAAAACACCAATATTTGATAATAATAATATTGAAAATCAAATATCAAAATCTCTTAAAAATAAAGTATGGTTAAAAAGTGGTGCATATCTCATTATAGATCATACTGAAGCTATGGTAGTAATAGATGTTAATAGCGGTAGGTTTGTTGGGAAAAAGTCTCATGAAGAAAATTCTTTAGCTATTAATTTAGAATCAGCTAAAGAGATAGTCAAACAGCTTAGAATAAGGGATATTGGTGGTTTAGTTGTAATAGATTTTATTGATCTTGCAAANATAAAAAATAGAAAAAAAGTTTATGATGAAATTAAAAAGCATTTAATTAAAGATAGAGCCAAAGTATCTATTTCGGAGTTTTCTGAATATGGACTACTCCAAATGACAAGACAAAGAATTGGTCTAAGTTTATTATACTCATTAACGCATGAATGTAAACAATGCAAAGGTCTAGGAAGAGTAGAATCATACGATTTTTCAATGACAAAAATTGAAAACTGGATAAAACGTTTTAAATCAAAACATAATGATAAAAGATTAATCGTTTTTGTAAATGAAGGAATGCATAATTATATTAATAATAATAAAAATAAAATAATTAATACTTTAATTTTTAAAAACTGGATTTGGATTGAATTAAAAATAGACAATTCTTTAAACTCTAACGAATTTAGAGTTTATTCTAAAAAAAGAAAAAAGGATGTTACAAATGAAGTTTAACTTGTTTTGTTACTTTCCATATAGATATATTATCAAGCTTAAAATGAGGAAATATGTACGCAATAGTTAATTATAAAGGTAACCAAATTTTGGTAAAAGAAGGAGAGACAACAAGAATTCCCTTTTTAAAAGATTCAAAAATTGGTTCAACACTAAACTTTGATAATGTTTTGTTTTATGATGATGGAAAGAAAAAACATTACGGAAATCCATCTATTAAAAATATTAATTTTCAAGCTAAAATTGTATCACACGAAAGAGATTCAAAAGTAGTAGTTTTTAAGAAAAAAAGAAGAAAAGGATATCAAAAGAAAAATGGTTACAGAGACCAATTCACAGTTGTAAAATTTGATAAACTAAGCTCAACAAAGAAAACATCATCAACAAAAAAAGCAACAGCTGCTAAAAAAACAACAGCTACTAAAAAAACAACAGCTACTAAAAAAACAACAGCTACTAAAAAATAAAATAGGATTCAGTTATGGCACACAAAAAAGGAATGGGAAGTACAAAAAATGGTAGAGACAGTAAGTCTAAACGTCTTGGTGTTAAGCGTGCAGATGGCCAATTTGTAACTGCTGGTTCTATACTTGTTAGACAAAGGGGTACTAAAATTTATCCAGGTAAAAATGTTAATAAGGGTAAAGATGATACATTGTTTGCTTTAATTGATGGAAAAGTTAAGTTTCATAGACTTGGAAAAGAAAAAAAGCAGGTTAGTATACTTAATTAATCTAGATTCTTATTTTGCTTAGCAGCTAAAATATTTCTTGTAATTCCACTGTATTTTGTTCTTTTTATAGAACTCTTCTTGAAAGATTTCTGATAATCCTCTACAGATAGATTTTCCCAATCACTATCAGTTTTATTATCAATTTCTAATCTTTTTTTAAAATTAATATCTTCGGTTAACTGTTCGTATTTTAAATTCCAAGGGCATACCTCTTGACATATATCGCATCCATAAATCCAATTATTAATTTTTTCTGATAATGATTTAGGTATTGATTCTCTATGTTCAATAGTTAGATAAGATATACACTTATTAGCATCTAAAACATAATCTTCTAAAGCTTCTGTTGGGCATGCATCTATACATTTTGTGCAAGAACCGCACAAATCATAAGTGTAAGGTTTATTAAATTCTAGTTCAAAATCAATGATGATTTCAGATAGAAAAAACCATGTTCCTATTTTACTATTTATCAAATTAGTATGCTTTCCAATCCAACCTAAACCTGCTTTTTGACCCCAGTGTTTTTCCATTAGTGGCGAAGTATCAACACAAACTCTATATTCAAAATTTTTATTATGTAAACTTATAGTTTTTATAATTTCATATAATTTTTCTTTTAAAACTATATGATAATCATTTCCCCAAGCATAATTGGAAATTTTATAATTTTTATTACCTCTATTACTTTCAGTAAAATAATTATATCCAAAAGAAATAACTGTTTTTGCTTTTGGGAAATATTTAAGAATTTCTCGTCTTTGATTCACACTGCTCTTCATCCATTTCATTGATGCATGAAAACCTAATTCAATCCATTGATCAATTTTAGTATTAATTCCTGATGCTGAAGAAAAACCAATTAAATCAAAGCCTAATTCTTTTGATTTTTCAATTATAATATCTTGTATGGGATTATTTTGCAAGGAATGAAATAAAAGATTTAAAAATTCTCAAAATATATAATTTTTACTTCTCTATTCATAGAATCATATAGTTGATCATTATCTAAACTATATTCATTATTTTTTGTGATATCATTAACATTAACTTCTAACATTAAATTATTTGTTGCTGACCACCTTAACCCAGCATTTAAATATCCTCTACCTTTTCTAATAACTAATGATTCATCATCTACTGTATTATCATCATCTCTAGCTAAATTATATTCAGCTAAAATTGAAAAACTTCTATTAATTTCTTTATCAAAACCAAAAAACAAGTTAATGTCATCATCTCCATCATCATTTTCGAATAAATTTTTATTAAGACCCATATGGAAACCCAAATTACCTAAAAAACTATAATTTCTACTTAAAACACAATAAACACCCATTGCTTTATATTCGTATCTATTGTAATCCTGTCTATCAATAAATCTTCCTTTACCTTGTGTATCAAGACCAATTAAAACGGCTGGCATCGTTTCTGATTCATCATAAACTCTATATTTAAGCTGTACTTCTGGATAAGATTTATTTTTTTTCAAATTACCAATCCCAATAAATTCTTGTAAGCCAAAAGATACACCAAAGGTTAGGTTTTCGGTTATACCTAAAGAAAAAGAAGGTAATATGCCACCATTATTCATAAGCAATGTTTCTATTGAATAAGTTCCTTTAGGTAATGTTCCACCTGTTGGTAATGAAACTAATTTGAGAGGTGGATATGGTTGCTCAATTTGGCTGAAGACTAAACTAAATGTAAATATTATTAAAAGTATTTTTTTCATATTTAAAATTAATGATTTTATAATAGTAATAAAAATAAATTAATCAATATATCGAAAGTAAAACTGGCATATGATCAGAGATATATTGTTCATAAACATTAAAACTTCCCATATAATCATCAAATGGCAAAGTTTGCACAGAGTAATTTTTATTTTGAACTAAAGAATTAGATATTAAAATATGATCTAAAAAACTAACATAAGGTTCTTTAGGATATGATGCCTGTTTTAAATCATATGTAATATCATAAGTTGGAAAAAACATTGTATCATCTTTTAAGAAATTATCAAAACAATGCTCACCTGGCTTATCCTTTAAATCATCATTCCAATCTCCTAAAACAATATATTGATCCGATAATGATTTATTTAACTGACTTTTTAAATAATCATACAACTGATTTGCTGCTAATTTTCTCCTATTTAAACCTGAATCACAGCACTTCATATGTAAATTTATAATTGATAATATTTCATTATTTTTTTTATATATTAAATCACACTGTAATGGTGGTCTGCCTGCAAAAAAATAATCATTTTCAGCAAATAACTCTTTTCTACCTACTAAATCAAAAAGATTTTTTTTATAAATAATTGCTTGATCCATAAATGAGGACTGCTGAGAGATAATAAAATCATAATCTTGAAGATGTGTCATCAATTTGCTAAACCAACCTCTTTTTTTTATCTCTTGAAACGCTATTATATCTGGATTTAATTCTATAATTGCTTCACTTAATGCATTTATTGTAGAATCTCCATTTGTTGGAAAAAACTCGCAATTCCATGTAATGATTTCTAAACCATTTAATTTATTAATATTCGGAAAATCCCATTGGTTTCTAGTTGTTTTAGAAAAATTATCTTTACCATCTGGTTTGATTACTGAGCTCCAATCAACCTTACTATATACATCTTTCACAGATAAATTATTTTTTTCCTTTAACCAATTATACATATTAATATCATAAGAAAAATCATCTAAAAATAATGTTTGAGATATACTATTTGTAACGGCGCTTTTATAACCAGTAAACAATTTAGTTTCAGGATCAAACTTTATATAAAAATGACCAAAACTTGTTCCATTACCATAATTTTGGAATATATATGTATGACTATTTTTATCATACCAAGGAGTATTGTAACCTTTACTAATCCCACCAGAAACAATTAAATCAACTTCATCAGAAAAATATCCTAGTTCGATAGAATTTAAATTCTTATTAAAAGTTCCTGTTTTTTTATAATTAGAAACAAAATCATCGTAGATTTTATCTCTGTCCCAAGGAACACCTGAGCTTGTTAATAATATAATAATATCTACATCATCGATAATTTCTGATATCCAAAAATTCATACTATCTAATGATGAATCAATTTTCAAGCCATCTAAATTTTTCTTTAAAACCGTTTCTGATATATCAGGATTTACTAATCCTATCAAACCTACTTTAACACCTTTGATGTTAATAATTTTATATGGTTCGAAAACTAATTTATCATTTTTTTCATATTTAACATTACATCCAAGCATTGGAAAATTTGCCTGCTCAGATAGTTCTAATAAATTTTCATAACCAAATAAAAAATCATTATTTCCTGGTACAATAGCATCATATCCAACTTTATTCATCCATTCAATTACAGTTTTACCACTATCGATAATACCAAGTGGATGACCTTGAAAAAAATTTCCACCATCTAATATTAAGATATCATTTGATCTATCTGACATCTTACTTTCAATATCTTTTATATATTTATATAATGCAGAAGCCCCCACAATTTTTGGTGGAAAATTTGGATTCATAAAATGAGCATCTTGATCGCCAAGAAATCCATGTAAATCATTTGTTGTTATAACATCAATAAATGAATCTTTAGGAAATAGACTTAAAGAAAATAATAGAAGTATATGAGTTAACTTTACCATTTTCCATACATCGGATTAGGGAAAACAAAATTATCTATTCCGAATCTATCTAAATTTTTATCTTCAAAATCACCCATTGCATCTCCTAAATACTGGATGATTTCGAAATTGTTATAATTTTTCATTCTTCCAGTAGAATTAAAAATTTCTTCTCTTCTAACAGTTTTTTTATCTGCTTTATCTAACCTTAATAAATATATATCATTATCTGAAAATACACCTAATTTTTTAAGATTATTTTTTGTTTCTTCAACTCTCTTATCCATTCTATTACTAAGAAAAATTACTTGAATATTATTATCTCTTAGAAAATTCAAATATTTTCTTGCTCCTGGAACAAGTTTTGCATCTTCTTTTAAAACCCATTCATCCCATGATTCTGGATTATATTTTTCATTTTTATCAAATAGCATTACTTGATAATCAGAGTTATCCATAATGGTTTCATCTAAATCTAAAACAACAGCATAATTGTTATTAGCAATATTCAGTGAAAAATTATTTGGAGATAACTTCTTTTTTAATTTATAAATTGCATTATTAAATATTTGATGACATAAAGCTTCATACTCACTAGATTCTATTACCCATCTTACATCATTTGGAAGTTTACCATAAACAGATGATAAGTTAAAAATCATACAAAGTATCAATAATTTCATATTAAAACTCCACTTTCAAAGTTGTTAAAAAACTTAAATTATTTTCTGTAACAGTATCACAATCAATTACATCACAACTATAATCAAAAATATTTTCTAAAGGAAGTATATCATAGTATTTATAATTATAAGTTGAATAATTCAAAGCAACATCCATTGTAATACTTTTAGAAAAACCAATTCCAGTTCCAAGAGTTAAAATTGATTTTGGTGATACTGCATTAAATACTGATTCACTATAGACTAGTCCAGCCCTAATTGGATAGCTATTCATAGGAGAATATTCAAAACCTATTTTATATTCATTTACATCATAATCTATTCCAGCAACACTTACATCATGTTTAAAATATCGATTTGTAAGTTCAAAAATTAAGTTCATATTTATATTTGATTTAGGTGTATAGAGTAATCCTATATTCTTTTTTTCTGGTAGATCCAAATAAAATCCGTTTAATGTAAAGACTAACTCTTCATTTTCAAAATCAAAAAATTGAGGTAATCCAACATAGTTTGATATTGAATTTGAGAAAAAATCTAATTCAGTACCATCAGAAATAAGTACACTTTCTTGTATTGAAGCTGAAAGAATTAACTGATTTAATATTTTAAAATCAATACCTATGCTTATAAAAGTATCACCAGAAATCGAATACAAATTATTAAAGTCAGTTATATTAGCAAGATTCATTGCATCATAATAGCTATCAATAACTGATAATTTGACTGAATCATTTACTGTAGTATCTTTTAACCTATTAATTCCTAAACCAAAAGTTAAATTTTTCAAGAAATCATTAAAAGAAAATGAAAACCCTACAGATTGAACATCCATTGTTCCTTTAGTTTTGTAAGAATGAAAACCTATAACTGGATCATTGATACCTATTATCCCATCTGCAAGATTAGAGTCCCCTCTAACCTCCTCATCATAGTTGTAATCAAAAGATAGATAAGGCTTCGACGCAATACCAATACCAAGTTTTATTTTTTTCAAAGAAGGCTGATAAAAAAAACCAAAGGAATGATTAAAAGCATTATTTTGATTAAATACATAATCTGTTTCACCTAAACTTTCTTCCCATTCATCTTTAAAAACAATACTTCTTCGTTCAGATAATGAATTAAAATTAATATTTAAATCTACCATATATGATTCATTAAACGATAAAATTTTTGCTGGATTAGAAATAATAACACCACTTCCATAAGATGTAGTTAAAGAAGAATTACCAATTGCCATAGACTTAGCATCACCCTCATATACTTCACCTGGTAAAATTCTATTAAAAAAAGATTGTGAAAACATAATCGAAAAGAATATTATGTATAAATATTTATAATGCATAATCTATTTGTATCCTATAGTTAAAATTTTCATTTATTACATGTGGATTTTCAATCCAACTACCATTATCTAATTGACCTGAAACAATAGTAGTTGAATAATGATCAGATGAATGGCTTACTTTTAATTTTAAAGCTAATAGTGGATTAGGTTTAAAATTAAATGACATCCAACTATGAACAAGTCCATTATTTGTATCAAATAATCTAAAATCATTATCTTCAATATACCACATAAAACCTTCTGCATATACAAAGCCTGTTTTTAGTTTCATATTCTCATCAAAATTATGTTCAAAAGAAAATCCAATTGAACCATCAGGTGAACCAATATCACCAATATGCATTTCTTGATCAAATAAATCAGGACTTCCAGTTAATCTTGGTCTTGGACTAAATGTCGTATAATTCCAAGAATATAATATCTCCATACTATTATAATTTGACAGCCTAAGCTTAAATCTAATTCTTGCTTCTTTTGTATAATAAGGACTGGGATGAGCTATATCAAAAGATCCTCTAGATTGCCATTTATATCTAAAGTACAACCTATAATTAAATAATGGTCTCCATTCAAGTTTACCTACTATTCTAAAATACTGAGCTTCATCAGCTTTTCTTACCCAAGAATCCCATTGAATACCACCAACTAAATCTTCATGAAATTGATACCTTGACTGAATATAAATACCTCTTTCAGCTTGAGGCTGAGCATTAGAAGAATATAAATTATAGTAAATGGGATCTTCAAGCCAGTAAGGATCTTCAAATATAGTTGATTTATATCTTTTATATTCAGAAAAAGATCTTTGATATGGATTATCAAAATCAATATCATAATCCCTATATAAAACTAAAAGATTAAATGTATTAAACTGCATATAACTATTTAAAACATATGCTTTTGGCTCATTATCAAGAAGCTTTCCATCTGAATCCATTTGTCCATATTCACCTTGTATTACCATATTTTTAATAACTTTACTAAAATTATATCCTATAACTCTTCTAAATGATTTAGCATCTGACCATAAAGATGATTTTCCAGAGGAAGAATACATCGCATTTATTTCAGGATCAGCTGAATTACTCATGTAATTTAAATAATAAACATCTCCTGAATAATCATCATAATCTGATGCATCTACTCCTAAACCATCTAAATCACCATCACCTCCTATAATTGTTTCAATTACTTGAGGATTTAAAACTCTATCATACAAGCTTTCATAATATGTAATTCCAAAATTAGATGTTACATCAGGTGAATATCTTAAATTCAAACCATATGTCCATTCTTCAACAGAATTGATAAGATTTTCATTGATTTTATTTAGTTCGTTATTTGAATATCCAAAACCTATTCTAGGGTTCATAGAAATTAATGAAGAAAAACTACCATCAGCATTAATTACAGCATCCCTCATATTGTTATTTTTGGGAAAACCATTTGATAAAAACATAGATAGTCTAACTTTATTAGTTGAAAATTGAGCAGCCAAACCACTGAGTACAAATTGAGTTGAGCGAGTAAAATCGGTACTTATACCTGTTTGTCTTTTAGAAAAATTATACCCAGATCTTCTAGGCTGATAAAAATCTGTTGATTCAAAAACAACTCCCTGGCCGTATGCAGCTGTAAAATTACCAATAATCAACTTATCTAATCTAAATGATGAAAAATTTAACTTTTCTAATGATAAAAAAGCCTTATCAGTATAAATATTTGAAGATTGACCAAATTGGTTATATCTCAATACTCCAAAATTATAATTTTTATAACCAATTAAAAGCTTAGCTAAAGTTTCAGGATTTGATGATTCAGAAAAGTCTACAGGTATTTCATCTTCATCTAAACTTGAAGAAGAGGGAATTGTTCTAACCATACTAGTGTACCTTACGTTTACTTTATTATCATTAATATCTGAATATTTTATAAAGTCTAGTAAATTTTTATAACCATAGTAGCTAATTCCTGGTGAATTTTTCAATTGAAATGTACCTGATATTTCACCTCTTTGTTGCTGCTTAAGAACAGCAACAACATCCATAGGACTAAAATTTGGAAGAGAAGATAAATCATCAAAATTCATTTTATTAATATTTTGAGGGTCATAGTATCTATCAAGCCATAATTCAGCTATTCCCTCAGAACTTCCCTCAGAAGCCAACCATTGATCAGTTTTATATGAAAAATTTGAAGAAGCATTATATTCTTTTTTATTTATTACAATGTATTTTTTAAGTGTTTTAATATCTTTAGTATCAATTGATGAAACATTTAATAAATCATAAATTGTATTTATTTCTCCAATAGAAATAACATATGACCAAAGATCATCAATTTTATTTTTTGATAAAGGGATTGAAGAAAACTCATTATAACTTGTGTTATTAATATCTATTTTTTCAGCACAAAAAAAACAACTAATAAAAATAGCAACTATTAATTTATTATTTATCAAAGCTTACCTTAACTGATAATAAATTAGAGGCAGATAATAAATGATGTGTTAACAAACTATATGATAGTTCAATTTTATTTAATTCATAAGATAAACCAAAGCCAAATCTATTTGGATTCATTTGAATACCTGTTCTAAAAGATAGTGATTCAACTATATTATATTGAATTCCAAATTTAAAAGAGCTTTGATTCTGACCTAAAACTTTCTCAATTGCAAAAGTGGTAAATAAACCATTAAAAGGATTATATGTTAAACCTACATCCATTCTCCTTGGTAGAGGGGCAGAAGAAGAACCTTTTCCTATTGAAGGATTATTAATATTTTTAATAAAAGCTCCAAAACTGATTTTATCTCTTAATGAAGCATGCACTCCTATATCCAAACCAAGAACAGTAGTTTCACCTGAAGATAAACCTCCAATACCATCACCATTTACACCTGCAGATTCAGCTTGATAAAAAATCAAACCATTGACATTATAACCAATTGATAGTTTTGAATTTGCATCATCTAACAAGTAAAATGCCTTACTAAAAGAAATTGATTTTTCAGAGGATAGATTCTTATCTGATGATCCGCCTGAATTAGTTCCTAATTGTTGAAAAGAGAAAGCGGAATTTGAAGGTAAACTTACCGATAAAAATTGATGATTTAGAAAATTCAAACCATATAAATCTGTAGTTCCAGCTATTAAACAATATGGTTCAACATTGATTAAACCTGCAGGATTGTAAAAAACAGTTTCTAAATCATTAATATCTGATACAACAGCTCCAGCCATACCCATTGATTTTGAACCTATATGAGAAATATTAGAAAAACTTTGAGTAAACAAGCTAAAAGATATTGTAGATAGTAAAATAATTATATATTTAATCATTAATGATTTACTCCTACAACAATAGGGGCAACATCAGTAGTAGTTCTACCAGTTTGAAAATCTGATGCTTCAACTTGAATAAGATAAGTACCAGGATTTACAATTTGACCTAAATGATTTCTACCATCCCAGTCTGAGGTATCTTCATATCTTTCAACAACTCCTCCCGTTTCATAATATCTATCAACAATACTTGTTATAAAAATTCCATTCAAATCTATTATCCTCACAATTACTCTAGAATTGGATGGAAATGAATAACTAAAATCTAATCTTTCTCCTAGTGATGGAATTATAACATAAGGAGCAGCAACTATTTCAGCTTGGATAATCGTCTCATCCTCAACTAAGTTCCCTTCTGGGTGATATTCTCTATATAAAAAAATATTATTTTCAGAGCTTATTTCAAATTGGAAAGAATTATTATAAACTCCAACTGTCCCTAGTGCACCTACAGAATAAATTGAAGGATCATATACATCAAACATATATCCAATTGAAGAAGACAAAACATCCCAATCCCAGATAACTGCATCTATTCTAAATCCATTTTCATCTTCTAAAACAATAACTTGAGGACCACCTGATGGACGAATATCATCAAAACTCTTTACAAGTCCAGCAATTGTTGCTTGATAGCCGCTTCCAATAGAATTTGGATCACTAGTTACTATTTGCTCTATTGTATGTGTTGATGTAAAACAGCTCCCATCATCAGCATTTGCAGCTTGATTATAATTAGTTGCAGTATCAGCTGTACAACCAAATACTATACCAGGACTTAAAACTATTTCCCAAGAACTTACAAAATCTTCACTAGTTTCATCATGACCTGTAATACCATTTCCATTTATATTCTCACCATCTTCAGTGTTTGATTTTCGACTGTAAAGATAATATTCACTTGATGTTTCAAGATAAATTTGGTTTTCTAATGCAGTATCTGGTAAATAATTTGATATGTTTGTCTTATCAACAGCATAAGTATTGCTACCCCATAATAAATAATCAACATCTTCAACCAAAGATTGAGCATTACCGTCCCAATAAAAAAGTACTAGACTCTCATCACTACCCAAAATTGAAATAGCTTCAAAATTATAAAACGAACCCTCACCAGCAATATCATATAATGATATATCTGGATTTTCTCCATAAAAATCATTATAAATAATATTATCATGAAGACTAATTATTAAAGATGATTGTGAGCTTATGATAGTATTTTCAGGAAATTCAATAAAGAAATCTGAGTTATTTTCTGACCAATAATCTTGATTAGATGGCAAATTATAATAATATTTATTTTGAGACGGTTGAGCTCCATCTGTTAAATAATATGAACCATCGCCTTCTGGATTTAAATTTATATCACTATCGGTTGGATTAAAAATCTCAACCATCTGAGCTTTATTTGGAGATATACAAACTTTCGATAAAACTAAGTGGTCTGCTTCATTAGATAAAATGAAATTAAATGAGATTACTATTAAATAGTAAAAAATATTTTTTTTTGCATGCTTTAATTTAGTTATCTAAAATCGTATTAACAATGGCTACTATATCTAAAACATTAACAATTCCATCATTATTATTGTCTGCAGCACAAAGCTCATCAAAACTTAAATCTTCAAGTGTACCAATAACATAATTAACAACAGTTATTACATCTAAGACATTAACAATT
Source organism: Fidelibacterota bacterium (assembly GCA_002704685.1). Classification (GTDB taxonomy): domain Bacteria; phylum Fidelibacterota; class Marinisomatia; order SCGC-AAA003-L08; family D37C17. The sequence continues at coordinate 44,620 of PAHD01000018.1, forward strand.
TCATCAACATTCAAATCACCTAGCAATATAGAATCGCTGCATACATCTGATCCGCCATCACCGCCATCAATGCATACATCTTCATAATCACTACAGCAATTTCCACAAGAAATACAATCTTCATTACATTGACATGAATTTTCTTCATCAAATACACCACAACCATAGTCAGCACAGAATCCTTCTGTTTGAGTTATTTCAAAATCAGTTAATGTACTTGGATAAATAACGTATTCATCAAAATAATAATGGACAACACCTTGAACATTGTCAATTGTATCACCTACATTTAAATCAGGCCAAAATCCATTATCAAAATTAAAGAAATAATCACCTACTTTTGATAAACCAGAGCCATCATCAACATAAAGGTTATCATATGAATCTATAGATTGTACAACAGCATTTGAAAAAGAAACCAACATGCCTTCATACATTTCACCAGTTTCATTACAATCAATTCCAATATCACCTGTTGATACAGGTGTTGCTGGCAAAGTATTACCTGATGATAAAACAGTATAGCTAGATAAATTTGTTAGCTCTGTTACATTATAACTTTCACTAACTTCAGCTTCTAGTGACACCTCATCACCTACATTTAGGGCATCCATCTCACTAACATATACATAAAGACCTGCCCACTGATCAACAGTTGGATCTTGAATGAAAAAATTTGGATAGCTTGAAAAACTTCTAACAGCTGTAACAATTCCATTTACTATCACAGACTGACCATCAAACATAGTTGGGTAGCACTCAGATTCAGAACCTGCATCAGCTGTATATTGAATATCATAAATTCCTAGCTGACCAACAATTACATTCACAAAATCTATAGATGAATTTCCTAAATTGTTCACAACTTGCAATGAAAAACTTAAAGATGAAAATTCAGTTGGAGCCGTGAAAGATGCCACAGCATTCTCAGCATCAATAATATTTACATTAGCTCCACCTGTTTGTGTCCATTGGTATGATATAATGATACCATCATTAAAAGAACTGTTAGAACCATCTAATGTTACTGTATCACCAAAATCAACATTCTGATCATTTCCTGCGTTAGCTAAAGGGTAATCTCCTTGGAAGACCTCTTCAACAGACTTACTTTGCACTTTATAAATACCATATGAATAATCACCAACACCTGTAACAGTATAAGATTGATTTAACGTAGGTTCATAAGGTGATAATTTATCATCAATTGTAATAATACCTGAACCATCATTAACTTCCCACTCACCATATTGATTAGGTAAGGCTGTACAAAAAGCATTATTAAATTGAACTAAAACACCTTCATAAGACTCATTAAAGTCACCTGTCGATATTATAGCTGGATTTAAAGGAGTATTATCTATTGAAATAATACTAACATTAGTAGCCTCTATTTCTGTTAAGTCATTATATTCAATTACTTGCCCTTCAACCTGAACTAATGAATTTTCAGTTAACAAACCAAAATCTCCATAATTAAAAGTTGCTCCTTGAGTAAAGACCCATATCCCACTCCAAGGGCCTTCACCATCTTGCATGTAAAATCCTATATCAGTAATACCTGTAACTTGACCTGTTGATATAACTGGCAAACCATCATAAGGTGAAGCATTTGCGTAACCCTGGATATCACTAATCGAAACTGAAGAAGGGTAAGAACACGTTCCATCATCAACAGTTGCAAATGAGTTATAATTATAAGCTGATTCATCAGTACAACCAAAAACTGGACCTCCATCATTTATCACATGCGAGCCAACATAGTCCCAAGTATTTTGGTTATAAACAATCCACTCAGAATCGTCGGTATTTGTTCCAGCCGATAAACTCCAATTTCCTTCGTTACCTGACGTGACATTTGGTTTTCTAACCAAGGTATGATCTTTAGTTCCATTAGCAACACCTGCAACTGTCCAGCCATCCCCAGGATCTGTGGCGCTCCAATCACCTATGCAATCTAATGTTTGAAAACTATTTTCTGAACCATAGACTAAACAAAATCCATCATCACCATTTGAGAGGTATGTATGATTTTGATCGCAATGCTGTTGAATTAAATTATCTGATGAACCATGACAAAGAACATATACATCACCAGGAGCAATTGAAGCCCCTGAATCAAATTCATTCCAATAATCATATGTTCCTTCTGAATTAGCACCATTGGTTGCATTTGGATATGCGTATCCACATAAATCAATTGTTTCAGAACTATTATTATATATTTCTAAATATTTATTATTACTAGAACCTTCCCCATATTCTGAGAAAAACAAATCACCTAAAGAAGAATTATCGCAAGGTCCTCCACCTCCACCTCCAGAGCTACAAGCTGGATCATCACTACAACCAAAATCATCACAGTCAATATAAGAATCACCATCATTATCGATACCATCATCACAAATTTCAAATGGACACGCTGGATCACCATCACAATCAAAATCATTGCAATCTATATACCCATCTCCATCATCATCAATACAATTTGAACATTCTTCTGATCCACTTCCGCCAGTTGTACCTCCACTGCAGGCTGGATCAGCGCTTCCAATTGTTCCATCACAATTATAATCATCACAATCTACATATCCATCACCATCATTATCGATACCATCATCACAAATTTCTGAACCTGATGAACCACC
>PAHD01000019.1 GCA_002704685.1 Fidelibacterota bacterium
TGTAGTTTCCTCTGATTGTATACGGCCCCTTACTGCCTCATCAAGTTTAATAGAAGTTAAAACATATAGTGAATCCTGCTTAGCTCTATAATTGCGTTCATTTTCTTCTAATCTAGCCATCCTCATTGCTTCAGCTTCTTGCTTAAGACGGTCTTGCTCTTTTAAGTGGTCTTGAAAGTCTTTTATTTCATCAAGGTATTTAGCATTAATATCCTCAAGTTCATTAATTTGATTATCTTTTATAGCTAACTGACTATTTCTCATCGTTTCTTTTAAAGAATCAATTTCAATTAAAAGCTCTTCCAAGCTTGAGTCAGTTCTTTGCTCCCCCTCACCTATACCAGGTAACTCTAATGTTTCAAATCGTATGCACTCATTACAGTCTACCTCTTTTAAATTTTGCATTATAACAGTAGATAAATTAGTTTGAAGACTTCCTGTTGAAATAGATTCATCTAAATAGATTATAATTTCTAATTGATATAAAATATATTTTTCACCTGAAAAACTAAAATCTTGAGAGTTGTTAGATTTTTTATATAAAGATTGCTGCGTAGGGATACTTGGCATTAATCCTGGAATAACAGAAAGCTGTGTGCTGGATTTTACTTCTCCCATATCTTTTTCATCAACAGACCTTAAGGATACTGGCTTAAAGTCTAGCCTGGCATTAACAATAGTTAAGTATTCGCTTGATTTTAAAAACTTATTAACCACAGCGTCAACTTTGCTTTTTATAGCATTTTCAATTGTAATTTGCTGACTTATTAATTCAGCATTCTGGCTAAAGGCAAAGCTTGATATTGTAAAAATCATTAAAAATATTTTTATAAAACTTTTCATGTTTTCTCCTAGTACCTTTTAATTATTGGTAAACACAATTTTTATGCGTCTATTTTTTTGTTTCTGTTTTTCTGTTAAATTATACTTAGCAATTGTTTCATCATTAATTTTCCCACTTCTTACATCATACCATGTAGCCTCTGATGGCCATCTATCAGCATACCCTGATGCCTGCAGTCTGCCAGAACTAACACCCTTGCTAATTAAATAATTTACAACATTTGAAGCTCTTGCGGCAGATAATTCCCAATTTGTTGGATAAAATTTTTGTAATTTTTTTGGTATTTTATCAGAATCTGTATGACCCTCTACTATAACCATCCTAAAATCTTTTTCATTAACTAGTATTTTATCTGAAGCTTGGTTTAAAATACTTTTTAATGTATTTTTAATATTAGTGCTTCCTGAACCAAAGCATATATCACCGTCCATTTCAATGGCAACTCCTCGAGGATCACTTATAATATTAGTTGAACTTTCTATACCCATTTCCTCAATAATTTCTTGAAACTCTTTCTTTACTTCGCTTTGTGTTTTAAGTGAGCTATCTTCATCCATAGCATCTTGGATTTGAGACATTTTCACAGGATCTGGTGAAGACATGGAATATAATAATACGAAAAATGCAAACAATAATGTCATCATATCTGCATAAGTCATAAGCCATCCTCCGCCACCTGACTTTTTTTCTATATTACTGTTATCTGTATCTAATTCACTACTCATTAATCTTGATCATTGAAATATTTTAGTCTGTCCTTTGGCTCAATATAAGATGTAAGCATATCAGAAACATCTAAAGGGTGNTTCTTTTGCCAAATCAATAATAATCCAGCAATCATTAACTCACTTGCTTGTCTATTTTCTCTNTTTCTAAGCTGAAGNTTNTCAGCAAAAGGATTGAAAATCAAACTTGAAAAAAGAGANCCNTAGAAAGTNGTAACCAAAGCAACACCCATAGCTGGNCCAATNTTNGANGCNCNNTCNGCNCCNCCATCCATACTATTTAGCATAAAAACAAGCCCAATTAAAGTTCCAATCATTCCAAANGCTGGTGAAAAAGTACCAAGTGTTAACATTAAATCAGANTCATGATTTTCTCTATTAAATCTAAATTTTTCTCTTTGNTGCAAAATTGCTTTTAAATCATCNTATTTGATTCCATTTACAATAAATGTTAATCCATCTATAATAAATGGATTCTTAACATTTTCAGTAAACTTTTCAAGCTCAGAAGGTCCTTTTCTATATGCTTCTGCTGCATCAATAAGGTCTTGAACTAACTCATGTAGAACAAACTTTGGCTTGGTAACAACAAACTTAACCAGTGTAAATACTCTTAAAATTTCATTTACTCTAAATCCAATAGCTGTTGCGGCAATGGTTCCTCCCAGTACAATCATAAGGCTACCATAACTGACAAACGCAGAAAGCCCTGCAACATTACCAGCCTGCTCAACCATAGCGCCAATAACCAAAACAATGCCAAGCACTAGCCCAATTAGCGATGCAATATCCATTTAATTCTCCTAATTAATTATTTTCAAAACCTTGTTTTATATTTAGCAACATATTCTGAACCTCTGTGTATTCAGGGTCATACTTTAAAGCTAGATTCCAATTTATAGTTGCATTCTGAATATCACCCATTTTATAATAAATTGTACCCTTTCTCGCATATGCAATAGCTAAAGAGGGGAACATTGTTATAACTTTTTCTACTTGATTTAAAGCAGATAAATAATCTTCTAAATAAAAATATTGTAAAGATTGTGATAAATGTTTCATCGCAATATTTAACTCTGATTCAGAAATGCGATGTTTAAGATATTGCATATTAATTGAATCTTGCAACACATTTATTTGATAATTATTTTCTAAAAGTTGGGTTTGATAGACTTCTATTTCTTGATTAATTGTTTTAATTGAATCATTTAGTNCTGTAAAATCTTTATTTATATTTTTAACAAATTGATTTAGCGCCTGATCTTGACACTCTTTATCCAAAGACAGTGGAGCATTACTTAATTCTTTTGTTTGTGTAATTATACATTGTTCATCAGCTGTTTCAAACGGTATGTTTGCTTGCTCAATTTTTGCTGTAGACTCTGCTTGGGATGGAATCATAAAGCTTAAACCTAAAGAAATAGCCGGAGAGTCAGAAAAAATTAATTCCGACAAAGGCTCTTTATATTTATTCAGATTCCCAAGCTGCTGTAAATTTGTTAAAGCAAAATTGAACATAATATTTTTATTAACAGGAATTTTGGCTCCAAAATGTGTGCCTGCACCATCATAATCTAAAAGCAAATCAATGCCACCAGTATGCTGTAGTAGTGGAGTATTTAGTTTAAAACCAAAAAACACTCTGGCTTTTTGTAAAATTTCATCATTATAATTATGAGAATCATTATTAATTTTTCCAGATCCAAAACCTACTCCACTTTTTAAAAAATATTTTTTTTCGCTACCTAAAAAAACACCTCTATTTACAAGGCTAATGAATAAAGATAGCTCATGCTCATCTTCTGACTTAAACAAAACATCTTGAATTCCTCCAACGATCTGCATTTGGTTAGATTCATAAATTTTCCTATTTACATGCAGTGAAATCTCAGATCTTGGTGTTTCCAGGTTATTGATTTGGGCATGCGTTGAATATGCAATGCCATAACTCAAACCATCAGGTGATATAGCATGAAAATATAGTGATTGAGCTAGATTATTTGTATCTGTATTAATTGTTTCGCTTGCAACACCAAAAAAATATTTACTTATTGGATTTGAATCAAAATAAGTTGGCGTTCTAATTAAAGACCCGGGTCTTGAAAAAGCCACTCTAGTATTTGAAAATAAATTAGTAGTTAAAAAAAATAAAATATGAAGATATAAAAAAAATTTAAATGTTTGGTTAATCATTGAAATGTTTTTTATTAAATTAATTATTCATACTCTTCGTAATCTATATCATAAGTCCAGCTCATTACTGTTCCAAAGTTTTGAGGAACGTGCAATTCAAATCCTGCCTCAGATTTTGGACTCAAACTATTCAAGGAAACCATCGTACTATCTTCAGGATTTAAATAGTGTGTTTCACCGTTTACGAAGACTGAGAATGTTTTGGGCTCTAGTTTTTGAGACCAATCTCTATATAAAGTGATGTTTAGCTTAACAAAATCTGCTCTTTTGCCACCGATATTTTTCACATTACCTGAAAGCTTGGTACTCCCATCGTCATCATTAAAAGATGTTATATTCCCAATTAAAACAACTTCAGCTGGTTTTTTGTAAAGCAGAGTACCATCTTCTATGCTTGAAACAGAGGTCCCAACTGCAATATCTGGAAAGTCTACGCCCTCTTGGTTTGTTGGCATTTTATGTGAAACAACTCTTGTAATTTGAGCCCTGTCAATATTAAGTTTTCCAATTAATGTTTCAAGTGTTACGTATTCATCGTCCTGATAAATAATATTACCATAATACACTGTACCACTTTGCATTATAATTTCTTGATTATAAATTCCTAGAGATGCGCTCCATTGCTCCGTATTCTTGTCAAGCTGCTGGCTTTCAACCTGCTTGGTTAGTGATTTAATAATAGACCTTAAATTTTGAATTTCTGATTTGTTGGTATGAAGTTCAGACTGAAGCTCTGCTATAAAAATGTTTTCAGTAATATTATTTTTTTCTAAACTATCACTAGAGTAATTATTACCAGAGACAAGATCATCTATGTAGCTTTCTTTTTCTGTTCTGTCTTTGTTTTCACCCTTGTTTGTCTGGGGTGTGGGGTTTGATGCACATTGATATGCAAACATTAAAATAAATAAATATAATAACCCTTTAAACATAGTTTGATTGAATTTAGATGCTTCCAATATTATCAAAAAATTAATTAATAATTAGCAAATTTAATAACTATTTTTTCAATATAATTTTATTTTTGTAGTAAATTATTAATAAGTAATATTTCAATATAATAAAAAAAATGTTAATCAAATTATTAAAATCAAAAATTCATCGAGCCATAGTTACAGACGCAAATCTTGATTATGAAGGCTCTATTGCAATCGATTCTGATTTAATGAAATCAGCAAAAATACAAAATTACGAAAAAGTTCATGTTTTAGACATTACAAATGGTGCAAGGCTTGAAACATATGTTATACCCGATACTCCCGGGTCAAAAAGTATTTGTATAAATGGTGCTGCAGCTCACCTTATAAAAACAGGTGATAGGGTTATTATTTTGTCTTACTGCACATTAAATAAATCTGAATCTAATAATCATAAACCAAAAATTATTAGATTAAATCATAAAAATCATATATCAGGTTGAAAAAAATTACAATTCAACATATTAAAAATTTAAAAAGTTTAAAAACTAGCTTTCCTACAATAACAGCATATGATTATATGTCAGCTAAAATTGTTGACGAGGCTGAAATTCCTCTAATTCTTGTTGGGGATAGCGCTTCAATGATGATTTATGGCTATGACACAACTATTCCTATTTCTATGGAAGAAATACTATTACTAACAAAGGCTGTCTCAAGGGGTTCTAAGCGCTCACTAATTGTTGCTGATATGCCTTTTTTGTCGTATCAACCTTCAATTGAAGAAACCATAAAAAATGCTGGTAAACTAATGAAAGAAGGTGGAGCTGCAGCGGTAAAGCTTGAAGGAGGTGTTCGCATTAAACAGAATGTTTATGCGCTAGTTGAACATGGCATTCCTGTTCTTGGTCACGTTGGGCTAACCCCCCAGTCATACCATCAAATGTCGGGCTATAAAGTTCAAGGTAAAAACAATCAAGAAGCAAAACAAATTATTGATGATGCTTGTGCTTTAGAGGAGGCTAGTGCTTTTGGTATAGTTTTAGAGTGTATTCCTGAAGCCTTAGCAGAAAAAATTACAAATACTTTAACAATACCAACCATTGGCATTGGTTCAGGAAAAAAATGCGATGGACAAATTCAGGTTTTTCATGATATTTTAGGCTATAGTTCAGATAAACCTCCAGGGCATGCGATGCAGTATGACTCTCTTTACTCAAGTGTTTTAAAATCTGTTAAAAAGTATAAATCTGATATAGAGAGTTAACTAGTGAAAACTTTTCACTTAGTAAGTGATTGTATTGCCTGGAGAAAAAACATTGTCAACACTGTTGGTTTTGTTCCAACAATGGGTGCGCTTCATGCCGGGCATGTTTCTTTAATTAAATCTTCCAAAAAAAACTGCAATAAAACACTAGTTTCTATTTATATAAATCCTTCTCAATTTTCTCAAGAAGAAGATCTTGGTTCTTATCCAAAAACTATCAAAGAAGATTTAAAAATTTTAAAGGGCTTAAATGTTGATGCTGTTTTTTTACCATCAGATAACGAAATATATCCTGAAGACAAACCTGATAATTTCACATATGAAAATAGTTTATTTAAAAAGCTTGAAGGAAAATCAAGACCCCATTTTTTTTATGGCGTAACCAAGGTCGTCTCCAGACTTTTTAATATTGTTAGCCCAACTCATACTTTTTTTGGTGAAAAAGATGCTCAGCAATCAAGAATTATAAATCAAATGATTAAAGATTTAAACTATAATATTCGTTTTATTTCATGCCCAACTGTAAGAAGCGAGAATGGCCTCGCGCTAAGCTCGCGCAACAACTATCTTAGTCACAGTGAACAGAAACAGGCCAGCGTTGTATATAGGGGCTTAAAGCTCGTTGAGGAAAACATTAAAAAAGGGAATGTAAATGTAAACCAGCTAAAAAAAGTGTTTACTTCAATGATTAATAAAAATCAAAACATTCAGATTGACTATATTTCCATTGCTTGCAATGAGACCCTCGAAGAATTAACAATATGGAGTAAAAATAGCCTAATCAGCGTTGCGATCTTTTATAAAAATGTTCGACTTATTGATAATATAGTGGTTTAGCTTTCAATATAATGAGTCCCCTTGCTCTCTCTTGCTTCAATGCTTGATGCAATTATCGCTAAAGCTGTTTGAGCACCGTTTCTTAAGGATAAAATTTTATCGTCAAGCTTGCTTTCCTGATAAGTTTTTTCTACATCTGACTGAAGATTTCTTAAAATATTCATAGCCGCGTGTAATTTATTTTGTGAGCGTATTAACCCTCCTAAGTTCCACATCGTATTTTTAATCGTAAGCCATTCTTGGGCAATTTGTCCACTGTCTATTGAGTTTTTTCCATGCATCCAGTGGTGCATTGGTGGAAAATAATTATCATCATCTTTATCTTGCACTGCATCATTTCCTGCATAAAAGCCCCATACCAAGCATTCTAACAACGAAGTACTTGCTAAGCGGTTTGCTCCATGAACGCCTGTACAAGATACTTCTCCAACAGCATAAAGTCGCTTAAGGGATGTTTTTCCAACTAAATTGACCCCCACTCCTCCACAACTATAGTGTGCTGCAGGAACTACAGGGATAGGATCTTTTGATATATCAATTCCTTTTCTCAGACAATAATTAAAAATTGTAGGAAATCTACTCTCTAGCCATTCTTTTTTTTTATTTGTAATATCAAGAAACATGCAGTCTGATCCTTCTTTTAACATTTCTTGGTGTATTGACCTAGAAACAACATCTCGTGGTGCAAGATCTCCCTGCTTATGATAGTTATTCATAAACTGCTGCCCCTTTAGATTTACAAGGCGACCACCTTCTCCTCTAACTGCTTCAGATATTAAAAACCTTCCAGATGGGTGATATAGTGCTGTCGGATGAAACTGAACGTAGTGTAGATTAAAACATCTTGCCCCTGCTCTCCACGCCATAGCAATGCCATCGCCTGTTGCTCCTTTTGGGTTTGTGCTATGTAAAAACAGCTGTCCTAAACCACCCGTTGCTAGTATGGTTTTCGAAGCTAAAAATGCGATTACCTCTTTGTTGTTTTGATCTAAAACCATCGCACCAAAACAGGCTGGTTTTTTATAAATATCTGTTGAAACAGTCGAATGATGTGAAAAGGTTAAAAGGTCGATTGCTGTATGATTGCTTATAACTTCAACCCCTGGTAATGATTCTAAATATGCCAAAGAAGATTTGTGTATACTTTCTCCTGTTTTGTCTGCATGATAAATTACGCGCGCATCGCTATGCGCTCCCTCAGAAACTCTTTTCAGCTTATCTTTTGATTTATCAAATGGAGTTTGGAGCTTATTAATCAAAAAAGCTTCAACTAACCTTGGTCCATTTTTACACAGGTGATTAACAGCTGCATCCCATGTATGCTCGGAACCAGCTCTTTTAATGTCTTTTTTTAATTTTTCTGGACTATCGTTAAGCCCTTTATATACAATACCTCCTTGCGCCCATGGTGTACTGCCAGAAGAAAGAGACTTGCTTTTTGTTAAGACAGTAACCTTTTTACCCTTTTCAGCTGCTGTTATTGCTGCCGTAATTCCCGCAAGACCCAAACCAATAATTAAAATATCTGTTTTTTTATATTTCATTTTAAATCGAGGCTTATATCTTTGCTTTTAATGTTGTGAGTTAGTGCACCCATAGATATTCCATCCACACCATCAATACAATAGCTGTCTATATTGGACATATTAATTCCACCTGAAAGCTCAATATATATTTTTTTCTTTTTTTCCTTGATCATACCTATGGCTTGATTAATAGATTTAGGATGAAAGTTGTCAAGCAAAATCGATGTTGCTTTGGTTTTTAACACCTCCCTTAACTGCTTGCTGCTATCTACTTCGACTTGTATGTCTTTATTTGGATTTTTAGCAAAGGCTTTATCAACAGACTCTTGAAAGCTAGAATTCCCTATTAAGTGATTATCTTTAATCATTACACTGTCTTTTAGGCTATAGCGATGATTTGTGCCTCCACCTACAAAAACAGCATATTTTTCGAATCTTCTTAATCCGGGTGTAGTTTTACGCGTGTCAAGTAGCTGTATACCAAACTTTTCTGTCTTTTTGACTAGCTTTTGAGTTGTGCTTGCTATACCGCTTAGCCTTTGAATAAGATTTAAAATGACTCTTTCTTTTTTTAAAATTTCAACAATGGGCCCTGATAAAACTGCAATTTGACTACCTTTTTTTAAATAAGTGCCATCTTCTGCTGCGTGTTTAAAAACGCACTTTTTAAAACCCTGTAATATTATTTGTTTTCCAACGAACAATAAGTCTTCTTTAGCTAAAAAAACAGCTTCTGTTTGGTTGTTTTTATTTTGCGTAGATATGGTCGTTATGTCATCAAAAATATTATCTTCTATAAAAAACTGCTCTAATTTTTTATTAATATAGTCTTTATCTAGGCTTGCAACTTGTTCATGTCTAATCATATAATCTCAAGCATTTTATTTAGAGGTTTTAGAGCCTTTATTCTAGTTTTTTCATCAAGATTTATTTCATTTTTTAACGATGAAAGGGTTTCAATAATTTTTTCCATAGTATTCAATCGCATATGAGGACACTCATTGCATGCACATCCGTTTTGATTTGGTAAAGGAAAAAACTCTTTCTTTGGATTTTGTTTTTGCATTTGATGTATAACGCCTGGTTCTGTTCCTATNATAAACTGCCTGTCATCTGATATGTTGACGTAATTGATAAGCGCACTTGTTGAACCAATAAAATCTGAGTGTATCAAAATATTTTCATCACACTCTGGGTGCGCTAAAACCTTGGCTTTCGGTTGTTTCATTTTCATCTTAACAAGCTCTTTTTCTGAAAAAATTTCATGTACCTGGCAAGAACCATTCCATAAAACCATATCTCGCCCTGTTTCTTTTATTATGTATTTTCCTAAAAATCTATCTGGAGCAAAAAGAATTTTTTTATCTTTTGGAATTGACTCAACAACTTTTTTTGCATTAGCTGATGTACAAATAATATCTGACAATGCTTTCACCTCTGCGGAACAGTTAATATAAGAAACAACAACATGATCAGGGTGTTTTTCTACCCACTTTTTAAATAGTTTTGGTGGGGCGCTATCAGCCAAAGAACAGCCTGCATCCATATCTGGTATAATTACTTTTTTTNCNGGGTTAACAATTTTTGCTGTTTCTGCCATAAAGTGAACACCGCAAAATAAAATAACATCTGCATCTGTNCTTGCAGCCTTACGTGAAAGCTCCAGACTATCTCCTACGAAATCTGCCATATCCTGAATTTCTGGTTCCTGATAATAATGAGCCAGTATGATTGCGTTGTGTTTTTCTTTTAACTCTTTGATTTTAGTAAGCATTGCTCTTAATATAATTTACACTACTTTATATATTCAATGTTATCTGTAAATACTCCGTCAACATTTGCTAGCTTAAAAGTCTTTTTACTATTTATTGTATAGCTGTTTATTTTAAGATTTTTTTTTCGTGCCCAGCTTACAACCCAGCTATTTAATAGACTAAAGTGTATGTGGAGGTTATCTGGCTTAACCCTGTTGATCCAAACAAAGTTATGCCATGAATGAAAAGGAACGTTTTGATTGTATAAATAACCTAAAATAATTTCTGGTTTTTTAAATTTTATTTTTAACAAAACCAGTGGATTAAAGCAAGAAACAATACACTTTTTTTCAATACTATTTTCTTGTATAAACCTAAGTACCGGACCAACAGCACTAAAACCCCTNTAAAATGAATCAGATTTAATTTCTATATTTAAAACTTTTANTTTTGATAAAAGAGGTTTGATTTCTTTAAGGAGCGGAATTCTTTGACCATTTTTTATTTTAATTAATTTTAAAGCATTATAGGGNACATCTCTAACCCTTTTTTTAATTCCGGCTAATCTNAAGAGACTACTATCGTGAAATATAACTACTTTTTTATCTTTAGTTGTACGTACATCAAGCTCAAGACCATCTACTTTTTGATCTAAAGCCTTCTCAAAAGAAGCTATTGTATTTTCTGTTTTATATGTTGGNGAGCCCCTGTGGCCAAAAACTATNGGTTTTTTAGANAAGTAATANTCCTGTTTNTTTCTTTTCCAGCTCATTTTTGNTCTAAAAGTGAAAATACAAAATATAAAAAAACAGACACTAAAACATCTTGGGNAGCTGTTGCATATGGAAACCCAAAGTTCCAANCTATAATCAACGCNAACCAGAAGAAAAAAGACTTTTTATATTTCATAAAATATTAACTATAAATTTCTAGCTAAATTATTTTAAATTAACGAAGTTTACAAGCACTGTTTATAACTTGTGAATAACTTATGAAAATTAAAAGTGAATATAAAAAACTTTGGGGTAGTTGTTTAAAAAAAATACAATCCANTGTATCCGAACAAGCTTTCGAAACCTGGTTTAGTTCTCTTTCAGCGACNAGTTGTTCTGGTGATGAAATTACCTTNCAAGTTCCAAACAGGTTTCATTATGAGTGGCTTGAATCAAAATATAGCGAGATNTTAAACACAGCAATTNGCGATGTTTTTGGTGTCGCGTTAAAAGTAAACTATAGCGTATTAATATCACAAGAACAAANTGAACANAGCACCTTAAGCNCTGCGGGGAGCTTAATNCCAAAACAATTTCATCGTGCTTCTCAATTAAATAATAGNTATACTTTTTCTAATTTTATAGAAGGAAANGGAAATCANTTTGCTAANGCTGCTGCAAGCTCAGTTGCAGATGGTCCGGGCCAAACTCCNTTTAATCCACTTGTAATTTATAGTAACCCTGGGCTTGGTAAAACNCACCTAATTCAAGCAATTGGTAATCATATTTTAAAAACTCAACCAAAAATGAAGGTCATCTACGTAACAAGCGAAAAATTTATGCTTGATTTTATAAATTCAATTCAAAANAACAATTCAACGAAGTTTACACAATACTATAGAAATGTAGATATTTTAATCTTAGATGATGTNCANTTTTTTCAAAGTAAAGANCAAACACAAGAGCAGTTTTTTCATTTATTTAACGATCTCTTTCAACAAGGAAAACAAATTGTATTAACAACAGATAGGCANCCNAATGAGCTTACACATTTAAAAGACCGNCTTGTTTCAAGATTTCAGTCNGGCCTTATTGTTGATATTCAGCCNCCTGACCTCGAAACAAGAATAGCNATTTTAATGAAAAAAGCTGAAAATGAAAANCTTGAGATTCCGTACGATGTTACAGAGTTTTTGGCAGCCTCTTTTACAGATGANATTAGAATGATGGAGGGGGCAATGGTAAAAATACTAGCTCTTTCATCTCTAACAAACACAGATATAAACAAAAGCNTATCAAAAACAGTCATCAAAGATATTTTAGGAGACAAGGCTTTTAAAAAAATTANAATGNAAGATATATGTAANAAAGTATCAAGAGAAACNGGCATTAGCGAGGCNAAGGTTTATAGTAAAAGCAGACANGTNGACATAGTTTTTTCAAGGCATATNTCAATGTANTTGTGTCGTCAGCTTACTAAAAATTCTNTAACNCACATTGGGAACCATTTTGGTAAACGAGATCATGCAACGATTATACATGCGTGTAAAACAATTGAGGAAAAAATGAAAGATGATAAACAAACTGAAGAGCTAATAAATAAAATACAATCGGAATTGCAGTAAATAGGAGAAAAAATGACAACAATACTAGTGGTTGATGATGATAACGAACTAACAGAATTATTAGATGAGTTTTTATCTGAACATAAGTTGAAAACTAAGGTTTTTCATAACCCAGTGAAGGCTCTTGACTACCTTCAAACCTCTATTCCAGACCTCATATTGCTTGATATTATGATGCCAGAAATGGATGGGTTTCAACTGTTAAGAAAAATACGTGAAACACTGGATGTTCCTGTTATAATGCTTACAGCAAAAGGTGAAGTTTCAGATAAGGTGGTGGGCCTTGAGCTAGGAGCAGACGATTATCTTGCTAAGCCCTTTGAGCCCAGAGAATTGCTTGCCAGAATTCAATCTATTTTAAGAAGGGTTAATTCGAAAAACTCTATGGTTGATATTTTGAATTTTGAAAGCTTAGATATTAACAAAATAAAAGAAGAGGTTATTTTGGATGGCAAAACTATTTCTCTTTCTACTTCAGAGTTTGAAGCTCTATTACTGTTTGCAAACAACAGCAACAAAGTCTTAGATCGTGAATTCCTTGTTGAAAACTTAAGGGGAATAACATGGCAAACTTATGATAGGTCCGTGGATGTGCTTGTAAGTCGGCTAAGAAATAAACTAGGAGAAACGCCCGCTCGAACACGGTTTATAAAAACAATTCATGGGGTAGGCTATAAATTTATAGCTACACCTACTAAAAAGTGATTCAACGATTTTTTGGTTCTATTTCAAGTTGGTTTAAGATAACTGCCAGCTGGTGGTTTACAACTTTATTTGGTAAAATTGGAATTTTGTTTATTTTTGCAGCTTTTTCTCTTTCTTCACTAACTTATTTTTTTACGGACTGGAGGTATACAGGAAGAGATGATATTCTAGATGCTCATGATGCATATTTATATAATAAGCTTGTTGCTTCCTGGGGGTCCCCTCCCGATATGGAGGTTCTTGCAAATGAACTTGAAAATCTAAAGCTTCAGTGTACCGTTTTTAAGTCTGACAACGATAAATACTGTGAAAACGACACATTGGTTTATTGGAGCAATCATCGCCATTCTGTTGCTCTATGTAATTATCTAAGCTATAGCTCAACAGAAAACTACTCGCTATCCCATGATATAAAGTTTGAAAACTATGTTTCTTTTGGTGATTTAGAGTTTAATGATGACATTGTTCAGGCAACCTTTGTAGAAAGAAAGGGTTACAAGTATTTAATTACTTTAGACATTCCTCCAACCACGCCCCCTACCTTTGTTCCTTTTGTTTTGGTTGCATTTATTTCTCTTTACGTTTTATATCAGCTAATAAGAAGGTTTTTAAAACCAATTGCTCTCCTTCAAAAAAGAATAAACGACCTTGAAAAAGGAGACCTAAAATCCAGGGTTGCAGTAAGGGGCAACGATGAACTTGCTGTTCTCACAAAAAACTTCAATGAAATGGTTGATGAAATAAAAGATTTGCTCAAGCAAAAAGAAAGACTTTTGTCTGATGTAAGCCATGAACTAAGAACACCTTTATCAAAAATTAGGCTCTTAATTGACCTGCTAAAACCAAAAAATAAATCGCTTTATCTTTCTGGTGAAATGGAAAAAGCTGGTGTTGATAGTAAAATAATTAAAAAAACAAAAGAGACGTTTTCTGAGGCTAATGAAAAGCTAAATAAAATTGATAAAAATATTTTGTATTTAGACTCTATTATTACCAACATTTTACTGTCCGATCAAATGTCTTCTCCATATACAAATTTAAAGATTGAAAAAACGCCTGTTTATGAGCTTATCCAGCAAGCTCAAGACTTGTCTTTTGTAAAAAATGTTGATGTCATCGATAAAAGCAGCCTGTTAAATGAAGTTCTTATTGTTGATAAGGTTAAAATTGCTATTTCAATAAAAAACTTATTAGAAAATGCTTATAAATATGCTCAAAAAATTGAAAAAATACGAATATACCTTTCTAAAAAAGACTCTTGCTTTAATATAACAGTTAAAGATCGTGGGCCTGGCCTTGATCCGGAGCTACTAAAAACAATAACAAAAAGATATGTGCGCGGTGATCATAAAAAGAAAGAAGGTGTTGGGCTTGGTCTTTCAATTTGTTATAAGGTTATGAACTCTCACGGTGGTGCAATTGAAATTGGAAATAATTCAAATGGCGGTGCTTTTTTTACTCTTCAAATTCCCCATAAAAAGCTTGGTTCTTAAAATGAACTATAACATATTATTCTATGCAAAAAAATAGTTTAAACAAGGTTTTGCTTGTTGGTCGTTTAGGGGCAGAACCAGAGGCGCGCTATACCTCTGCTGGTATTCCTGTTGTTTCTTTTTCGCTTGCAACTAATGAACTTTGGAAGCAAAAAAATGGCGAATTTGCTGAAAAGGTTGAGTGGCACAATATTGTTATATGGGATAAGCTGGCAGAAGCTGCTCAAAAATCTCTGTCCAAGGGTCTTTTGGTTTCAATTGAAGGAAAGCTCCAAACAAGGTCCTGGGAAAATAAAGATGGTCAAAAACTAAAAACAACCGAGATTGTTTGTTCAGGGTTCATATTATTAGAGAAGAAATAAATTATTTTTTTCTTTTGTTTTTTATTTCAGAGTTTATATATTAATGTTGTAGTTGTAATTAAATAATACCAAGGGGGTATACTAGTAGTGAAAAAGATTTTAATTATATGTTGTTTTTCTTTCATATTAGGCAAAAATTCTTCATATGGAGTTATTGTTGTTTCCCCCGTTGAGTCTTATTTACAAAAAAAACAAGCGCAACTTACGCAGATTGATCCAGGTGCTTCAGACAACTCTCTTGAGTGGAAAAGAAGGCATAAAAGAAGAAAAAAATCAAGAAGACCTCAGCGCGGTAGATAGAAGCCCTCAAATCGCATATGTCTAGTACTCCAAGCTTTAAAGACTTAGAAGTTGTTGATAATATAAATCCCGATAGTAACTATTCTATTTTGGTTTCAATTCCAGAATTTAATTGTGTTTGTCCTAGAACAGGTCTTCCTGATTTTGGATGTATTAATATAGAATATACTCCAAACAAATATATCGTAGAGCTTAAATCTCTAAAATTATATATTGTTAAGTTTAGAAACCTGGGTATTTTTCACGAAGAAGTAACCAATAAAATATTGAAAGACTTTAAGGCTGCTTCTAAACCAAAAAAACTAAAAGTACATGGAGATTTCAGTCCAAGAGGCGGAATAAAAACAGAGGTTTTTTGTAAAGATTAAAATTTTTGCAATATTTAAATTGTTTTATATAAATTAATAATAAATAATATAGGTTTAATTACATGAAGACAACAACAAGGCTTAGCAATAGAAAAAGAAAAAACACTCATGGCTTTAAAAAACGAATGTCTAGTAAGGCTGGGCAAGCCGTTTTATCAAAAAGAAGAAAAAAAGGTAGAAGGCGCCTAACGGTTAGCGATTGAAAAGCCCTTTAAGTTCTTTTTTAATCAAGCAAACCCTTGGTAGCTCTCTCCGTTTTTCTACAAAAAAAATTATATTTAAATATATTGATTCAAAAAGTCCCGGTATAATTTTTAGCCTAAGCAAAAACCTTGGATCTGCGGTAGAAAGAAATCTTTTTAAAAGAAGAGCTCGTTATTTTATCAGAAACAGGCTAAATAAAAGCGTTACTGTTTTTATAAAACCAACTAAAAAATTAAAAAAAATAAAAAAACCGTTAAATCATTTTAAATTATTTAATGAGCATTTAGCAAAAAAGAATTTAAAACTATGAACGAAACAAAAAGAACTATTTTTACGGGACTTGTTATTGGCCTTCTTACTCTTGCGATTCCTTTTTATTTACAGCTTATAGGTGTTGTTCCAAGTAGCGAAGTTGAGCCAAAAGTCGACTTTTCTCCTGAAAAAACAGCAAAAATACTACCACAAAAGACTGTTGCTAGGCAAAGTAAAGAAACGAAACCAAAGGGCCAAGAATTTTCGAATAGAGAAAATTTTACTATTGCTACCAATCAATATAAGGCTATGATTACCAATCTTAGTGGTGGTTCAATTTTGGACTTTGAAATGCATTCTTTTAATGAAGACGGGTATAAGTATATTGGGGGATATGATAAAAATGGAGCTTATTCAAAAAATATAAACCTAAATCTTTCTATTCCAGTGCAAAACCCTTGCAGTCCCTGCTTAGAGGTTTACTCAGAAAGATATTTTGATATTCCTTTTAAAATAATAAGCCCAAATATTCGTCCTGGGCAAGTCATCCGCTTAGAAAACAACGATTCTTTAGTTGTTATTATGGAAAAAACACTTAATGGTGAAACAGTTACAAAAAAAACAACTTTCTATGCAGATAAATACATTATAAATCACGACTATTCTCTTACTGGTGCACCCCGCTCCGTTTCTGTTGTTTGGGCAGATGGAATAAACTCAACTGAAAAAAATCTTTTCGAAGAGATAACGTATTCAAGTGGCTATGTGGCTCAATCAAAAGAAATTAATTCTCTTTCTTTTACACCAAAAAATATTAATGATAATGAAGATCGTGTTTCATTTTCAGGTAAAACGGACTGGGTGGCAATAAGAAACAAATACTTTATAAACGCTTTAATTTCTAAAAATTCTTTTGGTGGCTCTTTATCTGGGTCTTCATATCAGCTAAATAGTGAAAATATAATTCCCGTATATAAAATGGAGCTAGAGTTTCCATCTTCGGAAATTTCGGTTTCTCAGTTTTTTGGACCACTAGATGTTGATGTTATTGAAAGCTCAAACACATATTTAGATAGAGTTATGAATTTTGGCTGGCTTCCAATTCAACCGTTTAGCAGGTCCGTTTTATGGCTACTTAAAAAACTTCATCTCCTTGGCATCAATTATGGAGTTATATTAATTCTTTTTGCCTTTATGATAAGGGTTATAACGGGACCATTAACTAAAAAAAGTTTTGAATCAACGCAGAAAATGCAAAAAATCCAACCTCGATTAAAAAAAATACAAGAAAAATATAAAAATGATTCTCAGCGTCTTAATAAAGAGATGGTTGCCCTATATAAAGAAACAGGGGTTAACCCTTTGGGCGGCTGTCTTCCAATGCTAATTCAAATGCCTCTGCTTTTTTCTTTATTTATTGTTTTTCGTTCAACTATCGAATTTAGAGGTGCTCCGTTCTTTGGTTGGATAAGTAATCTTTCTCAACCTGACACAATCTTTGATTTATCTTTTTCGATTCCTCTTTATGGCAATCAGGTTGCTTTTCTTCCTTTTTTATTGGGCATTTCTATGTTTCTAACCCAAAGGCTTTCTATGGCCACTATGGATAAAAATACTAAGCCCATGATGTATATGATGACTGGGTTTTTCTTTATTTTATTTAATTCTTTTCCATCGGGTTTAAACTTATATTATACTGTTTATAATTTCTTAAACTATTTTCAACAAAGATCAATAAAGGGTAAATAATTTGTGTATAGCGCTCAAGACAACATTGTTGCTTTAGCAACAATTCCTGGAAGGTCTGCACTAAACGTTATAAGGTGCTCTGGCCGGTCTTGCTTATTGTTATATAAAGAGCTTTTCAAACAAAAAAAAGACCCAAGGCCAAACTATGTGCACCTTAAAACGGCTTTTTTTAATGAAAAAACAATAGACCAGTGCATGGTTACATTTTACAAGAACCCCAAAAGTTATACCGGTGAAAACATGCTTGAAATCTCTTCTCATGGTGGCTCTGTTATTGCAACTAAAATAATACAGGCTATTGAATCTTTTTCTTTTAGACCCGCTTCACCCGGAGAGTTTACATATAGATCTTTTATAAATGGAAAGATGAATCTGGCTCAAGCGGAGTTTGTTAAGACAGCCATTGACTCAAATAATAGCCTCGACTCTTTTTTTTCAATTAAAAATATTGAGGGTTCTTTTTCTGGCCAGGTTGATGGTGTTTCTACAGAAATAAAGAATATTCTTACTTATATGGAGCATGAGCTCGATTTTAATGAAAGCGAAATTGATTTTGAAACACAAAAAGCTTATATAAAAAAAATCAATGAAGCTATTCGTTTGGTTGAAAAAACTAAAAGCCTATCATATCTGGCAAGCGATAACAAGAGCAGCGTTTTAATATCTCTGGTTGGAAAAACAAACGTGGGCAAGTCGAGTCTTTTCAATAAGATTTTAGGCTACGAAAGATCTATTGTTACTAGCAAAAGAGGAACAACAAGAGACACCGTCGAAGCTGNCTTTGTCATTAANAATATTAATGTNAGGCTTGTGGATACGGCTGGAATAAGAAAAACTAAAGAAACAGTTGAAAAAAANGGTATTTCNCGTACGTATAAAACCATACAGGANTCTGATATTATTTTATTTNTNGANGATTATTCTCCNGCAAAAAG
This sequence comes from Fidelibacterota bacterium, assembly GCA_002704685.1. Lineage (GTDB taxonomy): Bacteria > Fidelibacterota > Marinisomatia > SCGC-AAA003-L08 > D37C17. The sequence continues at coordinate 18,770 of PAHD01000019.1, forward strand.
CATTTTATCTTTTTCAAAAATTATTCAAGATAAAAAAACNCTGCTTATTAAAAGCAAAAGTGATTTAAAGGGCTATANAAAAGAAAAAAACGCCCTAAGTNTTTCTTCAAAAAGCGAAGAAGGTATAAAANCTCTTATAAAAAAACTAAANAAGGANGTTGCCNANTATAAAGAGNTTTTTATTGACANNTACAGATTCTTGATTAACAATAGACAAAAAAATATTTTAGAGTCAGTTTCTGATTACTTAAAAGAAGCTTTGGTCTCATATAAAAATACAAATGATATTGTGGTGCTTGCCTCTTACCTAAGAACAGCACATGAAAAACTCTGCGAAATTCAAGGCTATAAGGATAAGGATGAAATTATCAACACTATTTTTAAAGGATTCTGTGTTGGAAAATAGTGTATATATTGTTGGGGGTGGCCATGCGGGTATAGAGGCGGCTTTTGCTCTTAGTAGAATGAAAGTAAAAAGCGTCATTGTGTCAATGGACAACAATGCCCTGGGAAGACTCTCATGCAACCCCGCAATAGGAGGGCTTGCAAAGAGCCAACTAGTAAAAGAAATAGATGCGCTTGGTGGAATAATGGGGCAAGCAGCCGATATTTGTGGAATACAATTCAAGACACTAAACAAAACAAAAGGGAGAGCCGTTTGGGCTACAAGGGCACAGGTAGACAAAAAAAACTATCCAAAATATATCAAAACATTAATAGACAAAGATAAAAATATTAAAACCCTNGAAGATGAGGTATATGATATTATAGTAAAAAACAAAGAGCTAAAGGGATTAAAACTGAAAAATNGCGGAACAGTAAAAACAGACACAGCAATAATAACCTGTGGTACTTTTCTTAACGGACTTATTCACATAGGTATTAACAACTATAGAGCTGGAAGAATGGGAGAAAAAGGGTCTTATGGTCTAACTGAGGCTTTAATAAAAAACGGGCTAAAGTCAGGCAGACTTAAAACAGGCACGCCTCCAAGAATAAGCAAAAAAAGCATAAACCTTCAGCTGTGTGAGGAGGCGCCAGGAGATAAAAACCCAGCTTTTTTTTCAATTTTTAGTGGAAATCCTAAAAGCTTAAATGAAAAGTGCTACCTAGTTAATACAAACCTAAANACTCACAGGGTTATTAACAAAAANATAAAAGAGTCAGCNATGTTTTCNGGCANAATAAAAGGCGTTGGTCCGCGGTATTGTCCGAGNATTGAAGATAAAATTTTTAGATTTAAAGAGAGACCCTCTCACCATCTTTTTTTAGAGCCAGAGTGGTCAAANTCAGACCAAATATATGTAAATGGCTTTTCTACTTCCTTGCCTGAAAAAACACAAAAAGAGGCTCTAAAAACTATACCTGCGCTTAAAAATGTTCAGTTTATAAGGCCAGGATATGCAATTGAATATGATTACATCCCTCCTCGTCAGCTAAAAGCAAGCCTTGAAACAAAAAAAATAAAAGGTCTTTTTTTAGCAGGACAAATTAATGGAACCTCGGGCTATGAAGAGGCCGCTGCCCAAGGCCTTGTTGCGGGGATTAACGCAGCTCTCTTTGTAAAAAAAGAAAATCCCTTNGTTTTTAAAAGAACAGACTCATATATAGGCGTAATGATTGATGATCTTGTTACAAGTCACCTAGATGAGCCTTACAGAATGTTTACCTCTAGAGCTGAACACAGGCTTTATCTTAGACAGGACAATGCTGTTTCTAGGCTTTCTGGTCACGCTAAAGAGCTTGGCCTTTTTTCTCCTTCACANAAAACAGCTTACAATAAATATATTAACACCAAAAAGGAGATTTTTAGTTTTATTGAAANATCTGTTGTTTTTAAAAACAAAAAAGAAAAAATAAAAAATCTTTTAAANAGGCCTGACTACAGCTACTTTAAGGCTGATTATAAGAATGGAGCGAGCCTACCATACTACAATCGCTGTTTTTTTGAAGTTGAAACCTCTATAAAATATGATGGCTATATAGAGAATGAAAAAGAAAGAATAGAAAAAAACAAAATGCTTGAAAATTTTTTAATTCCCTCTAGCCTTTCTTATTCTAGTCTTTCTGGTTTGTCAAAAGAATCGGCTGAAAGACTTTCTGCTGTTAAGCCTGAAACACTTGGCCAAGCATCTCGCGTTTTTGGGATAAGACCAACAGATATTACAATAATAGGCTCAAAAATAAAAAATATAAAAAACTAANNTTTCACGTGAAACATTNCTCAGAAAACCTTCTTCCAAATATAAAAAAGTCAGCGNAAAAAAATAAAAAAACCATTCTTTTTCTTGAAANCTGGTCTTCTCTTCCCCTGCTTGTTANCTCNCTTNAAAANCCTTGTTCANTTNTTTGCGANGAGGGGTTGTTTGATGATNTTTCTTCTTCTTTTGATCTNTTGAGCANCANCATTGCTTTTNTTCCGCATNTTGATAAAGANGAANGCATATCAAGCTCTTANCACCAAGAAATGTTTGAAAGGGCNTCTGCTCTAGTNTCTTATTCTTNTAATGATATTAGTCTTTTTATAGTAGACAAGNCCTCNGTTAAAANGCCTNTNTTTCACAGCGANGAANTNGAGCCTTTTGTTTTTTGTGGNNANAAAACAAAAAGNGNGGATTTTNTGGCTTTTTTAGAACAAAANAGNTATGAAAGTACGGATGTTGTATCTANTCCNGGAGAGTATGCTTCTAGGGGNGGTGTTTTNGATGTTTTTTCATTTAGCANCAAGTATCCTTTTAGGGTTGGTTTTTTNGGTGGAAANACNAAGGCTTTAGTTTTTAANCCGAATAGCGGTGATGTTNTTCGTGAAGAAACAACANTAAAGGCTTTTCCTTTCCCNCAAAGACCNNTTTATTCGATAGAAGAAAAAATTAAACAGCATAAGTTTATTATCTTTTGTAAAAAAGAAAAAATAATTATTGAAAANACCNANACNAAAAGTGNAACAGCNCTTACNATAAAAGACCCCATTAAAACCATCANNTATTCAGATTATAAAAAAAACAAAGANAAAGAAATAGTTTTCTGTTCTTTTTTGCTTTCAAGNGGNTGTAAATATAAAAACACATATTATTTGCCGAGCTGGTATGTTGATGGTAAAAACAACATAAGNACAAAAAAAATTCCCCTTGTTGGCAGNCTTAAGCATGGNGACTATTACGTTCATGATGTTTTTGGTGTTTGTCAATATACTGGAAACATTGANGGGTCAGATGAAAACAAAAAGGGTTTTNTTTCATTGCGTTTTTCNGATGGCAGAATAACNNTAAGNGTTAACCTTTTAAATAAACTTCATTTTTATGCACCANGTGGATCTAACTGTGAGCTNGGGAGCTTTAGTAAAAATAAAAAATGGNTAAAACAAAGAAGCNGGGCCGAGCAGGCNGCTAAAGATTTTTCTCAAAGNATTTTGTCTTCTTATATAGAAAGGGAATCATCNTTNATTCCTCCCTTTAAATATGATGAGGANTTGTTTAATCTNTTTCTNTCAGAATTTAAATNNCTTGATACAAAGGANCAGTCTTTGGCGTGGTTAAAAATAAAAGAAGATCTTTCCTCTNATCTTCCAATGCACAGNCTTCTTTGCGGAGACGTTGGGTTTGGAAAAACNGAAATAGCAATAAGGGCNGTTTTTTATGCTTTTATCAACAATAAAAAAGCTGTNGTTCTTGCTCCNACGACNATTCTTTCTCAACAGCTTTATTCTTGTTTTANNGATAGGCTGAAGGCTTTTGGCTGCAACATATTTCAANTTTCAAGACTAACTAAAAANAATAAAGAAAAATTNNAAGATTTTTTGCTGGGNAAAACCGATGTTTTAATAGGAACCCATTCCATTATAAAAAATNAAGANGTTCTTAAAAAAGCNTCTCTTCTTGTGGTTGACGAAGAGCATCGCTTTGGTGTTAAAGATAAGGAAAAAATTATCAAAATTTCGCCCCNNTGTAACNTTTTAAGNATGTCGGCAACCCCTATTCCTAGAACTCTTCAGTTTGCTCTTTCTGGNATAAGAAACATAAGNACTCTTTTAACAGCACCAGTTGAAAGGCGCCCAATAATAACAAANNTTCATANCTTTAATTTNAAAACAATAGCAAATTANATTTTAAAGGANCTTAATCGNAGTGGGCANGTATANTTTGTTGATAACTCTGTTGATAGTTTAAAAANAATGTTTANTTATTTTCGAAAGGANCTTCCAAACATAAANTCTTCCTATCTNTATGGTGGCATGGAAAAAAATAAAATAAAAAAAACTATGAANNNGTTTAGANAAAAAANTTTTTCTGTTCTTTTCTCAACAACCATTATTGAAAGNGGCATTGATGTTTCTGCTGCNAATACTATAATAATNAATAACGCCCACATGTTTGGTCTTTCCCAACTNCACCAGCTTCGAGGGCGTGTGGGNCGCTCTGATNTTCANTCCTACGCTGCTCTTTTTATACCTAAAAANAAACAAATNACAAAAGAGGGAGAGGAAAGNCTTNCCTCTTTAAAAAGACATTCTTCTTTAGGNTCCGGATATAGNCTTTCTTTAGAAGATCTTCAAATCAGGGGTTCTGGTAGTTTGTTTGGATACAAACAAAGTGGTGAGTCAACCGTTGGCTTTAGCCTTTATTCTAAAATTCTTTCTAAAACGATGCGCAATGGTTTTTACGTTGACAGTACCCAGGACCCAGTAATAGACATAGACAGCGCCTTTATTTCTTCATCAATAATAAAAGATCAGGATCAAAAAGTTTTTTATTATAAAAAAATATCAGACTGCCTTAACGAAGAAAGCGTTAATCGTTTTTTAGAAGAAACAACCATTTTGTTTGGGGCTCTTCCCTTTGAGTTTGTTATGCTTTTTAAATCAAAAAAACTTTCTTTTTTAGCTGAAAAAACCCCTGTTGTGGGAATAAAAAAAGACAATTTTCTATTTACTATAACAGCCAGCTCTATTAAAATAAAAAACATTTCTTCTTTTTTAAATAAAAGTTCAGATTTTTTTGAAAACAAAAAAATTAAATACACGGTTTCTTCAAACACTAGTTTTTTAAAAATTCAATTCTCTTTTGTTGATGAAGATTATTATATTTTGCTAAAGTCTTACTTAAATTTATATGTTTAATAAAATATTATTATTTGTTTTCTGTTCTTTTATTTTTTCTGAAAAGATTATTTTTCAGATTAAAAACACAAACATATACGACTATGATTTTTATGAGACTGTGCCTTATTCTGAGTGGGTTGTTTTAGATACGTCAAAACAGCGTCTTTCTAAAAACTCTTTTTTAGAAAAAGAGCTGGTATTTTTTGAGTCCCTTGAAAAAAAAATAAACTTACACGGCGAAATTTATACTAAACTGAACCAGAGAGAGTCGCAATTGCTTATAAATTTTGCATACGAAAACTTTGTAGCCTACCCCCTTATTAAAGAAAGTGATTTAGTTGATGCAAAACAACACATAAAAGATAGACGTTTTGTTTATCATTTACTTTTAGGATATGATGGTTGTAGTATGCCTGGCGTTTTTCCAAAAAATAAAGAAGCCGTTTTAAAAGACATTTCGGTTCTTCAGAAAAAAATTTCTGACTCTTTATCTTTAGCAAAAACAAAAGATAAGGCTTCTGTGTTTCAAGACTTTGTGCTTCTTGAGTCTGAAGATCCTTCTGCCTCCCAAAACAAAGGTGCTCTGGGGTGGATTTCTTGGGGTAGAACTGTTTCTTCTTTTCA
>PAHD01000020.1 GCA_002704685.1 Fidelibacterota bacterium
TAATTTTAGATTTAATTAGTAATGATTCAAATGTAAAGTTAATTGATTTTTTAACAAATAAAGGTAAGTCAGAAGCACTAAACGCAGGTTTTAAAAAGTGCAGTGGAAATGTAGTATTAACTTTAGATGCAGATCTACAAGATGATCCTAAAGAAATAGATTCATTTATTGACAAGGTTAGACAAACAAATGGTCTAGTATCAGGTTGGAAAAAAAATAGATTAGATTCATTGTCTAAGAGAATACAATCAAAAATTTTTAATTTTGTTTTAAGATTTTTAACCGGCATTAGAATACATGATTTCAATTGTGGATTTAAAGCCTACCCTGTTGAAGCAGTTAAGATGATAAATATTTATGGTGGGTTACATAGATTTATACCTATTCTTGTTAAGAATAATGGTTTTAAAGTAAGTGAGCTTATTGTTAATCATAGAAAAAGAGAACATGGTAATTCTAAATATACAAAATCAAGAATTTTTCATGGTTTTTTTGATTTAATTACATTAATGTTTTTTAAGAAATATTTAACAAGGCCATTACATTTATTTGGTTCACTTGGTTTATTATTATTTTTAGTTGGAGTGATGATTAATATTTATTTAACAATAAACTGGTTCAATGGTATTTGGATTACCCCATTTAAAAATCCTCTTTTCTTTTTAGGCCTTTTATTGCTTATAATTGGTGTACAATTTTTTTCAATTGGTCTTGTTTGTGAACTTATTGTTAACATAAATAAAAATAAAAATATAGATATTGCTAGATACTTCAATTTTGAAGAATGAAAATAGCAATCATAACTCCTTATCCTCCTATTAAAGGAGGAATTTCAAAAGAATCAGAAATTATATATACTAATGTTAGAGATAAGTATGAAGTTAGTATTTTAAGTTTTAGTAGGTTGTATCCGAAATTTTTATATCCAAGTGATTCTCAGTATGATTTTTCAATGAAAATAGACAATAGGAATATTAAGTATTATATTGATATATTAAATCCTATTTCATGGTTTAAGGTTTCAAATTATATTTTAAAAAATAATTTTTCTCATGTGATATTTCGTTACTGGAATCCTTTCTTTATACCACTGTATTTATTTATTAATTGGAGAATTAAAAGTAAAAAAAATAACATTAAAATATCTTGTATTTGTGATAATATATTCCCTCACGAAACTTTTTTTATTGAAAAATATTTTATAAAAAAATTCTTTTTGAATATCAATAACTTTCTAGTTATGTCAGATGATTCTGAGTTTAAGCTAAAAAAATTAGTTGGTAATAATTCAAAAATTGTAAAAAGTTTTTTACCTTTAAAAGAAAATTTAAAATCAAGTATTTCAAAAAAAGATGCATGTGAAAAATTGAAAATTAAAAATCCACCAAAATTATTATTGTTATTTTTTGGATTCATTAGAGATTATAAAGGTTTAGATATTTTAATAAATGCTTTAAAAAATTTAAAAAATCTTGATATTAAGTTATTGATTGCTGGTGAATCATATATAAAAACAAATAAAATTAAAGATTTAATAAATAATAATAATCTTTCTGATATGGTTATTTGGCATGAAAAATATATACCGAATGATGAAATTAATTTATATTTCTCCGCGTCGGATCTTGTTGTGTTACCATATAAAAAAATTTCTCAAAGTGGAATAATTCCTATGGCTTACCATTTTAATAAAATAGTTGTTTGTTCTAATTTACCAAGTTTTACTGATCATGTAATTGAAAAACAAACTGGATATTTTTTTAAAAATAATAATAGCAACGATTTATCTGCAATTTTGTCTGAAATTTATCAAAATCATAATTTTGATCAATCTAAAAAATATATTAATGAATATAAAGACAGATATTCATTTGATAATTTTAGTAAATACTTTGAGGAATTACTTAAATGAAAAAATATCCTCTAATAAATATTTTAATTTTGAATTGGAATGGAAAAAAAGTATTAAATGATTGTTTGAAATCTATATTAACCTCAAGCTATAAAAATTATAAAATTACTGTTATAGATAATGGTTCATCAGATGGTTCATTAAAAGATTTAAATAAAATTTCTAATAAAATTAATATTATTAAAATTGATAAAAATCTTGGTTATTCAAGAGGATATAATTACACTTTTAAAAAATTAAAAAATGATAACGATGACTATTATTTTTTGCTTAACAATGATACAATAATTTATAAGGACACATTAGAGAGGCTTCATATTTCTATAAATCAATTTGGTTCTAATAATATATTTTCACCCAAAATATTAAATAGTAATAATAATTTAATATGGTATGCAGGGGGTAGGCAAAGCCCATTTACAAAACTTACATATCATATTGGTCTTAATTCAGACGAAAGAAGAACTGAATATAAAACAACTACAACTGATTTTGTTTCAGGGTGTGCAATGTTAATTAGTAAATCTTTGGTTGATTCTTTAAAAGGTTTTAATGAGTCTTTTAATTTTTACTATGAGGATGTAGAATTGTGTTTAAGAGCAAAGAATAACAATACTAAATGTATATTTGTTCATGATAGTATTATAAGTCACAAAATATCAAGTTCAATGGGAGGAAGGTTTAGTATTCTTAAATTATATTACAAATTAGTTTCTTCAATTAAATTTTTATATTTCAGTAATAATTTTCTCGTTTTTATTTTGTACTTTTTGATAAATATAATATTATTACCTATTAGACTTCTTTTCACATTAATAAAATTAATAATTTCATGAGATTTAAAGACTATATTATAGTTCTATCTATTTTTTTAATTATAGCATCGTTTTTATTTTATAAGTTAATTAATGGTGCAAATTTATTTACAAGTGGAGATTCTTTATCACCTATTGCTGTAAAAAATGCAATTAAATTATATGTAGATTCATATAATGAGTTTCCCTTGTGGTTTCCTTGGATTCTAGGTGGTATACCAACTATACACTCATTTTTAAGTATTTCAAATTATTATTATCCTCATCATTTAATGGTTATACTTAATAATCTAGGATTATCATGGAATTGGTATTTTATTTTTCATTTAATATTTGGAGCCTTAGGCTTTTATAAATTGATTTTATTTTTTAAACAGGAAAAATATACTGCTTTATTTGGTTCTATATTATTTTTATTAATGCCATATATGATAGTAATGTTTGCTTATGGACATGGTAGTCAAATGATGTCAGCATCATACATTCCATGGATTATTCTTTACTTATTTAAAATTTATAAAATACCTAAGATACTTAATTACTTATTATTTTCAATTTTAATTGGTTTTCAGTTGCAAAGAGGTCATGTACAAATAGCTTACTACACATGGATGATGATAGGTTTATTCTTTGTGATAAATATTTTCTATTTTTTTAAAAATGAAGTAAAAGATGTATATAAATTTATAAAACTTAAAATCGGATTAATAGTTTCCTTAATTTTAGGACTTTGTTTATCACTATCAATCTATTTACCAATATTAAAATATAGTTCAAAATCAATTAGAGGTTCAAATATTGGTGGGGGAGCAGGAATTGAGTATGCAACTCAATGGTCATTAAGCTTAAAAGAAATGTTTACTTTTATTTTTCCTTATTCTTTAGGATTTGGAGGTCCTTTATACTTTGGTGATTTTCCTTTTACTGATTATCCTAATTACATATCAATTTTTATTATTTTTTTAGCTTTTATTGGTTTATTAAAATCAAAGATTGAAAAAGAATTTAAATTATTTTTTTTGTTGACAATTGTTTTATCTATTTTGATTTCTCTAGGAAGTAATTTTATTAATTTTTATCAAATATTTTATCATTATCTTCCTTATTTTAATAAATTTAGAGTTCCTGCATATATTTTAATTTTAAGTCATTTTTCTATTTTGGTTTTAGCTTCTTTAGGATTTGGAATTCTTTTAGATAAAATAAAATTAACATATAAAAATTATTATTTACTTTTTTTGTTTCTCATATCATTGAGCTATCTAATTTTTGGTCATTTATTTACTAATCCAAATAATCCATATATATCAAAAATTAATGAAATGCATTTTTATGATTCAATTAATATAATGCTAGTAATTTTAATTACAGTTTTATCAATATATTTTTATTACAAAAATAAAATAAATAGAAAAGTCTATGTTTATATATTAATTATAATAATATCTTACGATTATTTTAGAATAGATAGAGAAATAATTTCTCCTGCAATTCATATACCTCACAAAAATATTTTAAAAGAAAATAATTATATAGAAAATTTTAAAAATCAAGATCCAATTATAACTTATTTAAAGAATGATTCATCAAAATATAGAATTATGGATTTTGTTGGAGAACAAAATAGGTGGGCGAATTATCATATAGAAAATATAAATGGATATCATCCTGCTAAGCTAAACAACTATAATGAATTTATAAAAAAAATTAATAGTAAAGGTTTTACACTTTGGCCAGAAGGTATTTTAAAACTATTTAATATTAAATATATTATTTTACCATCATCAGAATTTAATCATACTTCGTTTAAAAACTTAGGTCAAAAAGGTCTTACTTATTTTGGAAATAATCAGAACTATGATGGTAAGAAAGTGGGTCTTTTTTTATATGAATACAATGATTTTTCAAGTAGAATTTTCTTTACAAATAAAATTTTATCTGATGAAAATAATTTAGATGATATTTTAGAAAATAATTATGATCCAGAAAATTATGTTTATATTAATGATAATATAATAGAAGAAAATTTTAATCCTGAAGATAGAATAAGCAAATTAACTTTTTGGTCAGCAGATTTAATCAAATTTGAGACAAAAAGTAGCTCAGATCAATTTTTAATATTAAGTGAAATATTTTATGAAGATGGTTGGGAATTATTTTGTAATGGAACTAAACAAGAAATATATGAGGTAAATAAAATCGTAAGAGGATTAAAAGTTCCGAGGGGTGTAAATAATTTTGAAATGAGATTTAATCCTAAAGAGTTTTATTATGGTTTATTTATAACAAGAATAGCTATAGCATTAATAATATTAGTTTTTATATATTTATTAGTAAGAAGATATTATGGTAAGAAATCATAAAGACATAAATAAAATAAAGTTAGGTATATTTTTTACGGTTATTATATTAGCCTTTACATTTTTTTTAATTAATTCATTTATTATAAATCAATTAAGAAATGAATTAAATAATCAAGTTAAAACAATTGCAAATATTTACCATGAAAAGTTAACAAATGAAAATGTAGATTCCCAATATTTACTTGATACACTACTTCCATTGATTAATGAATTACAAATTCCAATGATAATATCTACAAAGAAAAATGATGGTTCTTTTACATATCAACATTTGAATTTAAAGTTTGATAATGATAGTAATATTCAAGATATAGTTTATAGAATGGATAAAAATAATAATCCATTGACAGTTATGGAAATTGATGGAAATCCTATAATAAGAATTCACTATGGAGATTCTGTATTAATAAAAAATATTAGATGGATCCCATTGGTAGAATTTGGATTTGCTTTTATAGTATTAGTTTTTATGTTTTTAGGGATTAATTTGATTTGGTCAAATGAAAAAAATTCAGTTTATATTGGTATGGCAAAAGAAACAGCGCATCAACTTGGAACACCTATTTCGTCATTAATGGGATGGGTAGGTTTGTTAGAAGAAAATCCTAGTAATAAAGAAAAAATATATACTTCGATGAAGCATGATTTGAATAAATTAGAAAATATTTCTGATAGGTTTAATAAAATTGGTTCAATGCCAAAATTTTCAGAGTTCAATTTAATTGAAGTTATAGAAGATGTAATTAATTATTATAAGTCAAAATTACCAAAGTCAAGTAAAACTGAAATAAATCATAATTTTAAAAATAAAAATTTATTAATTAACGGTGACAAGATTTTATTGTCATGGGCTTTTGAAAATTTGATAAAAAATTCTATTGATTCTATTAAATCAAATAATGGTAAAATATATATTGATATTGAAAAAAATAATAAAAAAGTAAAAATTTTATTTATTGATAATGGATCTGGAATTAAAAGAGATAATAAAAGTCAAATATTTAAGCCAGGATTTAGTACAAAAAATAAAGGTTGGGGAATAGGTCTAAACTTGACCAAGAGAATAATTGAGTATATTCATAAAGGTAAAATTAGACTTTATAAATCAGATCAATTTCAAACAATTTTTGAAATAAATTTAAATCTTTCTATTTCTTAAAAAAGTTGGTATGTCAAGATTCTCACCAAATTGTAGTACATTTTCTTTACTCTCTTTGCTTTCTTTATTTTCTTGTTGATTTTCATCTTTTTCTTTTTCATCAATTTGATTTGATTCATTATTATCAAACGTTACTTGATTATTAACTAAACTTTCTTTTGTTTCTTCTACAGTTGTTGAATGCATTAAATATTTATTTCTAATATTTTCTTCTTGACTATTATCATAAAACTCTGGTTGTTCATTATTATTTAAACCTGTTGCAATAACAGTTATTTTTATTTCATCATCTAAATTATCATCAATTACACAACCCAATATTACATTTGCATCCTCACCAGATTCTTGATAAATAATGTTAGATGCTTCATCAAGTTCTTTCATTTTCATATTTTTTGGTCCTGAAACATTAACAAGTAAACCCTTTGCACCCTTTATGCTTGCATTCTGAAGTAGTGGAGAATTAATAGCTTGTTGAGCAGCAAGAATCGCTTTTTCTTCACCTTTAGCGTTACCACTTCCCATTATAGCATCTCCCATATTTCTCATAATTGTACTAACATCAGCAAAATCTAGATTAATTAATCCAGGTTTATTAATTAGATCTGATATTCCTTTAGTAGCTTCATTTAAAACAGTATCAGCAAGTTGAAAAGACTGATTAACTGTTGTATCATCTGATGCAATTTCTAACAATGTTTCATTTGGTATAATTAATAGAGTATCACAATTTTTTTTCATTTCTTTAATACCTTCCAAAGCCCGTTTCTTTCTAATCGGACCTTCAAATGCAAAAGGCTTGGTAACAATTCCTACTGTTAGTGCACCAATTTCTTTAGATAATTTAGCTATTTCAGGAGCAGCACCAGTTCCTGTTCCTCCTCCCATACCAGCTGTAATGAATATCATATCAGCCTGTCCAAGTTCTTTTAAAATCACTTCTTTATTTTCTTTAACTGCTTCTTTGCCTATCTCTGAATTTGCTCCTGCGCCTAAACCCTTAGTTAATTCTTTCCCAATTTGTAATTTTTTTTGAGAATTATTATTTTCTAGATCTTGAGCATCTGTATTTATTGCTATAAATTCAACAGAATTCATACCATCACTAATCATTCTATTAAGAGCATTTCCTCCACCTCCTCCCACACCTACTACAACTATTTTTGCTTTTTGTTCTGATAGATTTGCTGGTTCAAATAACATATTTTCTCCTTTTCTTAATTTATTTTATTAAACACATTTTTAATTTTGCTTATAAATGTATTTATTGATGAATTATTATTATTAATTTCAAACTGTTCTTTTAAAACTTTTTTATTTTCTATAACATATTTTATAATACCAATACCAGTTGCATATCTTGGATTATTAATGATTTCAGCTTTACCATTTATTGTATCAGGAATTCCAATCTTAACAGGCATATTAAAAATTTCTTGTGCTATATCAATAATTCCATTTAGTGAAGCACCACCTCCAGTTAATATTATTCCAAAAGTAAAATCTCCATTATAATCACTTCTTTCAACTTCATTTTTTGCCAAATTAAATATTTCATTTACTCTTGGTTGAATAATTGAAGCAAGATACTTTTCAGATATTTCTTTATCTTCTCTTCCATTTGTTCCTATTATTTTAATTATTTTCTGTTCATCTGCTAAAGATTCTTTAGCAACCCCATTTTTACATTTAATAAATTCTGCATTTTCTAAGGAGGTATTTAATCCATAAGCAATATCTTTCGTTAAGTTTTCCCCTCCAAGTGGTATAGCACCTGTATGAATAATAGAATTATTATTAAATATGATAATATCACTTGTTCCTCCACCTATATCTATAAGTATAGAACCTAATTTTTTTTCATTTATATCTAATACTGAAGCTGAGGAGGCTAGGGGCTCTAATATAAATCCGTCAATATCTATACCACATTCTTCTATACATGTTCTAAGGTCATTTTCTATATTTCTTGCTATGGTTACAAGATGTACATTTGCTTCTAATCTATTTCCTGATAATCCAAGTGGATTTTTAATTCCAGATCTTTCATCAACCTTAAATTCTTTTGATAATGTATGCAATATTTTTCTTTCTGGGGATAAGTTAATTGCCCTTGAATGTTCTAATACTTTATCAATATTCTTTTGGGTTATTCTTTCTCCAGCAGGATTTCTATAATCACCAGTAGAAATAGAAATATTACCTGTACAATTAATACCCGTTATATGATCACCTGTTAATCCAACAAATGTAGATTCAATTTCAATATTAGCTTGTTCTTCAGCTTGTTTAACAGCTTTTGTTATTGATTTTATAGTTTTACTTATATCAACAACAATACCTCTTTCTAATCCATCAGAATTACTTTTACCAAATCCTATAATATTTATTGCACCATCTTTTTTTTCAGCAATAATTACAACAATTTTTGTAGTTCCTATATCAATACCAGAAATTATATTTTTATTATTCATATTTCTATATACTCTTTTCTTTAACAATTATTTGATTAGGAATTAATAAGTTAACATATTCGTATTTTTCAATTGGTTTTTTTTGATTTTGATTTATAAAGTTAATTAATTTTTGAGTATGCAAATCAATATTATCTAAATTAAGTTTAATAGTAGTTCCTTTATCTGTCATATAGTGAATTTCTTTATTATTAATTTTTATTTGTGATATTGAATGGTAAAACGAATGATATTGATTAAAAATTTTAATTAATGAGTTTGTTATATTTTTGATTTTATTATGATCTTTTATATCACTTACTAAAATTGGTACTGGAAAATAGTTTAAAGCTTTTATATCTGCTTCAATTTTATTTTTTTTATAATCATATAAATAATATTTAGATTCTTGCTCAAATAATACAATTGGTGTGATCTCATTTATTACTATATGAAGTTTTGAAGGAAATGAAGTATATATTTTCGATGATTGTATGAAATCATGATCATTGATTGTATTTTTTAATTTAAATATATTTACATTTAGTAAATTTTTACCTTTTAATTCATCATCGATTAATTGGCTCAATTCTTTTTTATCAATAAACTTGTTGTTCTGAATATTGATATTTTTAATATCAAAAATATTATCTTTTATACTAAATATTATTAAGTTGATAGTAATTATTATTGATGAAATTATAAAAATATAATTCACAATTTTTTCAATATTAATTTTTTTCATAATTTTCCTTTATAATTTTTACTATATCTTTAGTTACAGAGTTTATTTGACCTGCACCCATAACTAATATTGTATCATTTTGCTTAATTTTATTTTTCAAGTAATTACAAATATTGTTTTTATTACCTATTAGTAAATAATCACCATGATTGTATGAATTTAATTCATTAATAATTAAGTCACTTTTAATATTATCTAATTGCTTTTCTCTTGAACCATATATGTCTGTAATAATTATTTTATCAGATAATAAAAGTGCTTCAGCGATTTCTTTTTTAAATTCTTTTGTTCTAGAAAAAAGATGTGGCTCATATATACTAATTAATCTACTATTCCAACCTGATTTGATAGCATCTATAGTATATTTAATTTCTACAGGATGGTGAGCATAATCATCAATAACCATTATATTATTATTTTTATTTTCGTATTTAATTTCAAATCTTCTTTTAACTCCAGAATATTTTTTTAATGAATTTATAATGTTATTTTTTGATATTTTCATATCTAGTGAAAGTGCAGTTGCTGCAAGCGCATTATATACATTATGAGTTCCTGGACATTGAATTTGAATTTTAAAATCTCCGTAGATTTTTGAAATAACTTTAAATGAAGATTTATTTTTATCAAATTTTATATCTTTTGCCATTATATCAGAATTATTTTCAATTCCAAACGTAATTGAAGGCTTATTAATTCTTTTTTTAATATCAACTAGGTATCTTGAATCATTATTGATAGCTACTTTTCCGTAAAAAGGTACTGAGTTAGCATATTTGCAAAATGTATCTTTCAAGTTTTTGATATTTTTATACGTATCTAAGTGTTCTTTATCAAGATTATTTAAAATAGCATATGTTGGTTTTAAAGATAAAAAACTTTTATCAAACTCATCTGCCTCAACAACAATAAAATCTCCATTTCCAGAAATATTGTTGCTATTAAATTTATTAACAATACCTCCGATAATTAATGTAGGATCTAATTTAGATTCATATAAAATTGAACCTAGCATAGATGATGTAGTTGTCTTTCCATGCGTTCCTGCAACACCTATGCTAGTATCCTTTATTTTTATTAATTCTCCGAGCATTTGAGAACGCTTCATAATTGGTATATTAAGTTCTTTACTTCTTATAATTTCAATATTTTTATGATTTACTGCAGATGAATAAACTACTAAATCATGATTTTTTATATTTGATTTTTGATGTGAGCTAGAAATTTTAATTCCTACACTTGATAAGTGTTTAGTCCTTTCAGAACTTGATATGTCTGATCCGGAAATATCAAATCCATGATTAAATAAAAATTCAGCCATACCACTCATGCCAATTCCACCAATACCAATAAAGTGTATTTTTTTTGATGTATCAAATAAATTCATTTAATTTCTTTCAAAATTTCATTAACAATTAATTTAGTTGATTCTTTATTACAAAATTCTTTTATATTATTTTCTAATTCTTCTAACTTTTTATTATTCATAAATAAGTTTGAGATTGTTTTTTCTAAATCCCTATTTTTTAAATTAGATTGATGTATAGAAATACATGCTTTTTTCTGAGCTAAAAATTTACTATTTATTTCTTGATGATTATCAGCAGCTGATGGTAAAGGAATGAATATAGTAGCCTTCTTCATTATAGAAAGCTCACTTATTGATATAGCTCCTGCTCTAGATATAACCAGGTCTGCAGATGAATATGCTTTAGACATATCTTTAATAAATGGAATAATTTTAATTGATTTTTTTTGAATTTTATTAAATTTTTTAATATCATTATATCCACATTGCCAATATAGTTGATAATTATTTTCAATAAAAAAATCAATATTTTCATATATATAATTATTTATAGCTCGAGCCCCTTGACTGCCCCCAATAATTAGTATTAGTTTTTTATTTGTATCAAATCCTAAATTTTCTTTCGATTCTGATTTGTTATAAATTTTTAGGTTTGACATTATAGGGTTACCTGTAAAAACACAATTTCCATGTAGTTTTTTTTCTGCTTCCTTAAATCCTAATAATATTTTGTTTGTTTTTCTACTTAATTTCCTGGTTATTAGTCCAGGTATTGAATTTTGTTCTTGAATCATTATTGGAATTTTGAATAAAATTCCAGCTAGTAGTGGTAATCCAGAAGCATATCCACCAGTACCAATTATTAATTTTGGTTTATATTTTATTATTAAAAAAATTGATGATAAATATGCAAGTATAAATCTTAAAGGAAATAATATATTTATTAAAATACTTTTAATTGATATATGTCTTTGAATTCCTCTAATATTTAATAAATAATGTTTTATATTATTATCTTTAAAATATTTTTTTTCAATCCCATACTTTGAACCAATATATATTATTGAAAAATTATGTTTAATTAATTCGTTCCCAATAGAAATAGCAGGAAATAAATGTCCACCTGTTCCTCCTCCTGATATAAAGATTGAATTATTCATATTTTATAGCTTTATATTTATAAAGGTTTGTATGGTTTGAAATATTTAAAAGAATACCTAATGAAAATAAATTAAACAAGGTATGTGATCCACCATAGCTAAAAAAAGGTATTGCTAAACCTGTTGTTGGAATAAAACCTACTACGTAGCAAACATTAATTAAAAAATAAACCAATATATTTAAAGTAATTCCAAGGCATAGCATTGAGCTAAAAATATCAGGAGCTGCTTTACAAACATTAATACCAAGACTATATAATGATAAAAATAAAATAAACATAAAAAATATACCAATAAATCCAAATTCTTCCCCAATAATAGGTAGTATAAAATCTGTATGTACTTCTGGTAAAAATCCTTCCTTAATTATGCTTTTATCAAATCCAACACCTTTTAAACCACCATTTCCTAGTGCATTTATAGAATTTTCAGCTTGTTGGTTAATTCCACCATTCCACCATAATAAAAATCGTTCTTTTTGAAAATCTTTCATTATTAATAAAGAAAATATTATCCCTGAAATACCAGGATATAAAAGAAATTTGATATTAATACCTGCTACTAAAAGTATTAATGTTATAAGAACTAAAATTGTAAATGTTGAACTTAAATCAGGTTGAAATAAGATTAAAAGTAAGGTAATACATAAATAAGGTAAATATTTATAAAGAAGAATTTTTATATCATTAATTTTACTTTTATTATTTTCTATAAATTGAGAAGTAAAAATAATTAAACATAATTTTGCAAAGTCAGATGTTGTAATTATATTTTTTCCATTAATTATTAAAAACCTATTTGTTGCACTTCCCTCATTAAAAAAATATGCACATAGCATAATAAACCATGAAAGAAATAATAATTTTTTTGCATTTTGTTTAAAAATTTTAAAATTTAATTTGTAAGCAAATGCAAAAGCAAGTATTCCAATAATAAGACGAATTATATGCCTTTTAATATAAAAAGCTGAATTACCAAATTTATTAAATGCTAATGTACTGCTAGCACTAAATAGCATTAGGCAGCCAATTGCAATAGTAGCAATTATTACATATATTATAGGTTTTTCATATATTGCTTGTTTATTTTTCATTTATGTAAAGTAATTCTTTATTATTTTTTTAAAATGTTCACCTCTTTGTTCAAAATTTTTAAATTCATCAAAACTTTTAAAACCTGGTGAAAAAACTATAGTTTTTTTATTTAGGGAAAATTCTATTGATTTTAATATTGCTTCATCAAAATTTTGTATTAAAATTGATTTTGTTTTCTTATTTAATATTTCGTAAATCTGTTTTCCAATTTGGCCGAAACATATTATTTTAGAAATATTTTTATATTTTGTAATATTAATAATTTCATCTATGTCTAGTTTATCTTTTGAATAACCTCCGATTAAAAGTATTATTTCATTTTTAAAGCTTTTAACTGCTGAATTTGTTGAATCTAAATTTGTGCTTTTTGAATCATTTATAATCAAAAAACTATTTTTTTTGTATACTACTTCCATTCTATGTTTAAGTGGTTTAAAGTTAATTAATGAACTAACTAATTGTTTTTTATTAATATTAAGTATTTCAGAAATATTTAAACAGGCAAGTATATTTGATAAGTTGTGTTCACCTAGTAAATTTGTTTTATTCTGATCAATTATTTTTTTATTTGTTTTTGAATGAAAAATAGTTTTCTTATTAGTAAAAAATCGATTCTTTTTTTGAATTGAGAATGGTATAGAATTTATTTTTTCTTTAAATACACTCTTCAAATTATTATCATCCTCATTATATACAACAAAAGAATTTGAATCATGATTTTTAGTAATTTTTAATTTTTGATTTAAATAGTTATTAAAATCACCATGTCTATCTAGATGATCTTTTGTTACATTTAATATACAAGAAATAAATGGTTTGAATGTTTTGATATTTTCTAATTGGAAGCTACTTACTTCTAAAAGATGAATAGAATTTACAAGTTCATTTTTTAATTCATCTACTACGTTTGAGGAAAATGATATTCCAATATTACCTCCTAATAAAACATTTGTATACTTTTTTTGTAGAATTTCATGAAGCATTTTAACAACAGTTGATTTTCCATTTGATCCAGTAATTGCTATTATTGGAGAGTTTGTAAACCATGATGCAAATTCAATTTCACTTATAATAGGTATATTTAAATTACTTAAAATTTTAATTATTTTATTTTTCTGAGGATCTATTCCTGGACTTAGAATTACTAAATCTGAATCTTTACATTTTTCTGAATGTGAAAATTCTTTTTCAATTTTATTATTAAATGGATTATTAAATTTTTTATTATTACTTAAAAAAACTTTAGCTTTTTTATAATTAGCAAGCTTTGTTGCACCAAAACCACTTATACCTGCTCCTAGAATTGTAATTTTTTTATTTTTTATATTATTATTTTGATAAATCATTGTACTTTAAACGTTGTGAGTGATAATAAAGCTAAAATAATACCGATAATCCAAAATCTTACAACCACATGATTTTCATTCCAACCAGATAGTTCGAAATGGTGGTGTAGGGGAGCCATTTTAAAAAAACGTTTTCCCTTACCTGTCTTTTTTTTTGTTATTTTAAAATATAATACTTGAATAATAACAGAAAGTGACTCTATTACAAATACACCACCAATTATTATTAAAAGAATTTCTTTTTTAAGTAGTACTGCCAATGTTCCTATTGCAGCACCTAATGATAAAGAGCCAACATCTCCCATAAATACTTTTGCTGGATAAGCATTAAACCACAAAAATCCTATACATGCTCCAATAACTGATAAACAAAAAATAAATAATTCACCACTATTTGGTATAAAAATAATATTTAAGTAGTTACTATAATCTATTCTACCGCTTGCATATGCTATAGCTCCTAATACCAGTATTGATATTGCAACTAAACCAGTAGCTAAACCATCTAGACCATCTGTTAAGTTTACAGCATTAGATGATGCAGTGATTATTAGTATGATAAGTGGTAGATATAAATATTTGATATCAAAATATCCATTTGCAATGAAAGGTAATGAAATACTGGTTGAGTTAATATTAGTTAAAACATTGCTTTCTGAAATAATGTTATATGAAATAGAGGAGTTATCATTTAGTATTAAATAGGATACTAAAATACCTAATAATATTTGTCCTGCTAGTTTATATCTTGCAATTAAACCTTTAGTATAATTTTTCTTTATTTTCATGTAATCATCAATAAATCCAATTAAACCCATTATACTAATTGAAATTAAAATTGTGATTATAAAATTATTACTTATATCTGCCCAGAGAATCGTGGGAAGGATAATTGATAATAGTATAATTATCCCTCCCATCGATGGTGTACCTTCTTTACGAAGGTGAGAATCAGGCCCATTTTTACGGATTTTTTCACCAAAGTGGTGAAAATTAAGTGTGCGGATTATTATTGGCCCGATGAGGAAACTTATTATTAAAGCTGTTATAGCAGCACCAGTTGCTCTAAATGAGATATATTGAACAATATTTAAACTCTTGTTTAGTAGTAAATAAATCATATGTCCCCTTTGTATAAACTTTCTAATTTCATACTTCTAGAACCTTTTAAATAAACAATATCATTTTTACATATTAGATTGTTTAATTCAATTTTTAGATTTTTTTTATCATAATAATGTTTTGAGTATTTCTTCTTTGATATATACTTATGTAGATTTTCAGAAATTTTACCATATGTCAAAACCACATCAATATCTGACATATTAAAAGATTTAGCTAATTTATTATGTTCTTCAATTTCAATATCACCAAGTTCTAGCATATCACCTAAAATAAATATTTTTTTACCATTATTTTTTATATCTGAAAATCTATTTATAGCAAAATTAACAGAATTAGGATTAGCATTATAAGAGTCATCAATAATCTTATGGTTTTTATATAATATATAGTTCCCTCTTCCATTTGTAGGGTTAAATGATTTTAAAGAACTTTCAAAAGATTTGTTTGTAATTCCTAAATAATGCGTAATCATATATATGCTTAAAATTATATCTTTTAAATAAATGATCTCTTTTGGGATAGATATCTTTTGATTATTTATAATTAAATAATTGTTTTCAATCTTTATATTGTGTGAAAATCCAAAAGATTTTATTTTTTTATCTTGTATTGATTTTTTTATTTCGAATTGATCAGTATTAATAAAAATCATTCCATCACTTTTTGTTGATGAATATATTTCATATTTTGTATTAAATAATTGATTGAATGATTTATAATTTTTTATATGAGCATTCGATATATTTGTTATCAAACTATAATCTGGACTTATTATTTCACATAATTTTTTAATTTCATTTGGTTTACTAGCTCCATATTCTAAAATATTATATTTAGAATCTATTTTTGATGCTAAAAATGAAAGAGGAAAACCAATCAAGCTATTATAGTTACCAATAGTTTTGTTACATTTATATTTACTACTTAAAATATGGAAAAGAAGATTTTTAGCTGTTGTTTTACCATTTGAACCTGTAATACCAATTATTTCTGATTTTGAAATTTTCAACCAATTTTTTGCTAATTTATTTATTTCATTTTTGATTGATTTAACAGTGATAATTTTTTTGCTATTATTTTTATTTTTACTAAAACTTATAATTGCACCTTTATCTAATGATTTAGTAATAAATTTATGCCCATCATAATTACTACCTTTAATTGGGAAGAAAATATCACCCTTAGCAATTTTTCTTGAATCAATTGTGATTCCACTTATATTTGATATTTTATTATTTGGATATAAAATATTAAACATCTTTATGAAATGTTTTTTATCTTGAATTTCAATTCTCATAAATAAACTCTTTTACTGTATTTATATCTGAATGATTTATTTTTTTATTTTTTATTATTTGATATTTTTCGACACCTTTACCTAAAATTAATATTATAGAGTTTTTATTATTCATAGCAGATATTATTGCTTTTCTTCTATCTTTAATAATTTGATATTCAGTGTTTGCTATACCACTACATATATTATCAATAATTTTATCTTCGTCTTCAAATCTTGGATTATCATTTGTTATATATATGTAATCAGAATAATTGCTTGCAATTTTACCCATAAGCTTTCTTTTTGATGTATCTCTGTTTCCACCACATCCAAATACTGTTATTATTTTTTTATTCTTATTTTTTAGTTCAAATATATTTTTAAAAATATTTGAAAATGCATCTGGAGTATGTGCATAATCAATTATTATTGTATTACTTTTATAATTATATTTTTCTAATCTTCCTGGAACATTATTAAAATATTTTATTGATTGAATTATATCATTTTTGCATATTCCAAGCTCAAATGCACATAGAATTGCTGCACTTAAATTATAAAGATTAAATTTTCCTATTAATGGAGTTTCTAATTCAAATAATTCAGATTTATATTTAATTATTGCTTTAGATTTTTCAATATTTAAACTATAATCTTTAATATATAGATCAGCTTTTTTATTAAATCCATATGTAGAATAATTACAATTAATTTTATTTATTATTTTTTTAGTGTAAGGATCATCATCATTTAATATAGCTGTAGATTTTTTATTTAATTGAGTAAATAATTTTAACTTTGCATTAAAATAATTTTCAATAGATTTATGGAAATCTAGATGGTCATGTCCAATGTTAGTAAATATTGCAATATTTACATCAACATCATTTGTCCTATAAAGTTCAATAGCATGAGAAGATATTTCCATTGGAACATATTCAATGCCACCCCTTTTAATCGTATCAAGAATTTGCTGTAATTCTATTGATTCAGGTGTTGTAAATCCAGTAGATATCATACCAGAGGGAGTATTAAACCCAAGTGTACCTAGTGAACTGCTTGTCTTATTGTTTGCTTTTATTATGTAATCAATTATTTGAGTCGTAGTAGTTTTACCATTTGTTCCTGTAATTCCTATAATATTAAGTTCTTTTGAAGGATTATTGTAAAAATTTGCAGCTATTTTGGACATTACTTTTCTTGGATTACTTACTTGAATAATTGGAATATTATCTAAAATAGGAGCTCGCCCATTAGCAATAACTGCACTTGCACCTTTATTTACAGCTTCATAAATATAATCGTGTCCATCTTCTTTTTGTCCACTTATTGCTATAAAAAGACTACCTTCTTTTACTTTGCGAGAATCATAGGTGATATTTGAAATTTCTCTATTATCCGCTTCTCCTTGGTAATTAATATTTTTTAGTATCGATTGTAAATTCATTATATTGAGAGTTTTATTTTACAAATTTGATTTTTTTTTTGTTTTTACTCCTGGCCTTAATGACTGCCAAATAACTTTACCTTTTAGTGTATTGGGTTCAAGCATAATACCATTTTCTCTTGCCAGCAAGATAGCTTCTTTAAATGTTTTACCTTTTAGATTAGGCATTTTTGTCTTTATAATTCTATTTTCATATGGAGGTGTTTTTTTGATAGTAATATTCTTTTTAATTGTATCATTCTTCGCTGCTATAATTGGTGCTTTATTAAAGAAATATTTATCATTAATGATAATCCTATTAATAATCTTCTTTGATGTTGGAACAGCACTTTCATTTGACCAATGCTTACCATATATAGGTGAATCAATAGATATAATCATTACATATTTAGGATTATCAATTGGAAAAATAGATGCAAATGATGAAATAAACTCATTCTTTGAATATGCTCCATTAATAAATTTTTGAGCTGTACCAGTTTTTCCTCCAATTTTATATCCATTTAAATTTAGGTTTTTTGCTGTTCCCTTTATTACAACCTCATTTAAGCTAAGCAATATTTGATTTGAAATATTTTTATCAATTACTTTTCTTATTGGATTAATTTTTCTATTATAAATGATGCTATCATTTTTTGATATATTTTTTACTATATGAGGTTTTAGTAAGTATCCTCCATTTGCTAAAGCTGAATAAGCAATTGCAAGTTGAATATTTGTAACACCTACTTCTTGACCAATAGAGATATAAGTTTTTGAGCATTTAGACCATTTTTTTAAATCTCTGAGAATTCCATTTGATTCACTTTTAAATGGTAGTCCTGTTGTTGAACCAAATCCAAAATTTTTACATAGCTTATAAATATTGTTATCATTAATATTTTCAGTAATTTTTGAAATTCCTATGTTACTTGAATGAATAAAGATTTCTTTTATTGTTAATGAATCGTGTTTTTCATGATCATTTAGCTTTTTTCCATTTATTAAACGAAATTCACCATTTTCACAAAAATATTTTTTATTTAAGGATAGTTTTTGTTCGTATGCTGCTATTAGAGGAATAATTTTAAAAGTTGAACCTGGTTCGTATGAATCAGATATGACTCTATTTTTGTAATTGTCAAATTCATAATCACCATAATTATTAGGATTAAAATCTGGAATAGATGCAATTGATATAATATCTCCTGTAAATGGATCCATGATTATACCATTTGCAGATTTTGCATTTGTATCTAAAAATATATTGTTTAATTCATCTTGTAAAATTTGTTGAATATCTATGTCAATTGTTAGTTGTACTTGATTACCATTTAGATTATTATTTTTTTCTTCACTAAAGTATTGACCTTTTAATCCTTTTCTTAAAGTAGTTTTAACAGTATCTCCAGTTAATATAGTATTAAGACTTTCTTCTATCCCGTTTTGACCTACACCATCATCATTTACAAATCCTATAGCTTGTGAAGCAAAATTATTATAAGGATAAAAACGTTTATTACTTTTTGTATACTGCAGACCATTTATATTTTTTATCTCTTTGATTATATTATTACAGTCTTTAAAAAATATATTCTTTTCAATTACAACGTAATTAGATTTTTTACTTAATATATTTTTATAAATACTATCTGGTTTATTAAAGTTTTTTGAGAATAGATTAATAATTTTATNTTTTTCAAATGATTTATTTGTNTTTATCCAAAATGTATATTTTGATATTGTTTGTGATAATATTTTATTATTTTTATCAGTTATATCTCCTCTTAAACCATATCTATTAATTGTTTTATATCCTTTATTTTCAACTATTTTTTTAAATGTATCCTTATTTACTATTTGGATATTGAAAATTTTAAATAAAAGGATTAAGCTAAATAAATAAATTCCAATTGATAGACGATTAATGTTTCTTGAATATAATTGAAAAAATTTTCTCATTCTGATATAGATATTAATAGTGTTTCAGGAGTAGCTGAAACCATTCTGTTTTTTAGTGTTTTTTGAATATAGTCATAACTAGTAAAGTAATTTCTAGTACTTTGAAGAGACTTAACTTCATCAGACTGGGAAAGAAATGAAGCATTTAATTGTCTTATTTCTAATTGTGTTTCATTAATTTCATTTTTGATNCTAATGGATAATAAAAAAATTGAACATGTAAAAATTATAAAAAGTGTATAGAAAATAAAGTCAATCATCCCATTATTTGTTTTTTTGTTCATAAAATTCTCTCTGCAACTCTTAGCTTCGCACTTCTAGATCTAGAGTTTTGTGTTTTGGTTTCATAAATTGGTTTTTTTGTGATAGTTTTCAGCTTTTTATTTAAATTTTGATATTCAATTTCATACGAATTATTTTTATAAATGGTTTGGTTTTTAAAAAAATGCTTAACTATNCTATCTTCAACTGANTGGAANGNAATAATTGCAATTCTTCCTCCAATTTTTAAATAATCAAGAGTGTATGTGAGTGTTTTTTTNATTGTNTCAATTTCGTTATTTACTATAATTCTAATTGCTTGAAATATTTGNGATAACACTTTATAGCTATCACTGTTTATTATTGATTTTATTGCATTTCTTAAATCAAGAGTTGAATCAATTTTTNTAGTTTTNCGNTANTCAATAAGTTTTCTAGCTATAAATCTTGGATTTTTTAAATTTGTATATTCTTTAAAAGCAAATACTAATCTTTCTAAATTAATTGAATTTATAATATCTTGTGCAGTTAATTGATTATTATCATCATTATTAAATCTCATGTCAAGAGGTGAGTCCTTCATATATGAAAAACCCCTATGCTCTGAATCAACTTGATGAGAGGAGATACCAAGATCAAAAAGGAAGCCATCAACTTTTTCGATACCCATTTTCTCTAATATTTGAGGAAATGCACTATACGATTGATTGTGCAGAGAAAAATTATTATGTTTTTTTAGCTTCTTTCTACTTTCATCCAGAGCATAGGGGTCTAAATCCATTCCAATAAGATAACCTTCAGGATCAAGTTTATTTAAAATATTTAAAGAATGTCCACCAAATCCAATGGTGCAATCCATATATATCCCCTTTGACTTTATATCAAGTAAGTCAACTACCTCATCCTTCATAATGGGGATGTGGTGATTCATGCTATTAAATTAAAAATTAATTTTATCAGCAAGATCTTCGAAATCTTCATTTGATAAGAAGTCTTTTTGTTTTTCATATTTATCTAGAGTGTTTTTATTCCATAATTCAATCTTCTTNAACATTCCAATAACTATTACTTCTTTATCTATGTTTGCGTAGCTTAGTAAAATATCAGGTACTGCAATTCTTCCTTGAGAATCAAATTTTACATAATGTGCATATCTAACAATATTNCGGATGAAATTTCTATTTTTATTATTTATACTGCTTAGAGATGATAATTGTTCTTCAACAATTTTCCATTCCTCTAGAGGGTAAAGAAAAAGACATTTATCAAATCCTCTACTCAAGATAAATGTCTTATTATTATTTGGATGNAATGAATTTCTAAATTTAGCAGGTATACTAAGTCTATTTTTTTGATCCAATAAATTATAATATTCTCCAGTAAAAGACATNCGATTTAGCNCATAGTTATGTTTTGTTTTTTTTAAAAGATTGGGAATATTCCCCACACTTACCCACAATTATATTAAAATTCCCCATTANAATGCAATAAATAAATAAAAATATTTAAATTTTAAAAGAATATTTTAATTAAACGAGTTGATTTTCTTTTTTAGATGAANTGATTTTTGAAAGTTTTTTACCTAGAATAAAATTCTAGATATAATTGTTTTTTCTGGGGTTCAAATGAACCTCTGATTGAAAAGTCTTCTTTTCCTAAATATTTATTTATTGAGCTATTATTAATTGAAACTTGTACGTCTTTAGCACTTAATAGGTCAAAGTATATTGTGCTAGAAAAAGAATATTTTATTAGCTCGCCTTTTTTTGCAATTATATTACATTTTTCAATTCTACTACCATCCTGATCATTGTAGCTGATATATATTTTTGTTTTTTCCTTTGTTGAAATTTGAAAAGTATATTCAGACCCAATTTTTTTGTTTAATTTAAAACTGTCAGTTTTAACAAGATTATTTTGATTAAAATTTTCAGAATTTAACAAAACATTTTGANTAAATTTTGTTTCTTNATTTTCATTAAAATTAATTTTTGTATTATTTTCAATAGAATCAATTTGTTTCTTGCTTATGTAGCTAACTAGCAAATATGTTGAAATTAAAAATGAAAAAAGAATTATAATTTGAATTATCTTTTTAGGTTTTATATANAAAGAATCATAAATATTAAACTTNGGNAAAGTTTTTATATTATTNTTTTTTATTTTTTTTATTTTAATATTTTTAGAANNTTTTAGAGTTTTTTTATTTTTACNTTGACTTTCAATTTCNTAATTATTGAGAATTTCTTGATAATCAAGNTTTAGATATTGAGCATAAGTTTTAATAAATAACCTTAAATATGTCTTAGGTATAATATTATAATTGCCTGATTCAATTGCCTTGAGATGATTTATACTAATTTTAGTTTCACTAGATATTTTTTCTAAATCAATATTAGCTGCTTTTCTTGAATTTTTAAGCTTATTGTAAAATGGTGATATATTTTTTTCTTCATTCATAACTAGTTAAAATATTTAATTCTTCGTTTAGTAATTTATAAAATTTTGATAGAGGAAAACCAACTACATTATAAAAACAACCATTAATTTTTTTTATAAATACATTACTATATTCTTGAATAGCATAACTCCCAGCTTTATCATATGGTTTATACTTATCAATATAATGATTTATTTCTTTATTTGTCAATTTATTAAAATAAACCTCNGTCTTATCAATAAATGATTTCTTTATTTTTTTTGATTTATTAATAACAGCAACACCAGTACAAACAGTATGTTTAGAATTACTCAACAAATTCAAATGATTAAATGCTTCTGTTCTATTTTTAGGTTTATTTAAAATTGTATTTTTGTAAATTACTATTGTATCAGCACCAATTACATAGTTTTGAGGAAAATTATTTGAAACTAGAGTTGCTTTTTTTATTGCAAGATTTTTACAATAATTACTTAAATATTTATAGTTATTAATAATATTTTTCTCGTTAAGTTCAGATGAATAAATTTTAAAATTAAGATTAATTTTTTTTAATATTTCTTTTCTTCGTGGACTTTTTGATGCTAGAATAAATTTCATTTTGATTTTGCTATTTTATAAATATTCTTNTGTATACTTCTATTATCTTCTAAAATTTCTAATTCATAGAGATAAACTCCATTTTGAATTTGTTCTGAAGCGTAGTTTAATCCATCCCAATATACTTTGTAAAAATGATTACTAGAGACTTCTAAATACTCACTTAAATTGTTTATCTTTTCTCCATTAATACTGTAAATATTAATATTGACATTTAAAGGACTATTCTTTGAACAACTAAAAGTAAAAAAAGTTTCATTTTTAAAAGGATTGGGGAAATTATAGACATTATAAATAACGTTCTCATTTNCTGAATTGAAAATATTAAGGTTGTAAGATAAAACCGATGAATTATTCATTATATCCCATGNTTCAATATTTATTGTATGTAAATCGTTAAATAGTAAATCAGTATTTATTATGTAATCTATATATCCNGACNTACTTGAGGTTGGAATNAATAAATCATTTAAAATAACACTTTCGTTTTGATTGTTATCAANCCACATTCGAATATCATGATAGTTTAACCCACTTATATTTATTGGAAGATCATCATCTAAANTTATTCTGATATTAAATGGTGGGTAGATTGTTGATTGATTNAGCAATTCAATCTCATTTTGATAAATTTTTATTTCTGGTCCATTGTTATCATCAAATAAGCTTTCATTTGAAAATTGCAATAAAATATTATTGATTGATTGTAAAGAATTGGAATAATCATTGTGTATTNTCAAATTTGTATTANTATTTTCTAAAACATCAATTGGAAGAATAAAATTAATTGAGCCATAAAATTCACCAGAAAATAATTGGTCGTTATTATAATTAAAAGAGAATTGATCGGTGCAAGATAAATTATATTGAGCATTAAAGCAAGAATCGTTTGGGCTGTAATCTTCAGCATCATAATTATAATTTAGAATTGTTGTTTTATCATTATTTAAAATTCTTAAAGTACTTAAATCTGNATTATTTATTTCAATATAATTTTCTGTTCCAATGAAAATTTCNTCTAAATTACTACTTATAATATTATCTGTTGNTTTTGCTAATTGAATTTTCATAGCAGGATCTCCNAATAAGTGTAATGTATAAGATTCNAATAAATTTTCTTTCGATTTATAAAATAAATCTCCGATTCTTTCGTNAGAATCTGNCTCNAGATATTCTTTAAGATTATCAATAAAAAATTTTTTCAAAAAATAAAAATTAGAGCTGTATGATATTCCTCCTGTTGTTGATATTATTGCAATTGCAGAATCACCTTTTTTNAATAGTTTTTCAGCAAAACAATTTTCATTTGTATAGTTTCCAAATGCACATGTCCCAACTACCCAAATTGGCAATTTATTTTCATTTATTGATATTGAATTAATATCAGAAAATGATAAAATATTTTCATCGGCAAGAAATTCGCTGGTGCCGTGTCCAATATAATTAATTATACCAGCTCCTTTATTTATATTTTGAATTAATTTTTCTGTAAAATCTGGTTGAGTNTACCAGTCAATAGATTGTTGTCTTTCAAAATTTGGTCCAAATAAACAATTGATATTTAAATTATCTTTTAAATTATTGTATATTAAGCTTGAATGGAGTGTATGCCATTTTTCTCGTCTTATTGTTTCTCCACTTTTGAACTGATCATCACAAAATAATAGCGCTTTACTTTTCCAATCTCCAATAGCTGGATTTAAAGTATAGCTTATAATATTATTAACAACTGTTTGAGCTTCATTTAGATTTGATGCTAAAATTCTNCCTGTTATTAATTTAGGATTTGGATTGTTAATATTATCTGAGCTTAAACAATCATCACAGGGAATTCCTAGATAGTAAATTGGTGNTATAATATTTTCATCTCCAATAATACATAAATATTTTAAGTTATCATTTTCATAATTAAAATTATTGTTTATATAACTATTTAAATCTGAAGTTAAAGTATCGTCAATAATAATTTTTGTTTTTAGTTTAAAATTATCATCAATTATTTCTTCATAAAGATTAGATAGATCTTCAGCAGCATTAATTAATGAGTTTTTAGTATATATGANATATTCGACTTCATTATTTTCCCATGAAAATAAAAAATTGACCATTGTAATTAAATAAATTATTTTTTTTATCATTTTCAAATATCATTAATTGAAATTATAGATATAAATTAATAAATTTAACTATAATTAATTCCTATAATCTTTAAGAGGACTTTATGTTTGATTTAAAATTAGTTGAAAGCTTCTATAATAAAATTGATTCTAAAATTNAGTACATTAAGNAAAAAATNAATAGGCCTTTAACTTTATCAGAGAAAATTTTGTACCTACATTCATCTAGTGAAATATNAGATTTTGNAAGAGGAGAGGATTATGTTGAGTTTAATCCNGATCGTGTGGCTATGCAAGATGCTACAGCNCAAATGGCTTTATTACAATTTATTATGGCAAATAAAAATCAAGTTGCTGTTCCATCAACAGTTCATGCTGACCATCTAATTCAAGCTAAAAATAATTCATCGGAAGATTTAAATGTTGCTTTAGATGTTAATTCAGAAGTTTATGATTTTCTATCCTCTGTTTGCTCTAAATATGGAATAGGGTTTTGGAAGCCAGGAGCAGGAATTATTCATCAAGTAATTTTAGAAAACTATGCGTTTCCAGGAGCGATGATGATTGGAACTGACTCGCATACTGTTAATGCTGGTGGTTTAGGTATGATTGCTATAGGAGTTGGAGGCGCAGATGCTGTTGATGTTATGGTAGGAATGCCATGGGAATTAAAATTTCCNAANTTAATAGGTGTAGANTTAAAAGGTAGTCTAAGTGGTTGGGCAGCAGCAAAAGATATTATTTTAAANTTAGCTGGAATTTTGACTGTTAAAGGTGGAACTGGTCATATTATTGAATATTTTGGTGAAGGAGCTGAAAGCTTATCTTGTACTGGAAAAGGAACTATATGTAATATGGGAGCTGAAGTTGGTGCAACTACGTCTACATTTGGATATGATAAATCAATGAGAGAATATTTAATATCAACTGGAAGAAAATCTGTAGCAGATATGGCGGATAAATTTTCTCATCATCTAAATGGAGATCCTGAAGTTTATAAAAATCCAAAAAANTATTTTGATCAAGTAATTNCTATTGATTTAGATGTATTAGAACCATANATAAATGGTCCATTTACACCTGATAGAGCAACACCAATTTCTAAAATGGCAAAAGAAATTATTGAAAATAAATGGCCAAAAAATGTAGAAGTAGGATTAATTGGTTCTTGTACAAATTCTTCTTATGAAGATATTTCTAGAGCTTCTTCAATAGCTAAGCAAGCTATAGATAAGAAATTAACTGTCAAATCAAAATTCACAATTACACCAGGTTCTGAAATGGTTAGATATACAATCGAAAAAGATGGTTTAATTGATATTTTTAATAATATAGGAGCAAGTGTTTTTGCTAACGCATGTGGTCCATGTATTGGGCANTGGGCAAGATCNGGGTCAGAAGAAGAAAAAGAGAATACTATTGTTCATTCTTTTAACAGAAACTTTGCNAAGCGTGCTGATGGTAACCCTAAAACACATGCGTTTGTTGCTTCTCCAGAAATTGTTACTGCACTTGCTCTTTCTGGAGATTTATCATTTAATCCAATTAAAGATTACTTAGTTAATAATAATGGTGAAAAAATTAAACTTGATGTTCCTAAAGGATATGAATTACCACCTAATGGATTTGATGTTAAAGATCAAGGTTTCCAAAATTTTGATTTGGTTAATAATGATGTTAATATTAAGGTTAGTAATAATTCAAGTAGATTACAACTTTTAAAACCGTTTAGTAAGTGGGATGGAAATGATTTGATACAATTGAGTTTATTAATTAAAGCAAAAGGAAAGTGTACAACTGATCATATTTCNATGGCTGGACCNTGGCTAAAATNTAGAGGTCATTTAGATAATATATCAAATAATTTACTACTTGGTGCCACAAATTCATTTAATAATAAAGTCAATTTTGTTAAAAATCAAATTACCGGATTATATGATGAAACTCCNNCNGTAGCTAGATATTATAAAAATAATAATATATCTTCAATTATTATTGGTGATGAAAATTATGGTGAGGGNTCATCTAGGGAACATGCTGCTATGGAACCTAGGCATATGAATGTTAAAGTTGTAATTGTTAAATCTTTTGCAAGAATTCACGAAACAAATCTGAAAAAACAAGGTGTTCTTGCGCTAACTTTTAATGATAAAAATGACTACAATAAAGTACTAGAAGATGATAAGTTGAGTATATTAGGATTAAAGAAATTTAAACCTTCAGAAAAACTAACTTGTGAAATTTTTCATTCTGATGGTACTAAAGATATAATTAAGGTTAACCATACATACAATAATAATCAAATTGAATGGTTTAAAGCAGGCAGTGCCTTAAATTTAATTGCTAATAAATATGATTAAACCTGCAGCTATAATCACTGGTGCTTCTTCAGGGATTGGAAGATCTTTAGCAATAGAGTTATCTGAAAAATACTTCATTTATTTAGTTTCAAGAGATATTAAAAAATTAGAAAATACNAAAAAAATAATTCATAGAAAAAAAAAATGAATGTGAAATNATAACTGCTGATTTAACNANNGAAAAATCTGTAAAAGAAATTTATAATAAAATTTCAAATAAAAATAANATTGAATTATTAATAAACAATGCTGGGATTGCTGTNTTTAATGATATTTCACAAACCTCAGTTAATGATTGGGATAATACTTTNAGTATAAATCTNAGAGGTTCTTTTTTGATGACAAAATTATTTGTTGATGATTTTAAATTAAAAAAATCTGGCAAAATTGTATTTATAAATTCAGGTGCAGGTCTTAGGCCTTTTAAAAATTCGACAGCTTATGTAACATCAAAATATGCACTTAGAGGTTTTGCATCAGCTCTCAGAGAAGAATTAAGAGAATTTAATATAAAAGTAATAAGTGTTTTTCCTGGAGCAGTGGATACTCCTCTTTGGAATAACAAAAATGTAGAAAATATTAGACCGGAAATGATGAATGTTGATGATTTATGTCAAACAATTGTTCATTCAATTAATTCTCCAAATAATTGTGTGGTTGAAGAAATCCTAATTAAGAGAACTTTAGGTGATTTCTAACTAAAAAGATTTTTTATCAAAAAACAATTAATTTTTTTCTAAAAATAAATAAAAAAAGATAGCTTGCATTGACGGTATTGTTAGTACTAAATTTCCGAGCTTTACTTAAATTGTTTTTATTTAGTTTTAAAATATTATGTTTAGTCAATTACAAAGTAAATTTGAAAAAATTTTTAAGACTATAAAAGGTCATGGAAAAATTACAGAAAGTAATATTTCTGATGCAGTAAGAGAAATAAGAATTGCTCTTCTTGAATCTGATGTAAATTTTAAAGTAGTTAGCAGATTTATAAATAGAGTAAAAGAAAAATCTTTTGGTAATAAAGTATTTGATTCTGTAACACCTGGACAACAATTTATTAAATTAGTTTTAGACGAGTTGATTGTTTTTTTAAAATCAGAAAAATCAAAAATTAATTTAAATAGTAAAAAAGAATCTGTTTTGGTTTTATCAGGCTTGCAAGGTTCTGGAAAAACTACTACAGCAGTAAAAGTTGCTGGTTTTTTGAAAAGGGAATTTAATAAGAAAGTATTATTGGTTGGCTTGGATCTGCAGAGACCTGCAGCAGTTGAACAATTAGAAATTTTATCTAACGATAATAATTTAGATTGTTATGTTGAAAAAAAATCTAAAAGTCCTTTAAAAGTATTAGAAAATGCTCAAAAATATGCTAAAAATAATAATTTTGATGCTTTGATTTTAGATACAGCTGGACGATTACATGTAGATAACACATTAATTGATGAGCTTAATCAAATTATTAATAAATCAAATCCATGTGAAGTTATATATGTTGCTGATGGAATGACTGGACAAGATGCTATTAATTCATCGAGTACTTTTTCACAATCTTGTAATATTACTGGATGTATTATTACAAAAATGGATTCAGATTCAGGAGGTGGTGTTGCTTTATCAATAAAAGATGTGACAGGATTACCTATAAAATTTATTACATATGGTGAAAAAATAACAGATATTGAAATTTTTAATCCTGATAGAATAGCAAGAAGAATTTTAGGTTTAAGTGATATTGTAGGTTTGGTTGAAGAAGCAGCCAAATCTTTTAATAAAGAATCTAATGATGATTTAGAGGAAAAAATTAAAAATAATTCTTTTGATTTTAATGACTTTAAAAATCAAATTAATCAAATGGGTAATTTTGAAAACCTTAGTAGTATGATGAAAATGTTACCAGGTATCAAGAAAATACCAAATTTGGAAAATGGAAAAAAACAATTAGACATAACAAAAGCAATAATTGATTCTATGACAATTTTGGAGAGAAAAAATCCAAATATTATTAATGGATCAAGAAAAGTAAGAATAGCAAATGGTTCAGGAACATCTGTTCAGACTGTAAATAAGTTGCTCAAACAGTTTAATCAAATGAAAGATTTTATGAAAAAGTATAATAATACTAAAACAAAATTTAAGTTGCCCTTTTTAAAATAAATTTAAATAAATGATAAGGAGTTTAATTTGGCTGTCAGAATAAGATTAAAAAAATTAGGTCGTAAAAAAAGACCTTTTTACAGAGTTGTTGCAATTGATTCTAAATTTAAGAGAGATGGGAGAGAAATTGAGCGCTTAGGATGGTATGATCCTGTTCAAGATAATAATCCTTGTAGTTTAAATGAAGATAGAGTTCTTTATTGGCTTAATCAAGGTGCAAAACCTTCAGACACTGTGCAAGGTTTATTTAGAAAAAATGGTTTAAGTTATAAGTGGCATTTAGTAAAACAAGGTCTAAAAGAAGCTGCTATAGAAAAATTATTAGAAGAGTGGAAAGAAAGAGAAAAAAATAGATTTGAGTTAAAGAAGGAAAAGAAAATAAAGAAAAAAGAATTATCTTCTAGCTTAGATTCTGAATCTACTGAAGCAGCTCCTGCAGAAGAAGCTCCTGCAGAGGAAGCTAAAGCAGAGGAAGCTCCTGCAGAGGAAGCTAAAGCAGAAGAAGCTCCCGCAGAGGAAGCTCCTGCAGAGGAAGCTAAAGCAGAGGAAGCTCCTGCAGAGGAAGCTAAAGCAGAGGAAGCTCCTGCAGAGGAAGCTAAA
>PAHD01000021.1 GCA_002704685.1 Fidelibacterota bacterium
AATAGCTTTTTTTTCATGATCTAATGTTTCTTGAAGTATATCTTTTATATTATGCTTATCAGTTTCTTCAGGACTATCGATTCCCAGTGGTGGATGACCACCTAAGCCTGTTATATATTCTCCTGCCATACTTGCATGATCAAGAGATTCTGAAGCTTGTGCTTTGAAAAATTCTATTAAAGGTAATCTATTATAACCAAAAATCATTAGTGAATAATGTGTATATCTAATCACGCCTGATAATTCTAATACAAAAACTTCACTTAATTTATCTATGACTCTTTTTTTATCCATAAATTTTCTCCATCAGTTTAAATAAGTTACAAATTCATATAATATTTATTTATAATAAAATTATTTATAATACTAATTTTTAATTATGAACAATTTAATTAATAAAGCAATTAGGCATCTTATCAAAGATAAAAAACTCAAATTACTAATTGATAAAAATGAAAAACCATTTTTTGAAGAAAATAATAACTATTATCATGCATTATCAAAATCAATTATATATCAACAATTAAGCGGAAAAGTTGCAAAAATAATCTATAATCGATTTTTAGATTTATTTAATAATAAACAACCAAAAGCTAATATTTTTATAAATATTGATGATTCTAAATTAAAAGAAATTGGCTTATCAAGACAAAAAATTAGTTATCTTAAAGACTTATCAGATTATTTTTTAAATAAAGGTAAATCAATAGATTTTAAATCATTGAGTGAACAAGAAATTAGAGATGAATTAATAAAAATTAAAGGAATTGGTCATTGGACTATCGATATGTTTTTAATGTTTACAGTTTTAAAATCGAATATTCTACCTGTTGGTGATTTAGGAATTAAAAAAGCATTTAAAGAACTATATAATTTAGATGATTTACCAACAGATAACTTTATGATAGAAAAATCAAAAAAGTGGGAACCTTACAGAACAATTGCATGCTGTTATTTATGGACTATAGTTGATGATGGTGATGTATGGTAAATTTTACTTTCTTCTATAAATAAAAATAATAAAAATACAAAATACATTTGCAAACCATATGTAAGGATTTGACCATGGAATACCATCAAATCTATAGTCTGATATTGGCCATAAAATCGGTGTTGGGAAAAACTCTTTACTATGTGTAAATACATCTAATAAAATATGAAATGGCCATGCAAGCATTGGAAAACACAAATTCTTATTAAATCTGTAAACAATTAAAATAAAAATTAATGCAATAATTAAACTATGTGAAAAGTCATATAAATTAAACACCCAAATAGGTATCTCATCAAGAGATGGTTTACCCATTTTAGGACCACTAGAACTAAAAAATAAATTAAATAAAAAATATAAACCAAACGAAAATAAATCTGGTAATGCACCAAAAAATAAAGAAAACCACCTATATTTTCTATATCCAAAAAGGCCTTTACCCCATAATGCGTGACTTAATGTATCCATACTTCCATCCTCTAAAGAAAATTAATACTATAAAAATTCATTGTTTAATTTAAAA
The DNA here is from genome assembly GCA_002704685.1 of Fidelibacterota bacterium. Lineage (GTDB taxonomy): Bacteria > Fidelibacterota > Marinisomatia > SCGC-AAA003-L08 > D37C17. Next base: position 1,515 of record PAHD01000021.1, read on the forward strand.
TAAGATTAACTAATTGAATAACATCTAAAACATTTACTAATCCATCATTATTAATATCTGCTAAATAATCATCTTGATCATTTAGAATAATATTAACAATTAATATAATATCTTGAACATTAAGTATTGAATCAGAGTTTAAATCTCCAATTAATTGATTATTGCATTCTATATTTGTTAAAAAACTCGATGCTGTAAAAGGTTCAGTTATCAATGAATTACAATTTTCATTATTTTCATTAATATATTTTTCTATCCAAAATAATGCTTTTTGAGCCATTTGATTGTCGTTATATGGGCTACAAACGGTATAATGGTCTCCTTGAGATATCTCAAATAATAATTTATCTATATCATCAGATGTATTATTGTAATGAAGATTTGTATGTAAATTATTAGGTGCTGTAGGATCTGACTGTCCGCTAAAATAAATTATTGGGACTCTATTATTTAAAGCATCAAGNGCATTAAAAAGCCATGGAGATAAAGCTATTACAGCTTTAATTGATGGATCTTGTTGAGAAGCTAGCTGAGCTCCTCCTCCTCCCATTGACCAACCAGCAACTGCAATGTCTTCAATATTTAAGTTTGAAAATAAAGGAGATTCAATTCTTGTATCTTCTAACTTAATTGATACTATTCCATCAAGCAGGGCATTAGCTCTTGCATAAGGGTCTAGAAACCAATTATTTACATTAACAAACATTGTTACAACACCATATGATGCTAAGTAAGGACCCCAATCATCAATGTCAGATATGGGACTAATAAATCCTGGAATCATAACTATTATTGGCAAGGGACCTTCAATACCTTGTGGATAATACACTATTCCACCAGCATAATTTGGACCATTTCTTAATCCATCTTGCTCTGTTATTATACCAACGGAATAAGGACCATCTGCAAATAACAATGATTGAAATACTACATAAAATAAAATTAAATATCTTTTCATGATTTTGCCCTTAAAATTATAGTCTAATTTAATATTAAATTCATTAATTGAATGACATCTAAAATGTTTATCTGATTATCAAGGTTAATATCTGCTGAAATAAAATACTCACTATATAGAATAATATTAACAACTGATATTATATCAATAACATTTACAATCCCATCATTGTTAATATCACCAACTTGAGAAGTTAATTCAAAACAATAACTATTATCAATTTGATATATACCACCATCACAGCCATAACCTAAACCTAAACATTGTCCACCCCACATAGTTCCTAAACAGCGCCAATCACAACCTGAATTTTCATCACATTCTAATTCCTCGTTAAAATCACTACAATCAATGCTCTGTAAATCTTCATACCAATTACATTGATCAAACTGCAAACATTGAGATTGTAATAAATCAGAACAATTCTCAAAATTTGATTCAACTGATAATTTTAAAGCAACAGGTCTATGGTCGGATATATTTTGATCATATTCATTGAAACCTCCATCCATAAAATCATCAATTCTTATGACTTCAGTATATAAATTATTATCAAATAGTTCATTTGTGATTAATAGATGATCAATATGAGAAGGCCAAGATGGATATGACCATTCCGTACTATTACTTTGCGCTATTTCAAAATCAGTAAATAAATAATTTTCAGAATCATCTAAGAACATTTGAAAAACATTATTATTTGGATTATCAATTAACTGATCATTTAAATCACCAAGAATAATAACATTTTTATCAGAAAAATTATTATCAACATACTGTTTTAATAAATTTGAAGCTATATATCTTCTAGTTTCCTCATCTCCTTCATCACTTATATCCATATAGTCATCACCACAACATTTAAAATGATTATTAATTAATATATAATTTTCTCCCATAAAATTTAAGTCCATAACCATTGGAGATCTTGGAAAAGGACTCCAATATGCTGATGAAGTANATATTTCATAAATATCATTGATTTCAACTGTCTGGTTATTATAAATATAAGCTAAGCCAGCAAACCAAGTAGATTCTAAATAGCCACTGTAATTATCTAAACTATTGATTAAATTATTAAAAAAAGAAACATTATCAACTTCCTGTATTGCAAGAATATCTATTTCTAAGGCATCAATAATTTGACTAACATAATTAACTGTTACTTGACCATTTTTAGGAAACCACTCAATATTCCAAGTCATTAAATCAAGATCATCATCCGTGCCAAAATATAATTCATCTAAATCTTGTGCAAACGAAAATGCAATAAAAATTATTAATAATAATCTTTTTATCATGATTTAATATATTAATTTTTTGTAATCATTAGAAAATAAAGGAAAAAATTGAAAGGTTAAAAGATTTAAATAAATTTATTTAATAAATTAACTAAATCAACTACTCTGTTAGAGTAACCCCATTCGTTATCATACCAATTTAGAACTCTTAAGAATTTACCATCTATTATTTTTGTTCCTGAAGTATCATAAATTGATGAATATGAATTTCCAATTATATCAGTTGAAACAATTGGAGATTCCGAATATTGTAAAATATTTTTTAAACGTTCTGTTTCAGATGCATCTTTAACAACTTTATTAAACTTTTCAATATTAGTTTGTTCTTTTAACTCAACAAATAAATCTACAGCTGAACCATCAGGTACTGGAACTCTAGAAGCAATACCATCTAATTTACCATTTAAATTTGGAAGAACTTTACCAACTGCTCTAGCTGCACCTGTAGAAGTTGGGATAATATTTTCTGCTGCTGCTCTAGAACGTCTAAGATCNTTGTGAGATACATCAGCTAATCTTTGATCATTGGTATAAGCATGAATAGTATTAATTACTCCTTTTTCTATACCAAAATTTTCATCTATAATTTTTGCCATCGGTGCTAAACAATTTGTTGTGCAACTTGCATTAGAAATGATATTATGACTAGAATTTATATTTTCTTCATTAACACCTAATACAACAGTATAATCTATTTCATCTTTAGATGGAACAGTCAGGATTACTTTCTTTGCTCCAGCTATTAAATGATTATTTATTTGTTCTTTCGTCCTAAATATGCCAGTTGCTTCGATTACAATGTCAACATTATTTTCATTCCATGGTAAATTTTTCGGATTTGGTTCACTAATAATTTTTACTTCTTGATTTGGAGTAAATAAAGTTTTTTCTTCAATTTTAACTTCACCATCAAAATTACCCATTACTGTATCATATTTTAATAAATATGCAATACTCTCAACATCACTTAAATCATTAATAGCTACAATTTTATGATTAGTTCGAGATGTAATAATTCTATAAATAGATCTTCCAATTCTTCCAAAACCATTAATAGCAATATTCATTAATCTAAATTCCTATATAATAAAATTACATCTAAAATTCTTCTAGCATGATTGTAACCATTATCATACCAAGCCAAAGTTTTTACCATGTTATCACCAATTTTTAAAGTTCCTAATCTATCAAAAACAAATGATTCCTTCATACCCACAACATCTGAAGATACAATTGGGTCTGTTGTTACTTTAACTATATCTNGATATTCTAAGGCTAAACTATCAACTAATTTATTAATTTGTTCTTCATCATTAAAGGTATCTTCAAAAACTGTTGTCATATCTAGCAAAGAACCAAATTGAACCGGAACATTTAATGCAGTTGAAAAAACTTTATTTTTGAATTGAGGTAAAATTTTTTCTATCCACTGAGATGATAAATTATAATTTGGTATTATATTTTTTGCTGCAGACCTACTTCTTTTTAAATCTGGATTAGCTATATCCAGTAAAGGTTGATCACTTGTATATGAATGAATAGTAGTTAAAGAAGAGCACTTAATATCCCCAAATTTGTTTAATGCTTTTAACATTAATGCAAAGGCATTTGTAGTTGATGAACCTGCAGATATAATTTTATCATCTTTAGAAATACCAGAATCATTTACAGCAGGAATAATTAGATTATCTAATTCTTCGTTTGGTAAAGAAGCCAAAATTACTCTTTTAGCTCCCGCTTCAAGATGTTTATTTAGTATAGATTTATCTAAAAATTTACCTGTTGCATCAATTACCCAATCAATTTCATAAGCTTCCCAATTAATTTCACCAGGTAAAACACTATTTATAAATTTTGTTTTGTTATTATTAAAAACAAAAAAATCANCCTCAACATCAACACCAATATTTTTATTTCTAAGATTATTATTCAATAAATAATTTAAAGAATCAATATTACCGATATCACTTATTATTTTAACATTAAATATATCTGAATTAAGTGTGTTTTCATAAAGGTACCTACCAATATGTCCAAAGCCCATTATCGCTATGTTTATTTTATCTGACATGACTTGTAAATTAAATAATAATATTAACTACTTAACAATACTTTTTTTATTATTTTAACCCTCTAAAATTATATTTTAAAAAGTTCATACGTTTAATATGGATTGAAAAATTTAAAGATCAAAGTAGCATTTCTAATTTTTAAGATATTTGATTTTTTTTCAATGAAATTCTTTTATTAATATCTAATTCCATCTTTCTTAATCTTAAATTTGAAGGAGTAATTTCAATTAATTCATCTTCTGCTATAAATTCAATACATTTATCTAAAGACATTATGTGCGGTGGTCGTAAGACAACTGTATTATCTTTGCTTGATGATCTCATATTTGTTAATTTTTTTTCTCTTACGATGTTTACATCTAAATCACCAGGCTTATTCCTTTCACCTACAATCATTCCTTTATATACTTCAACACCGATATTTACAAATAATTCACCTCTATCTACCATTGCAAGCGAAGCGTAAGGAGTTACTTTACCTGATCTATCAGCTATTATAACACCTGAATTTCTTTGTGGAATATTCCCAAACCATGGAGCATAAGAATCAAATAATGTGTTTAAAATACCAGAACCTTTAGTACAAGTTAAAAATTGATTTCTAAACCCAATCATGCCTCTAGAAGGTACCTTGAATTCAAGAGTAGTTCTTCCAAAACCATTATTACAAAGATTTGTCATTTTACCTTTTCTTATTGATAATTTTTCTGTTATAATCCCTACATGTTCTTCATTTAAATCTAAAAAAACAGATTCGACTGGCTCAAAGATTTTACCATTTTCTTCTTTGGTAATTACTCTGGGTTTAGAAACCATAAACTCATACCCTTCTCTTCTCATTGTTTCAATTAAAATTGCCATTTGAAGTTCTCCCCTACCACAAACTTCAAAAACATCAGTCTCATCTGTTTTATTAACTTTTAAAGAAACATTACTTAAAGTTTCTCTGAATAATCTTTCGCTAATATTTCTAGATGTTAAATACTGTCCTTCTTTTCCTGCAAAAGGACTATTATTTACATGAAAAAACATCGAGACAGTTGGCTCATCAATTAAAATTCTAGGCAATGGTTTTGGGTCTTCATTATCTGAAATTGTATCACCAATCTTAATATTTTCAATACCTGCAACTGCAATTATATCTCCTGATTCTAATTTATCTACTTTAATTTTCTTTAGACCACTAAATGTATAGCATGCGGATAATTTTTGATTATATTTAATCTCATTTTCACCACATAAACTATATTGCTTATTTTTTATAATGTTTCCATTATTCAATCTACCAATTGCAATTTGACCTACATATGAATCATAGTCAATATTTGTAACAAGAAATTGAGTAGACAAATCATCTTCTACTTTTGGTCCGGGAAAAGTACCTACAATCAGTTCAAATAGAGGTATTAAATCATTTGAATTATCTTGTATATTCATGTGGGCTGTTCCATCTTTAGCATTTGTATATATTATTGGAAATTCAATTTGATCATCATTTGCATCTAAATCAATAAATAAATCATATACCTCATTTATAACTTCATCAATTCTAGCATCTGAACGATCTATTTTATTTATTACAAGAATTATAGGAAGATTTTTGTTTAAAGCTTTTTGTAATACAAAACGAGTTTGTGGCAGTGGTCCTTCACTAGCATCAACTAACAATAACACTCCATCAACAAGATTTAAACTTCTTTCAACTTCTCCACCAAAATCAGCATGTCCAGGTGTATCAACAATATTAATTTTTATATCTTTATAAAAAATAGATGTATTTTTAGCAGTTATAGTTATTCCACGTTCTTTTTCCAGATCCATAGAATCCATAACTCTTTCTGATACGGTTTCATGAATCTTGAATGTACCACTTTGCTTTAAAAGACCATCAACGAGTGTGGTTTTTCCATGGTCAACATGAGCTATAATAGCAATATTCCTAAATTTATTCTTAATCATTGTTTAATATTAATTTCTATTATTTATAATTGAAGTAAATATTTCTTTATTTGACTTATCTAAACTACAACCTCTAAGAATATTAATTTCATTAATTAAATGAGCAATACTATTTTTTGTATTAGATATATATACTTTTATTTTGTTTTGTATTGCTCTTTTAACTAAATCATCTAAACAATAAAGTCCACTTAAATCAACTTTTGTAACTTTTTTCATATCGATTATTAATATTTTATGCTTTTGAGAATTATTATAAATTTTAATAATTCTTTCAGTTGTTCCAAAAAACAATGGCCCTTCAAGATTTAAAATTACTGGTGAAAATTCAATTAACTTATTTTTATCTTCTTTACTTAGATCTACATTCAAATTTTTAATATTATAAATTTTNTGCTTACTATTTTTTTTAAANACCGCTACTATTTCAGGAANNGATTTTANTACTGAAAGTAAAATTCCAATTCCAACTGCAAACATCAAATTTTTGTAAACAGTTATAAATAATACTACAATAAAAATAAATAAATCNTAAGCTGGAATTTTTTTTAAAATANGTAAAATACGATAATCTAAAATATCAAAACCTAATTTAAATAGTATTNTAGCTAAACAAACATTCGGGATTAATGATAAAAAATTACTTAGACCTAATAAAATACCTAATAAAATGATTCCATTAATAATACTTGATAATGAAGTTTTAGCTCCAAACTTAATATTTCCAACCGTTTGAGTTGTAGCTGTCGCAGTTGAAATTCCTCCAAAAATTCCTGAAGTCATATTTGTTACTCCTTGGCTAAATGCTTCTCTATCACTATTATGCCTTACCCCTGTTATATTATCTGCTATTTTACATGTTAGTAAACTATCAATAATTGCTAACCCAGCTAGTAATGATGCAGGTAATAAAAACTCAACAAATCTTGAAAAATCTGGCAAATAAAATTGAAAAATGCTTGAGTTATTTTCAATATTCATTTTATCTCCAATATATGGAATTTCTAAATTCATTGAATATGCTATGCTAGTACCGATAATTAATATAATCAATGAAGAAGGAATATTTTTTACAGATTTAAACTTAATTACTATAAATTCCCATAAAAATAATATTAGCAAACATGGAATTGATACATAAAGAGTCTGATAGTTTATATTTTGTATTGTATAACTAAAATCTCTAAAAACATTATAAATATTTTTTTCGATTTCTATACCAAAAAAAGGGTTTATTTGCGATAAGGTAACGATAATTCCAATTCCACACATAAATCCAGCAATTACTGGATAAGGTATATAATTAATAAATTTAGAAATTTTTAAAAAAGAAATCAGAATTAAAATCAGACCACTTAAGAAAATTATTGAAAATGCAGCAGTTAAGTCAGGTCTATTTGTTGTTCCAATAACAAAAGCGCTCATAAATAAAGCAATTTGTGATGCCATAGGTGCAGTAGGGCCACTAACACCAACCACACATCCACCAAATAAACCACCTACAATGCCTCCAATCACTGCACCTAAAATACCTGCTTTGGGACCTAATTGAGAAATTTCACCAAAAGCTAAAGCTAGTGGTAGAACAATAATTGAAACCATAATTCCAGACAAAATATCTATTTTAATATTTGAGTGAAAAATTTTAATATTTTTGTATGGTCCAGTTTCTTTAATTATTTTTGTAATAAGATTTAAAATTGAATTTTCCACTCCATTTGATTTAAAAATAGATACAAAAAATAAAAACTAAATTTCAAAATTTAAAATTATATTAATTAATTGAACTACATCAAGAATATTTACCGTGTTATCTTGATTTATATCTGAAACATTATTCTGTTCAAGACCAAGCACAACATTAACTAAAATAACAACATCTAAAATATCAATCATACTATCAAAATTAATATCGCCAATTAAATTAGTTTGAATGCCATCAATTTTTAAAAAACCAAACTGACCATTATCGACTGCAATTACAGCTCCACCATCATCAGTTAAATCAATATCTTCACCTGCCCAGTCATAAGCATAATTATATAAATCAAGTGAAGAAAATGTTGTTTCAAAATCTACATTACCAATATTATCAAATTTAATTAGATAAGCATTCCATGTATCTGAACAATCATTACCATTGCATTGAGAATAATTATATTCATCACCTGTTCCTGCTATAGTAACGCAACCCCCATCATTAGTAGCTTTAATTCCCCAGGCTTCATCATGAATGTATTGAGGGTTAAAACCACGTGGGTTACCCACTTTTTGTTCCCAAATTAAATCACCGTTACTATTAAGCTTTATTGTATATGTATCCCAATTTTGAGTACCAGATAAGGTGTGACCTGCTAAAAATATATTTCCATCAGAACTTACATCCATTCCAAAACAATGGTCATAATTACTACCTCCATATTCTTGGTGCCAAATAACTTCTCCATCTAAGTTCATCTTAATTACTTTAAAATCAAAAGCTTCTTCTGATAAACCAGAAATAATTAAACTATTATTTATATACTTTATTCTATAAGCCTGAGAGATATACTGATTTAGATTTAAACTACTTATTTCATTTCCCTCTTCATCAGTAAACATAATAAATCCTTGTCCCTCAGTATAAAATGTATTGTTTGGATCTTGAGCATAAACATAGCCAACTGCTACTATACCATCAGGAGTTAAAGCTGCATGTTCAAAAGCATCCGTACCACCATTATTATATGTTCTGCTGAAAATTGTTGAACCATTATTTTTATCTAACTTAATTAAAGCACTATTTCTATTTAAGGATCCACATATTAAATAGCCATCACTAAGCTCGACTGCACTATTACCTAAATTATGTCCGCCAATATTTATTTCTCTTGACCACAATAATTCTCCATAAGAATCAGTTTTGACAATAAAAATTTTAGAATTTGGTAAAAAATTACTCTCCCCAATTTGAAGATATCCACCATCTTCACAAGTCATTATAAAGTGGCCATGAGATTCTTCTGCAGAACCATTATATTGTTGAAACCACTCAATATTTGGAGTCCCAAGTAATAAAAAAGGAACAAAAGTTAAACTAAAGATTTTATTAATATGCATAATATAAATTCTCTTCAAATTAGATAAACAAAGTTAGCTAATAAAGTAAATTTTATAAAGAAATTTTCTAATAATAATTGGAAACATTAAAATAGGAAACAACAAATATTCTAAATATTTATTAGAGTGCTTAAAATTAACAACGTCACTGATTAAGGTTCCTTTTTCTATCTTTTCAACAGTATGCCTATGTTCCCAAAAAATAATACCAAAAGGTAACTCCTCACCTTTATCTATAAATGATAATCTATCTTTATTTAATTTATAATTTTTATGTATAACTCTGAAATTTTTCCATCCAAAAAACCATAACTTGAAGTATGCTTTATGATTATTTCGTATACCACTCCAATTAATTATTTTTACAGGTTGAAATCGAGTAAGAAACTTGACTATTTCTATTGAATGAAAAGATTTTACAACTTTATCAAAATCAGTTTTTTTTAAAATAACATTTTGTTTATATATCATTAGAAAAATTTCCAATAATAGTTTTACATCCTCTAACTTTCATGCCTTTTCTAACCTTAACTTTAAAATTAACAGGTACAATAATCTCTACTCGAGAACCAAACTTTATAAATCCTAATTTATCACCTTGATTGACATCTAAATTTTTATCCATGTGATTTACAATTCTTCTTGCAACAAAACCTGCTATTTGTTTTATTTTAAAAATATTTTTTTTATCATCTTGAAAAATAATTGAAGTTTGTTCGTTCTTATCAGATGCTTTATTTTTAAACGCACCAAAAAATTTTCCAGGATTATACGTTGTTTCTACAACTTTTGCACTAAGAGGAATCCACTGTCTATGAACATTTAAAACAGATAAAAATATTGCTATTTTTACTGACTTGCCTATTTGCTCGTCATCATAATTTTCAATAGAGATTATTCTTCCATCCGCTGGAGATAAAAAATCACTATTATCATTAATTACTTTTCTAATAGGATCTCTAAAAAAATAACATATTAAAATAAATAAGTAAAATAAATATATACTTAATAATTCTATCCAAGAATAATCAAGATAAATTGAAAGTAAATATGTAATAATCCATATTAATAATGAATATAAAATTATTCTGTAACCCTCAGGGGCAATATTTATAATGCTTCTCATGCTATAAATCTAAGTCAAATAATTATCTAAATTAAATTGAAGAAAAATCAAGTAGTACTTTCCCAAAATTTTTTCTATTTTGTATATATCTATGAGCTTTTGGTGCATCCTTGTATGAAAAATTCTTATCAACAATTGGATGCAAATTATTATTATTAACTAACTTAATTAAATTATTTATTGATCTTTTTACTTTCCATTCATGTCCTTTAAATCTTCCTAAATGGTATCCCATTACAGCTTTATTGTTTGCCATTAAATCCATGGGTTTATATTTAGGCATTGAATAAATTTCTTTCATGGCAACTAATGGTTTTAACTTATCTCCTTTTACAAGATTTTGATCACCATAAATAATCAGCTTACCCATTTTTGATAAAACACTGTAACTCAATTTCCAATTTTTAGCACCTATTGGATCGATAATTAAATCTACACCCTTACCATTGGTAAAATTCATAATTTCTTCATAAATATTTTCTTTATTATAATCAATACACTTATCAACACCCATTTTAATAAGTTTATTGTGTTTCCAAGATGAAGAAGTTCCGATAATTTTAATATTTTTGGTTTTTGCTAGTTGGATAGCTGCAGTTCCTACACCACCACCAGCACCATGAATAAGAAATGTATCATTTTCTTGTAAATTACCAAGATCAAACATCATCATGTAAGCTGTTATATAAGTAACAGGAAATGCAGCAGCTTCTCTTAATGTGAAACTTTCTGGTAATGGAATGACAGAATTTACATCAATACATGCTTGTGAACTGTAACTACCACTAAGTGTCAGACCCATCACTTTATCACCAATATTAAAATCTTTTACATTTGGTCCCATTTTATCAATCACTCCACTTACCTCACCTCCTAAAATAGATCCAGGTTTTGGTCCTCCTGGATAAAGTTTCATTCTAGCCATTATTTCTGCAAAATTAATTCCTGCATAATGGACCTTAACTCTTACTTGATTTTCATCAGGCTCCAAGTCATTAAGATTCATAACCTTTAGAACATCTGGTCCACCATATTTAGTAAGTATAACACTTTTCATATTTTACCTTTTCAGTTATATTAATTATATGTCCATATTTTGCTTTAAATATTCAAATGCTTCTTCTACAGAATTAATAATAACAAATAAATCAAGATCAGACTTTGATATAACCTTATTTTCAATTAATCTATCCCAATCTATTAATCCATCCCAAAAATCTTTACCGAATAAGATTATTGGAATATTTCTTGTTATTTTTTTTGTTTGTATTAATGTGATTATATCAAAAAATTCATCTAATGTACCCACACCCCCAGGCCATACAACAATACCTTTAGTTTTATAAATAAACCAAAATTTTCTCATAAAAAAATAATGGAAAACGAAATTTAATCCTTTTGTTATCCATTTATTATTTGTCTGTTCAAACGGTAATGATATACCCAGTCCAACAGTTTTTCCCTTTGCTTCATATGCTCCTTGGTTTGCAGCTTCCATTATTCCTGGGCCAGCACCTGATGCAACTACAAACTTTTTACCATCAAATTTTTCTAAATTCCATTTTGTGATTTTATATGATAAATCTTTAGCCTTGCTATAATACTTATTAATTGGAGTATTATTTTTATTTTCAATCCTGGCTGAGCCAAAAAAAACAATTGTACTATCTATCTGGTGCTTATTAAATGATTCTAGTGGGAATAAATATTCAGATAAAATTCTTATTGGTCTTCCAGACATACTACCTAGAAATTTTTTATCGTAGTAAAGCCTTTGTTTTTCCATAAATTTTTGTTTATTCACTTAAGAATTTACAAACTTTTAACTAATTTTTTTTCAAATTCATTAGCAAAATTTTGGTCCCAATTCAATAGTTCCCTACTCATTATTTTTTTATATAAAAATGGAAAAATTAAAACAAGATATAACATTGTTAAATAACCATAAGGTAGTATTGGAGCATCTTTATCTACAGGTTTCAATTCCCAAAACTTTAAATTAGAATTACTATGATGATTAGAATGTCTTGTTACATTATATAGATAAAGACTACTAAAAAAATGATTTGAATTCCATGAATGTCTTAAGCGAACTGGTCTATTCTTTTCTCTAACTAAACCATAATGCTCAATATAATTTATAGCTTCTAGAATTGATTTTGATAAAAATGCTATCAAAAAAAATAAAAATAAACCTAAAAATCCACTAAACAAAAAAGCAATTAAAGCAATAAAAAAACTTCTTAAATAGCCTCTAATAAATCTATTTTTAAAATTAAATACATTATAGTTCTTTCTAGACAATCTTTTTGATTCAAGTTCCCAACCTGATTTATTTTCGTCAAAAATAGCTTTTAAAATAAATGAATAAATATTTTGTCCCCTTTTTGCAGTAGCTGGATCTTCTGGTAAGCATACATTTTTATGATGGCCATATACATGCTCTATACCAAAATTACAATCACATGAAAAAGCAAGCAACCAATTTCCAACAAACATATCAAATTTATTTTTTTTTTCTATGAACTAATTCATGACCTCCGGATATACCAATACCACCTGCAATTAAAAAGGTTTGAACAATAATAGAAATTTTATCAACTAAAGTAAAAGAGTTTTTTAATTCGTAAAAATTAATATTAAAAATATTAAAAAAATTCAGATACCATTCAGGCAATACACTACTAAAAAGAGATATAACATAAAAAATAAAGATAAAAATCATTGGTAATGCTAAGTAAATCGATAAGTCTAATAAAAATGTGTAAGAAAATTTTTCTATTTTTTTATCTCTAGGAAAAATTATATCACCAAAAATAATTAAAATCGAAAAGCAAAGAAAATAAATAGTAGGATAATGCGTACCAAGTAATGATATAAATAAAAATGAACAAAGTAAAAATAATGGAAAGTAATATTTAATATATTTAATCATTAATTATTTGTTTTTAAATCTAAATCTTTATTTTTAATCTTTTCAGTAAGAACCTGCCAATCACTACTTGTAAAATTTTTAGCAACCCTTAAAAAGTTTGTGATTAAAATTGGTTTTTTATTTATGATTTTTTTTATATCATCATCAATCATATTTGCAAAGGATAATAATTTATCAATATTATAATTAAGTGCTTTTGCTATATCCTTTAAAACAGGTAAAGATGTATTAATCTTACCTTTCTCTATATACAATATATTAACATTTGAAACATTCACTATTTGAGCTAATTTTCTTAAACTTAGACCTTTTTTTGTTCTCAATTCACTAATGATTTTACCAATTTTATTATTCATAATAATCCTTTAACTATTAAATTTAAATGCTAAGTGTTAATTAGCAATTAAATTAAATATGCTAACTAATACTTAGCAATCTTTTTATTTTAATATTATCTAAAAAGAATTATGTTAACAATTTGGATTATATCTAGAACGTTTATGACATTATCTGAATTTAAATCTGCTGGATTACTAAATTGATTATTCAATATTAAATTAACTACTAAAATAATATCCTGTATATTAATTATATAATCTAAATTTATATCTCCTGTAATTGAAAAATTAGATTGTTCAGCAAAATTTAATACTGCATTTTCGATTTCAATTAGAGCATTATAATTATTTGAATTTGATAAAAGGATAACTCCCAAATTGTTAGACGTAGAAATAAACATTTCAGTACAACTACCTGAATCTCCACCATTATGACCAAGTAGTGTTCTTCCATTTTGGTTTTTATAATACCATACTAAACCTTGTGTTGAATTTATTAAAGGATAATGTATAGTTTTTATTAATTCTATTGTTTCTGAATCTAAAATTCTTACATTGTTATATATTCCATTATTTATATAGGTACTCATAAATTTAGCTAAATTATTCGATGTTACTCTAAGCTGTCCTGATGGATAATCAGAATAACCATAATGTTCATACTCTATCAAGTTTTCTACACTACTCCCTACTCCATTTTCTCCACAAACCTCCTGATAATCAGCACAACAATCGTCATAATCAATACAAGCAAAGTCACAAAAACATGGATTACTCTCATCATAAATTCCACAACCAATAGTATAGCAGGAATCTCCCGAACCACCAGTTATTTGATAAGGTAATGCAACTAGATCAAGATTATTAATTTCTGATAAAAACCAAAAAGCATTATCCATTTCAAGTGGTTCAAAAATATTTTCATTACAAAATTCATTAAAAGGTTGATTCGAAATCTCTTCAACTAAATACCCTATTAATGCTGCTCCAATATTGCTATAATAGTAGCTTGTACCAGGAGCTGAATCAGTAAAATTTAAATTACTTGCATAAAATTCACCTTGAGGAGTTAGATATTCTTGGAGGTAATATCCTAACTCTAATATTGAATCACCATCATAATAAGGCATAAAACTCCAATTATCTTTTATGCCAGATGTATGAGATAATAGCATTTTAAAAGTAATTGGATTACTTTGAAAATCTGGGTGTATGACATTAAAAGGAAGATAATCATTAATATTATCATCAAGCATAAAAAAATTCTGTTCAAATAATTGCATTAATGCAGTAACTGTTATAGTCTTTGAAACAGATGATAAAATAAACATAGTATTTTCATCTACTATTATATCTTCGTTAAGATTTGAATATCCAAAATACTTGTCCCATACTAAATTATCTTCCTTAACTACAGAAATAGATAAGCCGGGTATTAAATGAGTTTGCATTGTTGATTCAATAAAAGTAATTAATTCATTCTCATCACGATGAGCAGATACTTCACTACTTAATCTACTATTAGGAGTATTATTATCTTCTCTATTTATAAAATGATTTGAAAATATAAAAGAAACAACTACATTTAAAAATACTATTATATACATAAACTTTTTCACTTGTATAATCTATAAATAAAATATTCGATATGAAAGACTCATCTAAGAAAACTAAATACTAGAGTTTAATCAATAATTAAGCTTACCATTTGAACTATATCTAAAATATTAATAATTTCATCTTCATTCAAATCTGCAGTATAATTGTATTCATTTAGTAAAACTAAATTAACTATTAGAACAATATCTAAAATATTAATAACACTATCATTATTTAAATCACCATAAATAGTGTTAACTTTTTTATAAATCCATGCCTTATTTGTTGCAATAAATCCATTAGGATCAAAACCTCCAAAATATATTGCATCTTCATTATTAAATGGTGATTTAACATAGCACCTAGTTGCTACAAGAGGGTTAGTATTTAATGAAAAATCATGGGTTATCTCATTTATTTCGTAATCTCCACTACTGTTTCTAATAGCATATAAACCTCCGCTATAGTAACCATTCCAACTTGAATAATTTTGATTATTAATAGTAGACTCAAATCCTACTATATGATAGTAGTCATTGTATACATTATCATAAACTTTATAAAATTCATTATATGCTCCAAGCAAATAATTAACTGTAACTCCTTGAAGATAATCTTCAACTAATAATGAAACTTTAGTTTCATANACTCTATCAAAACCATTATTTAAATTNGNATCTAAACGAAATATNGATCCTTTAGATTGNCCATCTGGACACCACATTAAAATCATNGAATCAGTATCATCATTATTTATAACTGAAAGTCCTCTTATTCCACCAACTGCTGAATTAATATTTGNACTTAAATCACTAAAATCNTGAANAACNGAATAACTAGGATTTAGACCATTGTTTCTCTTAAAAATTTTATTACCTGAAGANAAAAAAAGATNATCATTTGCAATAACTATACCNAATGGTCTAATATTNAATGGACCAAATTCAGGNTCCTGNCTCCATTCAATTTTTTGTTGNAAANTCGGATTGTATTTACCTGCAAAAATTCCTATTGTTCCAACTGTTATAAATAATTTTTGNTCTCCAGTTATATCATCTTCATATATTTGCATATCTCTAATNGAATAACTTTCNGATGGAGACATATTTCCTTCATAAATAGTNGCCATATTCCAACTTTGATTTTGATCATCACGTATAAATGNATTTGCCGTTACNGGTCCAAAAATAAAATTTGATGAATAAGANGCAGTAATTAATAATGTATCAGGANTAGCTAATAAATTACCATTCATATCTTTGGTAAAAATCACTTGTTTNAAAACCCCAGGTCTNAAGTGATACGAATCTAAACTCAAATCAAGAATCCAATCTTCATCAGAATTATCNAATCTTATAATTTGCGACCAACCATTATTAACATTATTTCCACCATACCAAATATTCANTTCATCTTGCCAATAACCTACAGATGCAAANAACTTATTTTTATGAGAAACTAGCTGAAGAACTTCTGANCCACCTAAATAATTATNATNAATATCATAATTACCAGCATTAAAAGAATTTTGCCATTCTTGAGCATTAACTACTACTATAACTATAAAAATTGAAAAAAATTTCATTTATAATAAATTTTATAAGATTTTTAATAAAAAAATAATCCACCAGATTACTAAAGTAACAAAACCAATTCTAAAAAATTTGGCTCTAGAACGAATATAATTTGATGTTAGTCTAATATAACAATGTAAATATCTAGAAATAACAAATATCCAGGCAAAGATAAGATCTAATTGAGTAAAATTATTAAATAAAATAACAAATAAAACTAAAAAATAGAAAAAAATTGGAAGTTCAAATTGATTTTTAAGAGTTTGTCTTAGAACCTCTATATATTCTGGAACATCGCCTTTATATATTTTTATGTAACTATACTTTATTGATTTATTTTTAAATGCATTTAAAAGAGCGAAATAATTTTTAAAATATAAAAATAATGTAAGAATCATCATGAAAATAAACGGAAATATTAATTGTGTTGATTCCATTTATTCTATCCGGTTGTTTGCATTGCTGCTGCAATACCATTTATTGATGACACAATTATTTCATTATTAATTTGTTGAGTTTCTTTACTACTAGAAATTCTTTTTAAATACTCGATTTGAATAATATTCAATAAGTCAGTCATTGGATTTCTAAATTTAATTAAATTTTCAATAACAGGATTTCTTCCAAGTAAAGTTTTATTTTTTGATATCAATAGATAATTTTTGTGAATATAACTAAACTCTTTTTCAATTATTTGATTAATTTTATTATAATCAGAAATCTTTGAATATTTTTTTGAAATTGGATTACGAGATCTTGCCATTTCGAATGTGATACTATCGAGCATATTTTTAAAAAATAATGAATCACTATATAAATCTTCTAATACTTTTAACTTTCCTAAGTTAATAAGTTGGTTTATTTCATATCCTACACCAAACCATCCAGAAATATTGTATCTAGTTTGAACCCAAGAAGAAACCCAGGGAATCGCTCGAATTTCATCAAATCCTTCTTTATTTAAAAATAATTTACTTCTAGATGATGGTCTTGAAGAAATTTTTAACTTACTAATAAAATTAATAGGTGTTGTTTTTATAAAAAACTTCCAAAAGTCAAGATTTATAATATTTTTTTTATAATTATTTAACGAAGATTCTGCTAAAAATTTTAACTCATTGATATTTAAATCTTTTTTTACAGCTTTAACAGAATTTTTAATTAGAGCACTTAAAATCTGTTCTAAATGTCTTTTAGAAATATCACAATTACCATACCTATATGAAATGATTTCACCTTGCTCAGTCATTCTTAATCTTTGTTTTTCTGTAAATGATGGTAAACTCCTTATTGCCTCATTTGATTTTCCACCTCCTCTACTAACAGAACCACCTCTCCCATGGAAAATACTATAATTGATGCCATGTTTTTTAAATACTTTATTAAGGTTCTTTATACATAACTGAATCGAATAATTTGCCATAAAAATACCACCATCTTTATTACTATCAGAATACCCAAGCATTATTTCTTGATAATTATTTATCTTTTTTAAATAAGATTTATAAACTTTATTACCCAGTAAATCACATAATAAATTTTTTGCATTTTTTAAATCATCAATCGTCTCATACAAAGGGACAATATTTAAAATCAATTTTTTTCTAATACCCAAATCTTTCTTTACTTGATTAAAAATAAAAATTACTTCCAAAATATCACTAGTCTTATGAGTCATACTTACTATGTATGATTTAATCGATTTAGGATGGTATATTAGATTTTGTATAATAATTTTAAAAGTATCATATATTTCTAAAGATTGCTTACTTAACTTATCTTTATTTATATAGCTTTTATGTGTTTTTATCAGCTTATTTAATTTTTCTTGTTTTTGATTTTCATTTAATATTTTATACTTATAATTAAACACCTCTTCAATAAATTCTTCATGACAATCAGAGTGCTGCCTAATATCCATTTGCATAAGATTGAATTCAAATGTTTTAGATCTGATTATTAAATTTTCTAATTCACTGAATTCAATTAAGTCAACAGAATAACTTTGAATTAAATGATTTTTAATAATCATTAAATCTTTTTCAAAGTCTAAATATTCATAATCAATATTTAGTTTATCATTTTTAATTTGATTTAAGGATGTTTCTAATTTGTGTTTAATTAATAATAACTTTAATCTTATAGGCTCATTTTTGAATCTTAGTAATTGATTGTTACTTATATTTATTTTCTTTAAGTCCTTTTTAATATTTTTTTCAAATTCATTATCTTTGATATATGAAAGACTTATATCATAAAATAAATTATTTACTGAGTTAATATATTGATTCAAAATTTGTTGTCTTTGAAATTTCAATGCCCAACTTGTAATTTCACTAGTAATATTAGGGTTACCATCTCTATCACCACCAATCCATGTACAAAAATTTATATTTTTATTAAAATTATATTTTTTATTATAATAACTATTAAAAGCTTCATTAAAATCATTATACAAAATAGGTAAAGAATCCCATGCAGAATTAAACATTAAAAAGATTGAATTTTTGATTTCATCTTGAGGTGATATTTTTGTTATTCGATAATCATCAGTGTTCATAAAAATAAACATCTGATTTCTAATAATTTTTTTTAACTGATTTTTTTTATATTCACTTAGATTTTTAAATAAATATGAGTTTATATTTTTTAAAATTTTATTTTGCTGATTTAGTAAAGAAATTCTTCTAAACTCTGTAGGGTGAGAAGTTAAAGTTGGTTCAAAAAGTATATTATCAGTGATTTTTTTAGCTTTACTGTAAGAAATATTATTTTCTTTTAAAAACTTAATAGCATCATTAACAGAATCTTTAACTGGATTTGATAAACTTGATTCTTTAAGTTTTAAATTATTTTTAAAATTAATCTCTTCAATTTCACTTTGATTTAATAAATGAAAAAAGGATGATAGAAATCTTAATGCTTTTTTTACATCATTATCACTATAATTACAAAAATAATAATCAAAATCATTTATTTGATTATCATTTTTTTTATGATCAGAAAAAATTTTTTGTAATGATTTAACTAAGTTATTATATAATTTTTTATTTGATGATAATAGAATTTCATCAAATAAATCTAATATTAAATCAATTCTTGAAATCATTGATTCAGATAAATTAGATTTTATAGCATATGATTTTATGATATGATTAATGGAGACCACAGTTAAATCTACAAAATAAAAAACTCACAATAAAAGGGGCTTTATAAATTAAATACTTAAATTAATTTAAAATTATATTTACTAACTGTATAATATCTAATACATTAATAATATTATCAGAATTTAAATCTGCCACAGGATTTTGTTGACTACTAAGGATTAAATTAACCATTAAAATAATATCTTGAATATTTAAAATCGAATCATCATTTAAATCTCCCAAAATAGATTGTTCATAATGCTCTTCAAGTATATTTCTAATATAATTCTTTTGAGTTATTCCAAATCCAGATACATCAATATGTCCTAGGTAATTACCATCATATCCTAAAATTATTAAAGCATGGTTATCATAATAAGGTGCGAATTGATTTCTTATTGGTAAATCAGGATATGAATCCATTACTAATGGTAAGTCTGAGTTAGCACAGAAGCTATTATTAGCTCCTTCCATAATTGTTTGACCTACACCAATAATAACAATATTTTCATATCCATCATCATTTCTTAGTTCATCTTGAAAATCGGACAACTGCCCGAAAGTAGCTGTTCAGCCACCTCAGTTTTGAGTTCCAAAATAATGCATTGTAATATAATTTAGGTATTCAGGCTCCCAAACATTAGACTCATAAGTAGGTGAAGTTGGGTTATAATCCTCAAGAGAATAATTATAGTATTTATGGAAAATTTAAAGACTATAAAACTATATAAGATTAAATAAAAAAACTTAAAACAATTGAAGCTACAGTATTAGTAACTAGAATTTGAATCTTTTGTGAAAGAAAATTGAAAATTTAAATTAAATCCAATATGTCAGAGAATTTTGAAAATTTTGTATAATTTAAATTTATATTTGTATCAATAATAGTAGTAGCTGGACCACCTACAAACAGGTTTATTGAAGAATTTTCACATAATGATTCTATGGTCTTTAAACTTTTTAAAGTATTATCGATATGATCTCTAACCGTTGCTGTGCAACATTGTCTGCTACACATGTATATAAAAATAGAATCAAAATTATTTTTATTCAAGAGTAGCTTAATATTATCAATCGAAGTATTAGACCCTGCATTATGCACTGAATAGTTTTGACCTTCAAGTATAATTTGTATCATATCAATAGCGAGATCTGGAATATCATTTTCGAGATTGAGGCATAGAGCCGTTTTGGCATCATCTTCAGATTTCTTAACAACATCTCTAAAATTATTGAGGGATTTGGATACTGTTTTTCTAGCAATGTGTTCTTCAGCAACAGAAATGGATTCTTTATCTAATAAGGTCTGAATTGCATCTAAAGATGGATCAATATATTTATCAAATATCTCATGAGTCATTTTTCCCTCAAGATATAATTTCATAATAATAGATTGAATTTCAATACTATTTCTATCTAAAGCATTTTGTGTTATTAAATTCTTTCTTTCAGATAAGCTTACATTTTTCTCATTGTTTATTTGTTTTAGATCAAGATTAAGTTTTTTATTGTGATTTTCTATAAAATCTAGAATATGTCTATAGGAAAACTTTCTGTGACCGCCATTAGAGCTTGTACATTTGAGCTTATCACTTAAAGTCCATCTTCTTATAGTTGAATTATCAACTTTAAATAGATCTGCTACCTGCTTGGTGTTTAGATAATTATTTGTCATATGATAATTTAAAAATTTTTTTTATATAAAAAAACATTTTTGCACGTATTGCACATTTTTATTGTATTTCTAGTTATTTATATTTAGATTAAAACGTGCAAAACGTGTACTATAATAACTTATTCTTGTTAAGCCTTCTCCTGTGGTTCTTGTTTTTTCTCGTCGAAAATCAATTATCCTTTTTTTCAGGGGAAGGCTTATAATTATCTATGGATTATTTATTTTTATTAATCATTATCAACTCGATCCTGGTTGGA
This sequence comes from Fidelibacterota bacterium, assembly GCA_002704685.1. GTDB lineage: Bacteria > Fidelibacterota > Marinisomatia > SCGC-AAA003-L08 > D37C17. Next base: position 23,557 of record PAHD01000021.1, read on the forward strand.
GTTATATTGATGACTCAGATTTTATCATATCCACTCTTATTAAAACTAAGCAAAAGTAATTTTTATGATTATTATGATTCATATACTAAAAGAATTAGTTTTATTGTTATACCTCTAATGACTTTTGAAGTTTTACTATCAATCATTTTGAATATTACTTTAAATAATTTTCACCTGTTTGCTTCAAATATTTTACTTATAGTTGTTTGGGGTAGTACTTTTTTCATACAGGTTCCAATCCACAATAAGCTTTCATTTAATCATTCTCATTTATTGATAAATAAACTAATTTTTACTAATTGGATTAGGACTATTTCTTGGATTTGTAAATTGATGATTCTTATTAAACTTAAATTGATAGTATGAAGTTATCTAAACTACATACTATTGATCATTTAGCAATTCAGGTAGATGATATTAGTCAATCAGTTGCATGGTATTTAAAAAATTATATGTGTGAAGTTATTTATGCTGATGATACTTGGGCTTTCTTACAGTTTCATAATATTAAAATTGCTTTGGTTACAAATGATCAGCATCCAGATCATTTTGCTATATTAGATTCTTCAGCATTAAATAATAAAAATGCTGTAAAACATAGAGATGGTACTATTTCATATTACACTAAAGATTTAGATGATAATTTTATTGAACATATCCATTATCCATCCAATAAAGATTTAAAGAATAAATAAAATTATTTTTTTTTAAAATAAATTTTATATAAAAATTTTCTCATAATTATAGGACTAATAAGTATGGGATACAGGATAATTTCAAAAAAATGGAATCTATGTTTAAATTGTATATTATCTCTAATTATAATTTTACTATTAGAGTATCTCACTTCATGAAGATGGTTCCATTCTGTAATTCCAAGAGGAAGAGTAATTCCTTTATCTACAAATGACAGTGATTCATCAGTACGTTTATAATTTTTATGTATTACAATAAAACTATGCCATTTGAATAGCCAAAATTTCAGATGAGCATTTAAATCATTTTCAATCCCATTCCATTTTATTATTTTTACAGGCTGAAATGAAATTAAAAATTTTATAAAATCTTTTCTATGAAATGAATCTATTATATCTTCAATATTTCTATTTTTAATTTTTACTGTTTGCTTGTAGATCATAATAATTGATTGGTTTCTTTGAAGTTCCCATCTAAAACTCCACTTCTTTACAAATAATTATAAAATTAATATATTTTTTTATTTCTTAATGTAATTAGCATCAATAATTAGATTTTAAAATCGGTAGACTTAAAAGTCAAAACAATTAATAATTACAATTTTTGGCTTGATAAATTTCATTAATTTAATATTAAGCTAATACAAATTATGAATTATAGAATGATATCCAATACATAAAAATATAGAAACTTTTCTAGAATTTTTACAGAACTTAGTTGATTTTGATGTTATTTAATGTTTGATAGGCCACCATCAACAAAAAATGTTTGACCTGTTATCCAATTTGATCTTTGATCAACGAGTGAATCTATAATTGGTATAAAGTTTTCTGGATTTCCAATCCGATCAAGAGCATGCATTTTTTTAGAGTAATCTAAGGATGCTTTATTGCTAGTAATTCTTTCAGTTAAAGGAGTATTAACTAATCCTGGTGCTATAGCGTTAATTCTTATGTTATTAGATGCATATGTTGATGCAGCTGAAACTACGAATGATGAAATTGCACCTTTGGCACTAGCTATCGCTTCATGGTTTTTTAATCCAACTTTTGATGCAGCGCTTGAAAATAAAATTATACTTCCACCATTAGTTCTTAAAAATTTATAGCTAGATTTCATTATTCCAAAACAACTATATACATTTGTTTTGAAAATTTGATCTAAATCATTTTCCGATGTAATATGAGCAGGTTTTAGTAATAATGACCCAGAGCAATTAATTATACAATCAATACTTCCTAGGTAATTATGAGCTGCTGAAATAAAGGAATCAATTGAATCAAAATTTGTCACATCAACTGTTGAAATACTGCATTGATTATCTGAAATTATATTATCTTTTAAGTTCGATAATTTAGTTTCATCCCTAGAACCTAAAAAAAGATTATGTTGTTCTGAAAAATGACTACATAGCGTACTTCCAATACCTCCTGCAGCACCGATTATTACTATATTCATACTAATCCTCCATTTAAGATTAAATTTTATTTTTTGTTTTTGACATTTAGAAAAAATAAATAAAAGTTCGCTACAAAAAATAAAATAGAACTTGATATTATAATTGGTAGTGTAGTTTCCATGGTTGCTCCTTATTGGTATATTTTGCTTTTTGTGTTAAATAAGATAAAAGTAACGTAGTATGATGTCAAGCCAAAGGTTATTAGGAAAAAATAATAGAATGGCCACTCAGGCAAGAGATATGATATATTAATTCCCTTTGGCTTTGCAAATGTAAACAAATAGTTTGTACTAAATGTGTAGTTGAATAAATGGATAGTAAAAAGAAGGATTAAGTTTGCATTAATACTAAAAATTAAATTTGAATATTTTATTTTAAATCGAGATTTATACAAAATAAATGTAAATAAGGCTAGATTTGAATGAGAAATAAAGAAATGCAACCTTTCAATTAGGGAATTACTAGAATCAAGGTTTGAGTTCAATAAAGCTGTAATAGCTCCAAACGTCGCATTTAAAAGCATCCAAGTTGTAAAATTATGATTCTTTATAAATAGTGATAGTAATATGCCAATTTCAGTCAAATAGCATAAATGAAGAGGTAAATGATTTTTAAAACTATAAAAATTATTATTTATTGCTAAAAAATTGAAGAAAAATAGATTTATAGAAATTGAGAATAATAATATTTTTTGTAATAATGATACTTTATAAATGTTAGTAATCAATAAAATAAATATTAGACAAGTAAAACTTATTAATAGATGATTTACATCAAAGGAATTTTTTAATTCAAATAACATTATAATTAATACCCTCTGTATTTTATCTCAGGTAGCAAGCGGTTATTTGCGGATAAGCAAGGAGGAAGTAGTTGCGAACTGTATATAGAAGCCACCTGAGACAAAATGGAAAACATTTTTGTAAAATTTGAATTCAAAATCTCAGACAGACTAATTACTAGCTTCATAAGGGAGGAGGAAGATAAAGCTAAAGTATCTAGTACTCTGTCTGAGATAATTGAAATAATATTTTTATTAATTTTTATCATAGTTTTGCACGTTATGCACAATTAATTTAATAAGCTTAAAATTGATATGCAATAAAAATCGTGCAAAACGTGTAAAATAATTTAAACTATGATTATTTTTGAAATGAAATTACTTTAATTTAGAATAAGGTTTACCAACAGTACTACATCAAGGACATTGAGAAAATTATCTTGATTCAAATCAGAAAAGCACAATTCTTGTTGGGTTGGATCTTGTGGATTAAGAACTAAATTTATCAATAAAACAATGTCTTGGATATTTATTGAACTGTCTTGATTTAGGTCGCCGCTGGCGCATTGATTATTACTTTCTAAGGGTGGAAATACAATGAAATCAATCCATGCAGCATCCTCACCGCTAACAACCCCTTGGTCCTTCACATACTTCCATTCAAAATTATTTATTCCTTCATTGACTGGGAAAGACTCAAAGGACCAGTCAATATCTCCTGCCCATTTATTAATCTCATTATCATTTATGGAAAAAGATAGATAATCATAATAATTACCTGTTTGAGATCCGGTTGGCTCGCATGATACTTTTTTATAGAAAGAAATAAAACCATCCTCAACTACATCAAGTGTAATGCTAATTGTTGACTCTTGACTGTTATTTATATTACCTGATTTAGAACTGTAATTACCTTCTATAAATGTATTTGAATCTATAGTCCAATTTGAATTTCCGGATAGATTCCATTCAAAATTATTTAATTCACCAGTTTCAAAATCTTCAATTTCAGCCTGCTCTAACCATGGGTCAGGAGTTAAATTAAAATTAATTTCTAAATAACCATCATCTGGAATATTAATTGCTTGAGCTGCAGGTAGATAACCAAATGAATTTACATTAACTATATATTGCCCAGGAGTTAAAAGACGATAGTAATCACCATTCTGTGGATCGGTAAAAGTATCATGGTCTATACCTTCTATGGTTATAGTGGCGCTTAAAGGTTGGCTTGAATTAACATCTGTAACTATTCCTCTCAAGCCTTGATGTATCTGCTCTATGTAAGCAATCATTGGCTCTCTGTGATCCTCCCAAAGACCATCAAGTAGGTTTGAGCTAGGCCATTTTACTTCATTTTGTTCTAGAGTTATATCAAAGTCACTCTCCCAAACATAATTCCAATCTTGCATACCTCCATAAACTGCATACCATTGAGCTCCATTAGTAATACCATTTTGAAAACCTCCTGATTCCATATTTGGATGTGAATCAGCATAGCAGGTTGAAATATGAACAAAAACATCATCATCTGGAGCACCTGAATAAACCCCTGTATTTGGGCCATCAAAAGGATAATTAACGACAAGTGCGCCTGTATGCATATTTGCAGATAAAACAAAATTACGCTGCCATGTCCATTCCATAACAGCCTGTGTTTCAGGCTGTCTACCAACTAATGTATTATTTGGATCATTAAATTGGTCAGGGAAATCCCTATTTAAATCGACATTATTAGCATTATATCTGCTTCCATTTTCGAATCCATCTGGATTCATGCTTGGCATTATAAATATAGATGTATCATTTATTAAATTTGTTGAACGCTCATCAGATCCATAGCCATTGACTAGCCAACTAATTAAATATAAACAAAGCTCCCTACCTACCGTTTCATCTCCATGCATATTTGCAATATATTTAAATTCAGGTTCAACCTCATTTATACCTGGATTATCTGATATTTCAAGAACCCACAACTCTCTTCCTTGAACAGATTGACCGATCGAAAATAAATTTGTTATAGATGGAAATTCACTATTTATGTTGATTAAAAAATCAGTTAATTCATTATAGTTATGATATGAACGCATTGGATCATTAGAATAATTAGGGTCTGCAATAAGCTCTTCATAGTAAAGTTTTGCTTGGTTAGGTATATATTTAATATCAAATCCTAATTCTGAGATAGCGATAAATTGATTCTCATTTACATGGGCATGAACACTCTCTAATGTCCTATAATGATCAAGATCTATGTCCATCCTTACAAGGATATCAAGATCTTTTATATTATTAAAATTAATTTCAACCATCTTTTTATCATTATTGGAAAAAGCTAGTATAGATGAAAATATGATAAGTAGTATTTTATATTTCATTTAATTTCTCAAAGTTTACATTAAAAACTATAGAATATTGTAAACATTAACAAAAAGTTAAATGTAAATATTTGTTTCTATTTTTAATTAAGTAAATTATTTAATGGTATTTTTAAGGGTACCAAGGGACTCTACTTTAAGCTCAATAATATCTTCTTTTTTAAGCCATTGAGTACCTTTGGTTTGATTTAATTCTAAAAAGCAACCAGTTGCACAAGTACCTGATCCAATAACATCTCCTGGGAATATTCTTGTACCCATAGAAACTCTTTCAATTATCTGGGAAAAGGTCCAACTCAAATTTTTTAAATTGTCCTCAGATAATTTTTTTGAATTTATAAAGCATTCCATTTTTAATGATAATTTATTACCACTTTCTGTAGACATGATATGATTTTTCAATTCATCCGGAGTAACAAGAAAAGGTCCTATTGTAGTAGCAAAATCCTTGCCTTTTGCTGGACCAAGATTTAATTTCATTTCAGCCATCTGTAAATCACGAGCGCTAAAATCATTCATAATCATAAAACCTGCAATATAACTATCAGCTTCTTTGCAGTCTATATTTATACCCTCTTTCCCTATTAAAATCGCAACTTCTAATTCAAAATCAAGCTTGTTCATGAAAACATTATCAATATTAATATTTCCAGGACCCATCACCGCATCTGCATTACTGTAATAATAGACAGGGAAATCATCAAATTCTTTTATCATTTCTAGTCCGCGATTTTTTCTACTAGTTTCTACATGCTGTCTAAATGCGTATGCATCCCTTAATGATCTCGGTTTTAGTGGAGGTAAAAGCTCTACTGAATTAATATCTAGAATTAATAAATTTTCAGACTTTAAATAAGCATCCACTTTTTTAATATTATCTAATAAATCAAGTATATTATTAAAGTTACTACCTAAATCTATTATTTTCTCCGATCCAGCATAGTGGCCAAAAGAAACATTATCTTTATATTTATATCTAGCTATTTTCATTATTTTTAACTTCTAATTTAGTTTATTGCAAAAATTAAATTTACGGTGTTCTACGTTGAGTAGGGTAAGCAAAATCTATATTATCATATTCATCAAATTTATTAAGAATATCTTCCCAGATTTTATGTTCTGTATCCCGTCTCTGATCTGGTCGGCATAGGTACCTTAAGGTTAATTCTACACCACTGTCTTTAACCTTTGTAATGACTGTAGGCTCTAAATCCGGTTTTCTAATTATAAATACTTTTTTTGCTTCTTTGAATTTTTTTTCAGCACTTTTAGTTTCAATAATTGAGTTTTCATGTACAATTTTCAATAATATTTTTTTTGCTTTTCGCCAGTCACTTTCAAAAGTAACAAGTACTGGCATTTCATTCCATATATACTTAAAGCCTTTTCCATAATTAGCAAGTGTAGCAGTAAAAATAAGACCATTGGGAACATGTATTAATCTTCCAGTATGATCGTCTGCATCTACCCAGTTTCCAATTTCCATAAGAGTAAAGTTGAATAAATTAGTATCAATGACATCTCCAGTTTCTTGACCTAATTGTATCCTGTCACCCACATCAAAAGGGCTTCTCCAAACTATATATAGCCATCCAGTTAAATTTGTCAAGGGTTCTTTGAGGGCAATTGCTATACCAGCAGATACAAGTCCCAAGTAAGTCGCTATTGATTCAATCCCTTCAAGCCAAATATTTGCTATAATAATAGAAATTAATGAAAAAGATATGTAACTGGTAATTTTATGCCATTGATATCTTGTCTTTACATCCTCAGTTGTATTGTAGACAATTCTTAATATTAATTTTTTTATTACAAAAAAGAGAATAAATGCAATAATGGTAGCAATTATTTTTGCTTGTATAGATGAGTAAGTAAAAAACTTAGTGAAAATTCCTAATAAACTATTATCCAATGATTGTTTCCTTATTAAAAATATCTTTTAATGTATACAAACAATATAACGAAAATATGATTGAACATAACATAGAAAAATCAATTAGTAAAATTGAATATTTTATTTTTAATACAAATAATATTAAGAATAAAAAAAAGAAAAGAAATTGTATTTTCATGAAATTAGATATGAGATGAATTGTTTTTCCTTGGTTTAATATTGGAAAATTAGATTTAATTAATAGAGCATTTAATCTATATCCTATATATCTAAAAATAAGAAATTGAAAACAAGATAAAATATATAGTGCATTAGAGCTTATTTTTAAATCAAATAGTGAATCTACCGGATTTATAGGAAGGGGCCAATAGAATGAAATTTTTTGTCCGGAAATAAGAATATCAAAAAAAATATGAACAACGATTCCAATAAAAAGCCCGTTTATTATCTTTTTACCCAAGTAATTTTTTTTAATTTCATTCATTATCAGTAAAAATATAAATATAATTAAAGCTAGAATTATGCTATGTAGTGGACCACCATGCAAATTTTCAGATGAATTAAAATATTTAAAAAATATATCTAAATCTGGTACCATAAGACCAACGATAATACCTAAATTAATTTTAGAAAAGGTTGAGAATTTGTGAATTACAAATAAACTTGAAATAATATAAAATCCTGTATAGATCATATATAAATTAAATTAAAAATTATTTACAACGAATCATATTAATAAAATTAAAAATATTTAATAAATTTCCCCAAAGCCTTTTAATGTTATCTCCTACAATGTTAAGTTATGGTACATATAAAAGGTCCAAAAATGCCACAGATAACTAAACAATATAAATTTTGCGCTGCCCATAGATATTGGAATGAAGATTGGAATGAAGCCCAAAATATAGAGGTTTTTCATGATGATGTTAGATTGCACGGACATAATTATGATCTTTATGTTACAATTAAGGGCCCAATTGATAATTCAAGTGGGTTTGTTGTAAATCTCAAAGAATTAAATGAAGTTGTTAACAAGAAAGTAATAAATGTTTTAGATCATAATTTGATTCAGGACGTTGAATGGTTTAAGGATAGGCAGCCTTCAACTGAGAATTTAGTTGTTTTCATTTGGGAACAAATAGTCTCGGAAATAGTTTTGCCAGCCAAGTTATTCTGCGTCAAGCTTAGAGAGACTGGAACGATTTTTACTGAATATTATGGAGATGAATAATAAAAGATGGACAATATAGAAAAGATAACTAAAGAGTTATTGATAGAACTTGGTCAAGATCCAAGTAGAGAGGGCCTTATCAAAACTCCTCACAGAGTTTCTAAGTCATGGAGATTTTTGACTGCTGGATATAATCAAACAATAGATCAGGTTGTTAATGATGCCATTTTCTCAGTTGAGAATCAAGATATGATAATTGTTAAGGATATAAATTATTACAGTCTCTGTGAACATCATTTATTACCATTTATGGGTAAAGTGCATGTTGGGTATATCCCAAATGGTAAAGTTTTAGGACTATCGAAAATCCCTAGAATTATAGATATATATGCACGAAGATTGCAACTACAAGAGCAGTTAACTCATCAAATTGCACTAGGAATAACAGATTTTTTAAATCCTAAAGGTGTTGGAGTTGTTATTGAAGGAGAACATATGTGCATGAGAATGAGAGGAGTTCAAAAACAGAATGCCAGTATGCAAACTTCTAGCATGACAGGCGTATTTAGAAAAGAAAAGAAAACTAGAGAAGAATTTTTAAATTTAATTAATTAATTATGTTGAAATCTACTTTAAGAAAAATAAATAGTCAGCATTTAGGCTTTTATCAAACTTGCAAATCTATTGATTTATCTGGAAAAAGCTTAAGTATTATTTCAGATTTTATTTTAGCTAATTCAAAATCAAATTTAAATTCCTATTGGCTTGGAAGAATAGATTATTGTGAAGCTTGGAAACTACAGAAAGTAATTCAAAAAAATGTTATAAATAAAAAAATCAATGATGTCATTCTTTTTTTAGAGCATGATTCTATTTATACTCTTGGTAAAAATGCAGATTTAAATAATTTGCTTCCAGCTCGGCCTAAAGATATAGATGTAATTCAAACAGATAGAGGGGGAGAAATTACATATCACGGCCCTGGACAATTAGTAGGTTATCCAATAATTGATTTAAAAAAATATAGAAGAAGCATAACTTGGTTTATGAGAAGTTTAGAACAGTCAATTATTGAAATGCTAAACGAAATTAATATCTCTTCAAGCAGAAAAGAAGGATTAACTGGTGTATGGGTTAATGATCATAAAATAGCCGCTCTAGGTGTTAGGCTTTCAAGATGGGTATCAATGCATGGATTCGCAATCAATATTCATACTGACCTTAGTCAATACAGGGGTATGATTCCATGCGGAATTTCTGATTTTGGACTTACTTCAATTGCTAAAATAAAAGGTAAAGATTACTCACTTTTATATATCGCTGATTTGATGTTAAAAAACATTCAAGAAACGCTAATTCTTGATATTGAGAAGAAGGTAGAATATGTCTAAGTATAAAGGTTTTACAAAAAGAGAGCTTTTAGATGTATACTCAAAAATGTACTTATCCAGGATTCTTGACCAAAAACAATTAATTTTACTAAAGCAAGGCAAAGGTTTCTTTCATATTGGTGCATCTGGCCATGAGGCTGCTGAATTAGCTGCTGCGAAAAATATTAATAATAAAACTGATTTTTCATATCCATATTATAGAGAACAAGCTTTTTGTATTGGCCTTGGTATGACCTCTAAAGAGCTTTTGTTATCTTTTTTAGCTAAAAAGGATGACCCGAATTCAAGTGGTAGGCAAATGCCTCAACACTTTGGAAGTAAAAAATTAAATATTGTTAGTCAATCAAGCCCTACCGGAACTCAATATTTACAAGCTGTAGGAGCAAGCTTTGTATGTCAACGTGAAAAAAATAAAGCCATTGTGTATGTATCTTCAGGTGAAGGGACAACCAGTCAAGGAGATTTTCATGAATCTTTAAATTGGGCAAGTAGAGAAAAAGCTCCAGTAATTTTTCATATACAAAATAATAAATATGCAATTTCAGTTCCAATTGAAGAGCAAACAAGCGGAGAGTCGATTTATAATATTACTTCTGGATATGATTCTCTATCAAGATATGATATAGATGGATGTAATTTTTTTGAATCCTATCAAGCATTTAAATTAGCATCAGAGAGAGCACGTAAAGGGAAAGGACCAAGTGTAATTATTTCAGATGTTGTAAGGTTATTACCTCATTCTTCATCAGATGATCATGCAAAATATAGGTCAATAAAAGAATTAGATGATGATAAGAAAAGAGATCCTCTCATTTTATTTAAAAATGAGTGCATTAAAAATAAAATTATTAAAAATAATGAGTTTGAAGATCTTGAGGTTAATATAAAAGAACAAGTTGACCTTGATACTGAATGGGCCGAATTGCAGGATGATCCAGTACCGAATTCATTTTCTAAAAATTTATTTTCTGATAACATTAACATTAATTTTAGTAGTGAATCTGAAATTCATCAAATTGAAACTGATAAAAGTGTAATGGTAGATGCTATTAATCATGCTTTATCAGAAGAGTTGGACGAAAACAAAAAAATGATACTATTTGGGCAAGATATTGCAGGTGGTAAAGGTGGTGTTTTTACTGCTACTCGGGGACTAACTGAAAAGTTTGGGTCTGATAGAGTATTTAATTCCCCTTTAGCTGAGTCATCTATAATAGGCACAGCAATTGGAATGGCAACATTAGGCTATAAGCCAGTAGTAGAGATTCAATTTGGGGATTATATTTGGACGGCAATGATGCAAATCAGAAATGAGCTAGCAACTTTGCGTTATAGGTCTAATGGGGATTGGTACTGCCCTTTAGTAGTAAGAGTTCCTGTTGGAGGATATATTCATGGCTCTTTATGTCATAGTCAAAGTATTGATGGTTATTTTACTCATTTACCAGGAGTTTATATTGCATACCCCTCNAATGCAGCAGATGCAAAGGCTTTATTGAAAACAGCTTGCAGAATAGATGATCCAGTATTATTCCTTGAGCACAAAGGGCTATATAGGCAAAATTATGCTTCAGCAAATGAACCAGATACTAATACCTTATTAGAATTTGGTAAAGGCAGATACGTATCTTTTGGTAATGATATTACAATTATCACATGGGGTGCTATTGTACAAAAATCTTTAGAAGCAGTTAAGGAGCTTGGAGTTTCAGCAGATATTATAGATTTGAGAACACTCTATCCCTTAGATATAGATATCATCAAGGAATCTGTTTCGAAAACAAATAGAATAGTTATTGCCCATGAAGATAATCTGACTAATGGCTTTGGTGGAGAGATATCTGCACAAATTTCTGAGCATTTATTTGAATTTTTAGATGCTCCAATATTAAGAGTTGCATCTAAAGATTTACCAATTGCATANTCTAGCGCTCTTGAACAAAATATACTATTACAAACAGATTGGATAAAAGATGCAATCAATAAAACAATTAATTATTAGGGATAAATAATGGCAACTGATATTATAATGCCGAAAATGGGCGAATCTATCACTGAAGGCACCATAACAGAATGGAAAAAGAATATTGGTGATACGGTTAAAAAAGATGAGACTATTCTTGAAATATCTACAGATAAAGTTGATTCAGAAGTTCCTTCTCCAGCTTCAGGAAAAATAATATCAATTCTATTTGACGCAAATGAAACTGTTGAAGTTGGTACTGTTATAGGTGCAATAGGTGAAAAAGGAGAAAAAATAAAAAAAGAAGATACTTCTGAAAAATCTAATTTAAAGGATAAAGATTTATTCAATGTTAATGAAAGCATTAGATCTTCGATTGAAATTTCTTCTGATGAACCAGAGTTAGTGTTGGAAAAAGATCATAAAGTTTCAAGTAGATTTTATTCTCCATTNGTGCGATCGATTGCAAAAAAAGAAGGTCTTCATCTTTCAGAGCTTGATGACATATCAGGAACAGGAAGGGGTGGTAGAGTAAATAAATTAGATATTCTAAATTATTTAAAATCTAAGGAAACTAGAACTTCGCATGATACAATATCTGTGAACAAAGAATCAAAAAAATCTAGAGTTTCATTCGCAAATGATATAGATTCTAGAGTTGAAGCTATGGATCCGGTCAGAAAGAAAATTTCTGAACATATGATTCAATCTCAGAGAATATCTGCACATGTTTATTCAACCATAGACATAGATGTTACAAATTTACTTAAGGTTAAGAATACATTCTCAGAAGTTTATAAAGACAAGCATTCAATTAAACTGACAGTTACATCACTTTTAATTGATGCTTGCATTAAAGCTTTGAGTGAATTTCCTCTATTAAATACTTCAATTGTAGATACTAATATAGTTCATCACAAAAATATTAATATGGGTGTAGCTGTTGCTCTTGAAGATAATAATCTAATTGTACCTGTTATAAAGTCATCAGAAGAGCTCAATTTAATAGGATTGTCACGATCGCTTGAGGATTTATCAGTTAGAGCAAGAAATAAACAGCTTGACCTAGAAGAAGTCCAAGGCTCTACTTTTACAATAACAAATCCAGGTGTGTTTGGTGGACTTTTTGGAATTCCAATTATTAACCAGCCAAATGTAGGAATTCTGTCAATTGGTAAAATTCAAAAAAAACCTGTTGTTAAAGAAACTGATTTCGGAGATTCTATAGTTATAAGAAGTATGATGTATGTAACCCTTGGATATGACCATCGCCTAATTGATGGAGCTTATGGGACAAAATTTTTATCCTATTTGTCTCAAATAATAGACTCATATGGAGATAAGATTGAAATTTAAGAATGAGTGATTTAAATAAAAATATTCGTAGACCAGATTGGTTAAAGATTAAGCTTGACACAAGCGAAGCATTTCAAGCCACAAAAGAAATTATAAATAGCAAAATGCTAAATACAGTATGTGTAGAAGCTAGATGCCCTAATATTTATGAATGTTGGAATAGGAAAACTGCAACAATTATGATTCTTGGTGATGTATGTACAAGAGCTTGTGGATTCTGCTCGGTCAAGACCGGAAAACCACCAACTTACGATACAATGGAGCCAATTAGAGTTTCTCAAGCTGTAAAAAAAATGGAGCTAAAACATGTTGTTGTAACTTCCGTTGATCGAGATGATTTAAGAAATGATTATGGTGCATCAATATGGGCTGATACAATAAATCAAATACACCTATCTGTTCCTGGATGTAGTGTTGAAGTATTAACACCAGATTTTAAAGCACATACTCCTTCTTTGGATAAAGTCTTCAATGCAAAACCTGAAATCTTTTCTCATAATGTTGAGTGTGTTAAGAGAATTTCAAAAAGTGTTAGAAAACAATCAAATTGGGATCGAACTTTAGAAGTATTAAAAATGTCTGTTGACTTTGGCCTTCTAACAAAAACTGGAATGATGGTTGGGCTTGGAGAGACTGATGAAGAAGTTTTTGAAACTATGGAAGAAGTTGCTTCTATAGGAGTTAAAATATTTAACATTGGACAATACCTCCAGCCATCAAAAAATAATTTAACAGTTAAAAGATTTGTACATCCAGATCAATTTGAAGTGTACAAACAATTTGGTTATAAACTAGGGTTTAAAGTTGTAGAGTCAGCACCTCTAGTTAGATCCTCATATCACGCTGATGAACAAGTTAAGTTATATAATAATTAATTAAGGATTGTCATGAAACAATATATNAGATTTTCAATAGTTACACTCATTTTTATGATATCTGTTGCATATGTATTAATTTTAAGCAACCCCAGTGAAAGGAAAGGCTGGAGTATTGATGATAAAAAAAATTGGATTGATAGCTGTTTAAGTCTTGGTATTGGCGACAATGAACTTTGTAATTGTGTTTTAAATAAGTTAGAGCTAAAATATTTATCATTGGAAGATATGTATAAAAATCCACAAGAAATGGCAGTTTCTATGCGAACTATTAGTATGGAGTGTAAGAAATAGTATTGCACTACTAACATTTTGTCATATTATTTAGTTATGGTCTAATATTTGTTATAAATTATTTATTATGAGTAAACAAAAATCTACAGATTTATATCCAATTCTACCCTTGAGAAATACAGTTTTATTTCCTCAGCAAATTATTCCTATTTATGTTGGCAGAGAACAGTCCTTAGAACTAGTAAATAGCTTAAAAGGTTCAAAAAATAAACACATAGTTGTAGTTGCCCAAAAAAATAGTTCCGTTGAAGTACCAGTTCTTGAAGACTTATATAATTGGGGAACTCTGGCAAATATCATGAAAGTATTTGATATGCCTGACGGGTCAAAATCAGCTATTGTTCAAGGCTTAGAAAGAGTCAAGTTAGAAACAAATATTGACAATGAATTATATTTAAAGGCTATGGTTGCTAGGAATCAAGAAATTTTTGACTATGGAAGCGAACTTGATTCTATGACAGCAAATTTACATGCTATATTTAGGAAATTAATTGATATAGCTCCTTATCTATCTGATGAACAAGCAGACATCCTAACAAGTATACAAAATCCTGGGAAATTAGCAGATAAATCAATTTCTCTTATTAATATTCCAATAAAAGAAAAGCAGGAAATTTTAGCTTCTATTGATGTCAAGAAAAGATTAGAAAAAACAAATGTAATCATAACAAGAGAAATTCAAAGAATTCAGCTAGGTGAGAAAATTCAATCTGAGGTTCAAGATGAAATTTCGAAGTCTCAAAGAGAATATTATCTTAGAGAACAAATGAAAGCTATTCAAAAGGAACTTGGTGAAGATGAGCCAAGTGTCGAAATTGATGAACTTAGAAATAAAGTTGATGAAGCTGGTATGCCAGATGATGTAAATAAAGTTGCTATGAAAGAGTTGAAAAGATTAAAAAAAATACCATCTCATTCACCTGAGTACACAGTATCGAGAACTTATTTAGATTGGCTGACCGATCTTCCTTGGAATAAAAAATCTGACGATAAGAGAGACCTCAATTTTGCTAAAGATACTCTTGATACAGATCATTATGGGCTTGATAAAATTAAAGACAGAATACTAGAGCACCTTGCTGTACGAAATTTAAAAATTTCAAGAAGTAAAAAAGATGAAAAAATTAAAAGTCCTATACTATGTTTTTCAGGTCCCCCCGGAACAGGTAAAACATCTATTGGAAAGTCTATTGCTAATGCAATGGGAAGAGAATTTGTTAGAATTTCGCTGGGTGGTGTAAGAGATGAAGCTGAAATTAGAGGACATAGAAGAACTTATATTGGAGCGTTGCCTGGAAGAATAATTGCAAGTTTAAAAAAAGCTGGAACAAAAAATCCAATATTTATGCTTGATGAAATAGATAAATTAGGAACAGATTTTAGAGGTGATCCATCTAGTGCACTCCTTGAAGTTTTAGATCCAGAACAAAATTTTTCTTTTAATGATCATTATCTAGAAGTTGATTTTGATCTATCAGAAATTATGTTTATAACAACTGCAAATAGAATTGACCAAATACCTGGTCCATTAAGAGATAGAATGGAAATATTAGATTTTTCGGGATATATACTTGATGAAAAAGTTGAGATTGCAAAAGATCATTTAATACCAAAGCAAATCAAAGAGCACGGTTTAAAATCAAAAGAAATATCATTTATTGATGATGGAATCAAGCTAGTGGTTGACTCTTATACTCGAGAAGCGGGAGTAAGAAATTTAGAAAGACAAATTGCAAATCTATGCAGAAAGGTAGCAAAAGATATATCAGTCGGTACTAAAAAGACAGTTAAATTGAGTAATAAAGTTATTTTAGACTATTTAGGTCCAGAGAAGTTCTTTTCAGATGTCGCTGAAAGATTAAGTAAACCTGGTGTAGCAGTTGGTCTAGCATGGACTGGATTTGGTGGTGATATATTGTTTATTGAGGCTACTAAAATGCCTGGCAAGGGTTCATTTAAAATGACTGGTAAATTAGGAGATGTGATGAAAGAGTCTGCGCAAGCAGCTTATTCATATGTAAGATCTAATTGTGATAAATTTAACATAGATAATGACTTTTATAAAAAAAATGATATTCACCTTCATGTACCTGCTGGTGCTATTCCTAAAGATGGTCCATCGGCAGGAGTAACTATGGCTACAGCTATTATTTCTCTTTTAACCAATAAACCTGTTAATAGCACTTTTGGAATGACAGGAGAAATTTCTTTAAGAGGAAATGTGCTCCCAATAGGAGGATTAAAAGAAAAATCTACTGCTGCTCACAGATCAGGATTGAAGCATATATTAGCTCCAGATTTAAATAAAAAAGATTTAGACGAAATTCCTGAGCAAGTTAAAAAAGATTTGAAAATTACTTTTGTAAAAGAAGTAGAGGAAGTTATAAAATTAGCACTGGATTGATTTGGGCGATTAACTCAGTTGGTTCAGAGTGCCTCCCTTACAAGGAGGAAGTCGGGAGTTCGAGTCTCTCATCGCCCACAATAAAAAACCCCTTAGAAAAGGGGTTTTTTTTATTTAAATTTTTTATTCAATTAANAGGAGAGATGTCTGAGTGGTTTAAGGTGCACGCTTGGAAAGCGTGTGTGGAGGCAACTCCACCGCGGGTTCAAATCCCGCTCTCTCCGCAAGAAATATGAAAAAATTTATAGCAAAAATTATTACCATATATCTATTTTTAATTACTACGTTTCTTAATGCTAGCTCTTTCGGGTATATTCACAGTATGAAAGGAAATGTAGTAGTTGAAACTAATGATGAGAAAAATCTTTCACTTAAAGCTATAAAGGGTAGAAAAATAAATAATGGATATATCATAGTCGTTAAAGATGCCTCATATTGTGATATTTATAGTAATGATCAAAGAACATTTTTAAGATTAGATTCTAATACAAAAATAAAAATTATTGAGAATCAAAATACTAGGGAAATATATTTATTAGATGGAAGTTTTTATATAAGTAATAGGAATCCTGAAATTTCAAAAGAAACTTTTATTTTTAGTAATTATTCACAAATTTATTTGACTAATTCTAATGTATGGGTATCATCTAAAAATTTATTTTTTGATCAAATTTATAGTTTTGGTTCAAGACTGGATATTTCTGATAAATATAAAGGTATCAGATATAGTACAGACGATATAGCTATGATTCATGCATCAGAAAGTAAAATAGAGCAGATTCCTCAATATGAAAATGAGATAGATATTATAGTGCCAGATTATATCTTTAGTGATTTTATCATCAATAGAGAAAAATTTATTCTTGCCGACTCAATATTATATGATTTAAATGAATTTCAGCTTATCCCTGACTTTACTAAAGATTTTAATACTGAAGAAGATACAAGTAAGTTTGGAATAAATATAATAACTGGGACTTCAATTATATATGATAACTTTTATTTTCCTTTTGGTGTAGAAGGATATTTCAATGATGATAATTTTAATGCAAAAATTAAATTGGACTATTTTTTATCTAACAGACCATCAGATTTGAAGATTAATGATTTGAATGATATATCAACTATTTTATCTGTTTTTGAAAATATCAATTATCAAAATAAGTCAAAGATAATGTCATTTAGCATTGGTGATATTGAGAATATTACATTTGGGCATGGCCAATTATTAAATAAATATTCTAATACGTATAATTACCCAATAATGAAAAGAACAGGCTTATTATTTAATCTTTTACCAAAAAACAAATATTCCTATAAATTTGATTTCTTTATTTCAGATTTATCTCAAATATTTAATTCTGGTGGAATGTTTGGATATCATATTTCTTATCATATTTCTAAGCATTTCCCTTTAACTCTTGGATATGGATCTATTACAGATTTCAACCAGTACTCAGAGCTTGATTTAGATGCTAAGTCTACCATCAAGGCTCGTCAATTAGATTTTGAGTATGAATTATTAAAAAATAAAAATTATAAAATAAATTTAATTGCAGAACTTGATGGAATATTTTTTAATAATGAAATTCAATATTTTAGATATGATAATAATGACGAATCTAATAATAGTTCAGGTTCATCTGGAAAAAGTAGAAAAGGAACATGGGGTTCAATGCTTGGGACTAGATTTGAATCTTTAGATGGCCATAAATTCAAAATAGGAATACATGCAAATGCTGCTCTTTATTTGCCTTCATTTTTTTCATCTACATATGATTTTGAAAAAACCTTAATTGGTAACTATGATTCAAGCAATAGGTTTTTTCTCTTAAATGATAATTCGGGAATATTTCCATGTCAAGATGTTGATGATGATGGAGATTGTAACAATAATGATGTAGTTTATTTATCTAAAGAAATGCAGACACTATTCTTGAAAGATGACTTTGTTTATCCAACTGTTGGTGCCTCGTTATCATATGATTACAATTACTATAACAAAAGAGGTTTAAAGATGTCTGGTATGTATCTAGTTGATAATGACAGACAAAGCAGTGAGTCATATTATTCATTTGACATTGAAATGTATTCTAAATATGGCTATATATTTAAGCGTCTTGATGATTTTTCTATATATTTGCATAGAAATTTTGCTATATCAAATTCTAATTATTTTAAAGAAAATATTATCTATGGTTTGAAAGCTAACATTAAGATAAATA
>PAHD01000022.1 GCA_002704685.1 Fidelibacterota bacterium
GTAGTTTAGATAAGTCAAATAAAGAAATATTTACTTCAGTTATAAATAATAGAAATTAATATTAAACAATGATTAAGAATCAATTTAGGAATATTGCTATAATAGCTCATGTTGACCATGGAAAAACCACACTCGTTGATGGTCTTTTAAAGCAAAGTGGTACATTCAAGATTCATGAAACCGTATCAGAAAGAGTTATGGATTCTATGGATCTGGAAAAAGAACGTGGAATAACTATAACTGCTAAAAATACATCTATTTTTTATAAAGATATAAAAATTAATATTGTTGATACACCTGGACATGCTGATTTTGGTGGAGAAGTTGAAAGAAGTTTAAATCTTGTTGATGGAGTGTTATTGTTAGTTGATGCTAGTGAAGGACCACTGCCACAAACTCGTTTTGTATTGCAAAAAGCTTTAAACAAAAATCTTCCTATAATTCTTGTAATAAATAAAATAGATCGTTCAGATGCTAGAATTGATGAAGTTATAAATGAGGTATATGATTTATTTATTGATTTAGATGCAAATGATGATCAAATTGAATTTCCAATAATATATACAAATGCTAAAGATGGAACAGCCCACATGAATATACAAGATAATTCAAATGATTTAATACCTCTATTTGAACTGATTGTAGGTACTTTTCCCGGACCAAAAGTAGAAGATGATTTGTCTACTCAATTTCTTGTTACAAATATTGACTATGATTCATATGTAGGTCAAATTGCAATTGGTAGATTGAATAATGGAAACATTATAAAAAATAAGCAATATAGTTTATGTGGTGAAAATGAGATTAAATATAATCAAAAATTATCCGCATGCTATACATTTAGTGGACTAAAGAAAATAAAAGTAGATAAATTAGAATCAGGAGATATAATTGCAGTTGCAGGTATTGAAAATATTAAGATTGGTGATACAATTTCAGATAATGAAGACCCAAAACCATTGCCTAGAATTTTAATTGATGAGCCAACTGTCTCGATGTTTTTTCATGTAAATAATAGTCCTTTTGCAGGAAAAGAAGGACAATATTTAACATCTAGAAATATTAGCGAAAGATTATTCAGAGAGACTTTAAGTAATGTTTCTTTAAAAGTTAATAAAACTGATGAGACTGATATTTTTGAAGTTTGTGGTAGGGGAGAACTTCAAATGGCAATTTTAATTGAAACAATGAGAAGAGAAGGGTATGAGTTTATGGTTTCTAAACCGAGAGTAATTACCAAAGAAGAAAATGGTAAAATCTTTGAGCCAGTCGAATCTGTTTTTTTAGATTTAAATGAAGAACATGTAGGGATTATAACAGAAAAATTATCAATAAGAAAAGGTAAAATGACAAATCTTTGTAATAATGGTTTTGGAAGAACTACTCTTGAATTCAAGGTACCTTCTAGAGGCATGATTGGGTTTAGAAATCAATTTTTAACTTGTACTAAAGGTTCTGGTATTTTAAACACATTATTTGATTCTTATGCTCCATGGTTTGGGAATATTCCACAAAGAAATTCAGGTGTTATAATAGCTGATAGACCAGGTAAAGTAACTCCTTACGCTTCGCTTGCAATGGTAGATAGAGGTGAATTATTTGTAAATATCGGTGTTGAAGTATATAAAGGAATGATTGTAGGTGAAAGGAATAAGCCTGGTGATTTAGATGTAAACATCGTAAGAGAAAAAAAATTAACAAATATGAGATCATCAAGCAAAGATAATACAGTTGTCTTACGACCACCGCACATAATGTCTTTAGATAAATGTATTGAATTTATAGCAGAAGATGAATTAATTGAAATTACTCCTTCAAATTTAAGATTAAGAAAGATGGAATTAGATATTAATAAAAGAATTTCATTGAAAAAAAATCAAATATCTTAAAAATTAGAAATGCTACTTTGATCTTTAAATTTTTCAATCCATATTAAACGTATGAACTTTTTAAAATATAATTTTAGAGGGTTAAAATAATAAAAAAAGTATTGTTAAGTAGTTAATATTATTATTTAATTTACAAGTCATGTCAGATAAAATAAACATAGCGATAATGGGCTTTGGACATATTGGTAGGTACCTTTATGAAAACACACTTAATTCAGATATATTTAATGTTAAAATAATAAGTGATATCGGTAATATTGATTCTTTAAATTATTTATTGAATAATAATCTTAGAAATAAAAATATTGGTGTTGATGTTGAGGGTGATTTTTTTGTTTTTAATAATAACAAAACAAAATTTATAAATAGTGTTTTACCTGGTGAAATTAATTGGGAAGCTTATGAAATTGATTGGGTAATTGATGCAACAGGTAAATTTTTAGATAAATCTATACTAAATAAACATCTTGAAGCGGGAGCTAAAAGAGTAATTTTGGCTTCTTTACCAAACGAAGAATTAGATAATCTAATTATTCCTGCTGTAAATGATTCTGGTATTTCTAAAGATGATAAAATTATATCTGCAGGTTCATCAACTACAAATGCCTTTGCATTAATGTTAAAAGCATTAAACAAATTTGGGGATATTAAGTGCTCTTCTTTAACTACTATTCATTCATATACAAGTGATCAACCTTTACTGGATATAGCTAATCCAGATTTAAAAAGAAGTAGGTCTGCAGCAAAAAATATAATACCAAATTATAATTTATCATCTCAGTGGATAGAAAAAATTTTACCTCAATTCAAAAATAAAGTTTTTTCAACTGCATTAAATGTTCCGGTTCAATTTGGTTCTTTGCTAGATATGACAACAGTTTTTGAAGATACCTTTAATGATGAAGAACAAATTAATAAATTAGTTGATAGTTTAGCCTTAGAATATCCAGATATAGTTAAAGTAACAATAGACCCAATTGTATCTTCAGATGTTGTGGGTATGAAGGAATCATTTGTTTTTGATAGATTAGGAACTTTAAAAATTGGTGATAACATGGTAAAAACTTTGGCTTGGTATGATAATGGTTACAATCATGCTAGAAGAATTTTAGATGTAATTTTATTATATAGGAATTTAGATTAATGAATATTGCTATTAATGGTTTTGGAAGAATTGGAAGATCTATTTATAGAATTATTACATCCAGAACAGATCATAAAATTGTAGCTATTAATGATTTAAGTGATGTTGAGAGTATTGCATATTTATTAAAATATGATACAGTAATGGGTAATTTTGATGGTGAAGTTAAAATTGAAGAAAAAACTTTATTTACTCCAAATCAAGAAGTAAAAATTATTAGTGAACCAAATCCGAAAAATTTACCATGGAATGAAAATAATGTTGACATTGTAATCGAAGCAACTGGCATATTTAGGACGAAAGAACAAATAAATAATCATTTAATAGCTGGAGCAAAGAAAGTAATCCTGACTGTTCCATCTAAAGATGAAATAGATTATACTGTTGTATTAGGTGTTAATGAAGAAAATATAAATTCTAGTCATAATATCATTTCTAATGCAAGTTGCACAACAAATTGTTTAGCACCGATGGCAAAAATTATAGATGAAAATTTTGGTATAGAAAAAGGAGTAATTAATACTATTCATGCTTATACCAATGATCAAAGATTAGCTGATGTATCTCACAAGGATCTTAGACGTTCTAGAGCAGCAGCAGAAAATATTATCCCAACTTCTACAGGTGCAGCTAGAGCAGTTGGTAAAGTTCTTCCAAATTTAAATGGTAAATTAGATGGTATTGCTTCTAGAGTTCCAGTACCTGATGGTTCAGCTGTAGATTTATTTGTTGAGTTAAAAGAACAAACTAATATTGAAAAGTTTAATAAAGTTGTTAAAGATGCATCTGAAACAGAACGTTTAAAAAATATTTTACAATATTCGGAATCTCCAATTGTTTCAACTGATATAATTGGAAATTCATATTCATCAATTTATGATACTTCAGGAACAAAAATAATAGATGGTAAATTCTTAAGAGTTCTAAATTGGTATGATAACGAATGGGGTTACTCTAACAGAGTAGTTGATTTAGTTAATTTATTAAATAAATTTATTTAAATCTTTTAACCTTTCAATTTTTTCCTTTATTTTCTAATGATTACAAAAAATTAATATATTAAATCATGATAAAAAGATTATTATTAATAATTTTTATTGCATTTTCGTTTGCACAAGATTTAGATGAATTATATTTTGGCACGGATGATGATCTTGATTTAATGACTTGGAATATTGAGTGGTTTCCTAAAAATGGTCAAGTAACAGTTAATTATGTTAGTCAAATTATTGATGCCTTAGAAATAGATATTCTTGCAATACAGGAAGTTGATAATGTTTCTTTTTTTAATAATTTAATCAATAGTTTAGATAATTACAGTGGCTATTTAGAATCTACTTGGTTTGCTGGCTTAGCTTATATTTATAATAACCAGACAGTTGAAATCAATGATATTTATGAAATATATACTTCATCAGCATATTGGAGTCCTTTTCCAAGATCTCCAATGGTTATGGACTTAAATTTTATGGGAGAAAATTATATATTAATTAATAATCATTTTAAATGTTGTGGTGATGACTATATGGATATAAGTGATGAAGGAGATGAGGAAACTAGAAGATATATAGCTTCAAATTTATTAAAACAGTATGTTGATAATAATTTTTCTGATAAAAATGTTATTATTCTTGGTGATTTAAATGATCAGTTAATTGATAATCCAAATAATAATGTTTTTCAAATGTTCTTAAATGATTCTGAAAATTATTTATTTACTGATTTTGAAATAGCGCAAAGTAATAGTACGGAATGGTCATATCCATCTTGGCCTTCTCATATTGATCATCTATTAATCACAAATGAACTATTTGATAATAATTTATATACTGAAGTCATAAGAATTGATGATTTTATGGATGGAGGTTTAAATGAGTACGATCAAAATATATCAGACCATAGACCTGTTGCTTTAAAATTATCAGTTGAATCAAATTTTGAGAATTGTTCTGATTTATTACAATCTCAATGTTTACAATTTGATCAGTGTAATTGGTATGAAGATTTACAGAGTGTTGATTGTAGTGATTTTAATGAGGAATTAGAATGTGATGAAAATTCAGGTTGTGATTGGCGCTGTTTAGGAACTATGTGGGGTGGACAATGTTTAGGTTTAGGTTATGGCTGTGATGGTGGTATATATCAAATTGATAATAGTTATTGTTTTGAATTAACTTCTCAAGTTGGTGATATTAACAATGATGGGATTGTAAATGTTATTGATATAATATCAGTTGTTAATATTATTCTATATAGTGAGTATTTTATTTCAGCAGATATTAACCTTGATAATCAGATAAACATTTTAGATGTCATTCAATTAATGAATTTAATATTAAATTAGACTATAATTTTAAGGGCAAAATCATGAAAAGATATTTAATTTTATTTTATGTAGTATTTCAATCATTGTTATTTGCAGATGGTCCTTATTCCGTTGGTATAATAACAGAGCAGGATGGATTAAGAAATGGTCCAAATTATGCTGGTGGAATAGTGTATTATCCACAAGGTATTGAAGGTCCCTTGCCAATAATAGTTATGATTCCAGGATTTATTAGTCCCATATCTGACATTGATGATTGGGGTCCTTACTTAGCATCATATGGTGTTGTAACAATGTTTGTTAATGTAAATAATTGGTTTCTAGACCCTTATGCAAGAGCTAATGCCCTGCTTGATGGAATAGTATCAATTAAGTTAGAAGATACAAGAATTGAATCTCCTTTATTTTCAAACTTAAATATTGAAGACATTGCAGTTGCTGGTTGGTCAATGGGAGGAGGAGGAGCTCAGCTAGCTTCTCAACAAGATCCATCAATTAAAGCTGTAATAGCTTTATCTCCATGGCTTTTTAATGCTCTTGATGCTTTAAATAATAGAGTCCCAATAATTTATTTTAGCGGACAGTCAGATCCTACAGCACCTAATAATTTACATACAAATCTTCATTACAATAATACATCTGATGATATAGATAAATTATTATTTGAGATATCTCAAGGAGACCATTATACCGTTTGTAGCCCATATAACGACAATCAAATGGCTCAAAAAGCATTATTTTGGATAGAAAAATATATTAATGAAAATAATGAAAATTGTAATTCATTGATAACTGAACCTTTTACAGCATCGAGTTTTTTAACAAATATAGAATGCAATAATCAATTAATTGGAGATTTAAACTCTGATTCAATACTTAATGTTCAAGATATTATATTAATTGTTAATATTATTCTAAATGATCAAGATGATTATTTAGCAGATATTAATAATGATGGATTAGTAAATGTTTTAGATGTTATTCAATTAGTTAATCTTATTTTAAATTAAACAATGAATTTTTATAGTATTAATTTTCTTTAGAGGATGGAAGTATGGATACATTAAGTCACGCATTATGGGGTAAAGGCCTTTTTGGATATAGAAAATATAGGTGGTTTTCTTTATTTTTTGGTGCATTACCAGATTTATTTTCGTTTGGTTTATATTTTTTATTTAATTTATTTTTTAGTTCTAGTGGTCCTAAAATGGGTAAACCATCTCTTGATGAGATACCTATTTGGGTGTTTAATTTATATGACTTTTCACATAGTTTAATTATTGCATTAATTTTTATTTTAATTGTTTACAGATTTAATAAGAATTTGTGTTTTCCAATGCTTGCATGGCCATTTCATATTTTATTAGATGTATTTACACATAGTAAAGAGTTTTTCCCAACACCGATTTTATGGCCAATATCAGACTATAGATTTGATGGTATTCCATGGTCAAATCCTTACATATGGTTTGCAAATGTATTTTGTATTTTCATTATTTTTATTTATAGAAGAAAGTAAAATTTACCATACATCACCATCATCAACTATAGTCCATAAATAACAGCATGCAATTGTTCTGTAAGGTTCCCACTTTTTTGATTTTTCTATCATAAAGTTATCTGTTGGTAAATCATCTAAATTATATAGTTCTTTAAATGCTTTTTTAATTCCTAAATCACCAACAGGTAGAATATTCGATTTTAAAACTGTAAACATTAAAAACATATCGATAGTCCAATGACCAATTCCTTTAATTTTTATTAATTCATTTCTAATTTCTTTTTCACTCAATGATTTAAAATCTATAGATTTACCTTTATTTAAAAAATAATCTGATAAGTCTTTAAGATAGCTAATTTTTTGTCTTGATAAGCCAATTTCTTTTAATTTTGAATCATCAATAGTTATAAAAATATTAGCTTTTGGTTGTTTATTATTAAATAAATCTAAAAATCGATTATAGATTATTTTTGCAACTTTTCCGCTTAATTGTTGATATATAATTGATTTTGATAATGCATGATAATAGTTATTATTTTCTTCAAAAAATGGTTTTTCATTTTTATCAATTAGTAATTTGAGTTTTTTATCTTTGATAAGATGCCTAATTGCTTTATTAATTAAATTGTTCATAATTAAAAATTAGTATTATAAATAATTTTATTATAAATAAATATTATATGAATTTGTAACTTATTTAAACTGATGGAGAAAATTTATGGATAAAAAAAGAGTCATAGATAAATTAAGTGAAGTTTTTGTATTAGAATTATCAGGCGTGATTAGATATACACATTATTCACTAATGATTTTTGGTTATAATAGATTACCTTTAATAGAATTTTTCAAAGCACAAGCTTCAGAGTCTTTAGATCATGCAAATATGGCAGGAGAATATATAACAGGCTTAGGCGGTCATCCACCACTGGGAATCGATAGTCCTGAAGAAACTGATAAGCATAATATAAAAGATATACTTCAAGAAACATTAGATCATGAAAAAAAAGCTATTAGAATTTATTATGAGTTACTAGAATTAGTAAATGATAAATCAGTCTACTTAGAAGAGTATGCAAGAACTATGATTGGCCAAGAGGAATTACATGTTCTTGAGGTAGAAAAAATGTTAAAAGATAACAGCTAGGAATAATCTAAGTTTTAAAAAAATATGTTAAAGAATCAAATAATATTTCTTTTTAGTTTTTCTTTATTATTTTCTCATCCTGTAGTCAAAAACTTAGATATAGACAAGTTTATGGGCAGATGGTACGTGTTTTCCTTGATTCCAAATTGGATTGAATCTGGTGCAACTAATTCTTATGATGAATATACTTTAAATAAGGATGGAACTATTGGAATTACATATAAAGCTATCAAAAATGGTAAAGAAAGAACTGTTAAGCAAAAGGGAACTATAGTTGATAAAAAAAATCCAGCTATTTGGGAGATCCAATTTACTAAACCTTGGGTTCCCTTTTTAAAAGCACCATATGAAGTTATTTTACTAGAAGATAATTATGAATATATGGTAGTAGGTTATCCGGATAATTCATTTGGCTGGATAATGACTCGTTCAACAANGATGGAATTATCATTNTATAATAATATTTTAAATACTTTAGAAAAAGACTTTGGTTATAATAAAAATGATTTTCAAAGAGTTTTGCATAATAATAATTAACTGTTACATCTAGTTAAAACTTTTTATATATACTATTGCAATTTTTTTGTTTAATATAAATAGTTAACATAATCAAATAAATATAAACCATGAAAAAAATATTTCTAATTAATTTTATTCTTTCAACTACATTTTTATTTTCAGAATGCTCAGATTTAGATTACGATTTGTGTATCTATTATTCTCAGTATTGTGAATGGAGTGAAACAGCTAGTCTTTGTACAGAAATTGGAGGAGGAGGTACAGGTGGAGGTGGTTCTGGCTCCGGTCCTTATGAATTTGCAACAATAACAGAATCAGATGGACTTAGAAATGGTCCTGANTANAGAGATGGTGTCTTATACTATCCATTAGATGGTAATGCTCCATACAAAAACATAGTTTTATCTCCAGGTTTTGGTGGTAATAGTGCTTCAATGTCTTCATGGGCTGCTTTTTATGCATCTCATGGATTTGTAGCAATGACTGTTGGACCAAATGATGAGATTATGGATTCTCACTATCAAAGAGGTGAAGGATTAATTGATGGAGTTCAAACAATTTTAGAAGAAAATAATCGTATTGGATCACCTGTATATGGTTTGATAGATGAAAATAGCTTTACAGTTTCCGGTTATTCTATGGGTGGTGGTGCATCCCATGATGCTGCACTGATTGCCCAAGCTAATGGATATGATTATGTAAAAGCAGTTATATCTTTAAATCCAACAGTAATTTTTGAAGATTGTAATTTATGTCCTGCAAATACTTATGAAGGAGAAACTTATTGTATATGTCTAGTACCTGAATTGATTGCTCATAGTTTACCATCACTTATTTTTGCTGGTCAATTTGAATTAGATGAATTAACAGCATATGATGGTTTATTAGGACAAGATATTTATGCAAATTTACCTGCTGAAACAGATAAAATTCTGTTTGAAGGTGCAAATTCTGGGCATGGTTTTGCTGAACTTTCAAATCCAGATGTAGAAGAAAAAGTCTTAGCATTTATGAACTACTTTATTTTAAATGATGATAATTATTGTGAAACTCTTCAAGAAATTCCTGCATCTGCATCACAATATTTAACTAATTTTGATTGTGAACAAAGCATGCTTGGAGATTTAAATGCTGATTTAATCATTAATGTTCAAGATGTAGTTTTAACTGTCAATTTAGTTTTAACAGCTGGTGATTATAATATCTCAGCAGATTTAAATTCAGATAATATTGTGAATGTTCAAGATATTATACTTCTAATAAATATTATTTTAAACTAGTTCCTGGAATTTTGATTTAATGAATTAAAAAAATGATTCATTAAGTATCTATTTTTAAATCTTCAAATTCAAGATTTAGTATACCATTTTCTAGCATTAGATTTTTTTTTATAAATTTCATCTTATTATAAAATTTTATTAACTTTTACAATTATTAATTTTAATTAAATATTTTTTGTTTATGATAGAAAAGAAAAATTGTATTGTATGTAACTGTGAAGTAATTATAATTAATTGTCATTATTCGTGTGAAAATTGTGGATTCAGTGAAAATTGTCATGATAAACCACATCTTATTGATGAAGAGTGATATAAAATTGATTATTATAAAGTGAATGAATAAGTTCATTATATATATATTATTTATTTTGTTTGGTTTTACATTATCAAATGATTGCTGTATGGAACAGGAAATTGCAATAAGTGATTGTGATGGGATGACTGGGTGCTTTATACCGCAGTGTACTAATGATTGCAATTGGGAATCTACTCAATGTTGGAGTTCAACTGGATATTGTTGGTGTGTTGATCAAAATGGTTTTGAAATTGAAGGCTCAAGCATACCTTCTTGGCAAGGATATCCAGATTGTGAAGATAATAATGAAGGTTGTTATGATTTAATTGATATTCAATTTGGAGCTTGCGAAATGCTACTTGGTATTGGTCTGTATAATGGTAGTTGTAATTATATATCTGGTTGTGATTCGATTATAGATAATGTTGATTATTCTAGCTATTTATTTAATTCAATGGAAGAGTGTGAACAAAATTGTTATTTAGATGAATGTAATGATGGATTTATTGAAATAAATGATTTTTGTTTTCATGAAGGAGATTATAGCTTTATACAAAAGCTAATTAATAATAGTTATGCTAGCCAAATTGATTTAGGCTGTGAAGATTGGGATAGTTATTGTGGATCTCCTAATCCTTCAATGGATTCTGTTGATTCTTGGATGTGGGTTACAGTTGATGGAGAATACTATAATTGGGTACCAAATGGAAATGGAATTGTAGATCCTCTTGAGTTAGGGATTCAGGAATGGGAAAACGGTAGATTAACTAGCATCATGTGCGGAGCATATATATATTGTCAATTATCTGGTCCTATACCAGAAGAAATTAATGAATTAACAAGTCTTAGAACTTTTAGATTAGAGGGAAATTATTTATCTGGATATATTCCTGATACTGTTTGTGAACTTGATTCAAATCATAATGATTATCTTGAGTTTGACTTATCTTGGAATAAGCTATGTCCTCCTTACCCTTATTGTATTGAAGCAACAGATTTTTGGGGTCAATATACTTCAGAATGTTACGAATTTGGTGATATTAATTATGACTTAATGATAAATATTCAAGATATTATACTATTAATTTCATTCATTATTAATAATACNCAGTTAGATTTTCAAGAACTTACCTTATCGGATATTAATTATGATGATACGCTAAATGTTTTAGATATTATAGAGATTACAAATATAATTTTAGGAGTAGATAATTAAAAAATATTTAATAGAAATTTTAAGATGGAGTTTAAGATTCCATGGAATTTTACATGTTGGACATGTATATTCAGATTTTATTGTTCAAAATTGGATTGGTGTTGCTATAGGTTGTTATATTATGTTAGTTGAAATATTATCAAGTTTTTTAATACCTAATGAGCATATACATTTTAAACCATTAAAAACAGAAGTACACGAAAATTGTGATTAAATTTATTTTTTTATCTTTATTATTATTCATAGACATTAAGGCCCAAAGTTCTATGAATTTTGTAGGTGATATTATGTTGGGTAGACGATATTATTGTACTAATGCAAATAGCTATAGTAGTAATAATCAAGATTTAGAAGATAATTTATGTTTAATGCCCGATGGTTTTTGTGATAATTTTGGTTCTCCTGGAATAATACCAACATGTGGAACAAATATTTTATTTGAGGGTGTTAAATCATATTTTCAAAATTCAGATTTTATCAATGTCGGTAATTTAGAATCAGTTGTAACTTTAGATACTTCAACACCTCATCTTGGATATGATAGTTGTAAAATAGTTTTTCATTCCTGCCCAGAAATTATCCCTGAACTAGTTGATGTAAATTTTAGTTTTTTAAATCTAGGTAATAATCATGTACTAGATTACTTATCAACTGGTATTATTAGTACTAATTTATATTTAAATAATGCTGGTATTGCATATGGAGGTTCTGGATTAGATAGTTTATCTGCTTGTGCTCCATCGTTAATGGCTCTTGATAATGGATTGAAAATATATTTTCTAAGTTCTAGCAGTGTTAATGGTGAAGATGAAGGTGATTTGTGTGAGCCGCTATCAACTGCAGGAGAGAATAGTCCTGGATTTTGTGAAATGTCAGAAATTTCTATCAATAATCAAATGAGTTTACTTTCTTCAGACCAAGATAGTGCATTAATTGTATATCAAATGCATACTGGTTATGAATATAGTTTTGAACCTGAAAATCGATTAGGTTTAGATTACGAATATGACCCTTTTTTAAATACACTTAGTGACAGAACAATAGAGATGGCACATTATGCTGTTGATGCTGGTGCTGATATTGTTGTTCAACATCATCCTCATGTTATCCAGGGTCTAGAATTTTATAATAATAAACTAATTGCACATTCTTTGGGTAATTTTATTTTTGATCAAAATTTTCCTGAAACATGGTCTTCATTAATTTTAAATGCTGATTTCAATGAAAATGGATTTATTGATTATAAAGCAATACCAATTTATTTAAATTACTATTTACCTCAAATTGCAACAGGAAATTTAGGTAATTATATTCTCGATTTTTTATCAATGAAATCAAGGAAATTAGGTACTTTTTTAAAAGTTGATAGAGAAANTAATATTGCTAATTTAGTTTATGATGAACCTTTTTATTCTTTTTCAAAAGATACTACTTTAATTTTAGAACAAGATGAAAATGGTGGATTTATTTCTAAGCCAATTAGATTAGATAAAAATTTCCATATTCAAGAAATTNTTTCATCAGAAGATATAGATTATAGGCTTGGAAGAGAAATCATTTGGATGGGAGATTTTGATTTTAATCCACCTATTGACTCTTGTGTAAATAAAAGCACGTATTATTGGAATATGAGAACTTCTGAAATAGATAGTTCTATTTTTTGGAATGGAAACTCATCAGTTAAAATGGTTCGAAATCCTCTAAATACTGATAATGCACTAGTTGATAATTATTATTGTTATCCACTTGTTAATCAACCAGAAGAAATATCTGTAAGAGGATATATCAAAACAGAAAATTCAAATGATACAAGAATTGGAGTTAGATTTTATGAGTCAAGATGCAATGGAATAATTGAAACTCAATATACTTCAGATATTGATGGAACTACAGATTGGANTGAACACTATAAAAATATAATTGTTCCTGAAAATTCAAGATACATTGATCTTAGAATGGTTTCATTTCCTAATGACTCTCTAGAATCAATAGCTTATTTTGACAATGTCGGAGTAATTGAATGGGAAGAATGGAATCTAGATCAAGTTTTATATCCGAATGATTATTACTATTACCAAATTAAATCTTCTTCAAATATAGTTAATATTACTTTGAATGAAAAATCGTACTACTTCAGTGAACAATTTAGTATTGGTGATAATAATTTTGATGGATCGATTGATGTTATAGATATTATACTAATAATTAATATATCTATAGATATTTATACACCTTCAAATGAAGAATTTGTTGCTTCTGATGCTAACCAAGATGGTTCAGTAAATATATTAGATATTATTGAATTGGTTAATATTATAATTGGAAATGATATCTAATGAACTTTTATTTAACATCCTTATTTGTTGCGATTCCTTTATTCATGATATTAATTATAATTGAAGAATTATATGCTAGATATAAAGGTATTATAATTAATAGAAGTGCAGATATGATTTCAAGCTTAAGTTCTGGTATTACAAATTTAACTAAAGATGTTTTGAAATTTAGTATTGTTCTTATTAGTTATCCTTGGCTTGTGGATAATATTATGATTTATAAAGTTGAACAATTTTGGATTATTGTTTTATGTGCATTGATTGTTCAGGATTTTACTGGTTATTGGCTTCATAGATTAAATCATAGAGTTAATATTTTTTGGAACAGACATGTTATTCATCATTCTAGTGAAGAATTCAATTTATCATGTGCTTTAAGACAATCAATTTCACAAACATTTAATTATGCTGCAATATTAATGATTCCAGCAGCAATTCTAGGAATTCCNCCTTATATTTTTGCAGTTTTAGGACCAATTCATTTATTTATGCAATTTTGGTATCATACTAGGTTAATTAAGGATATGGGTATTTTAGAGTATATAATTGTTACTCCATCACATCATAGAGTACACCATGCAATTAATCCTGAATATATAGATAAAAATTATAGTCAAATTTTTATTATTTGGGATAAAATCTTTGGAACTTTCCAAAAGGAATTACCAAATGTAAAACCAGTTTATGGAACATTGACACCATCATTAACTTGGAACCCTATCTTGATTAATTTTAAACATTTATGGCAATTAATTAAAGATTCTTGGAGAACAAAAAATTATATTGATAAGTTTAAAATTTGGTTTATGCCTACTGGCTGGAGACCTAATGATGTTAGTTTNAAATTTCCAATACAAAAAATTGATAATCCACTTAAACAAAAAAAATATAATCCATACATTTCAAAGAAATTAGTCATGTTTTCATGGATAGAATATTTTGTAGCATCTACAATGATGTTTCATCTGTTCTTTTTATTTGATAATCAAACACTTATATTGAATTATTACTATGCAGGATATATTTTTTTATATATATATCTTTATTCATTACTTATGGATGCAAGAACATCATTCAACTTATTTGCATTAATCAAAATTTCTACTTTTTTTTATATATTGTTTTATCAAGATTTTACTTGGTTTGGGCTGAGTAAAATCTTTACAATTTTTATTTCTTCATACATATTGGTATCTTCATTATTACCAGTAATTTTTGAAAATTATAAAAAACTAAAAACTTAAAATTAATTTTATAGCAATTAAGAAAAGCACAGATTTAAATATTTTTATAAATATTTTTTCTGGAATAAAGCTTAGTATTTTTTTACCAAAATTTGTACCGATAAATACAGCAATAATTAGAGGTAAAAGTAATTTATATTCATCAAGATAATTCACATTAAAGAAAAATAAAAATAAAGGTATTTTTGTTAAATGAGTAATCATCTGACAAGCAGCTTTATTAGCAATAATACTTTCTTTATTTAGATTACTATCAAGAAAGAAAGGAGCAATAAGTGGACCAGTTGCTCCAATGAAAATAGATGCAAGACCACTGATACTACCAACTTTAATAAATGATTTTGCTTCTTTCTTTTTTTTAGATCCTTTTAAAAAAAGATACCAAATAATAAAAAATCCAATCATTGGTTTTAAAAAATCAACTTTGATTTCACTTGCAGATTCAACATTATAAAATTTTATTAAAAATAATATAATTAATGCTGATATAGCAGCACCAAATAGAGATCCGATTAAAAATTCTTTTATTAAATTATTTTTTAAATAATCCTTAAAAACATATGTTCTTGTTGAATTGCTTATTAATTGTATTATACCATGAAGTGCAATCACCATATAACCATTAGGTATGATAACAGCCATAATACCTAGTAGTATTATACCTCCTCCCATACCTAAAACTGCGGATATCGATGATGTGATAAAAGCTGCAATTATTAATGTAATTATTTCCATCGGTAAATTTACAATATAAAAATTAAAATTAAAGGAGCAAAATGAGTCATTTTTTTAATAAATTATTGTGTGTTAAAATTAAGTTTAAAATCAATTTTTATTTTCATTTATCAATTATTATTTTTTTTATCAGTAATCAATGCAACCCCCAATTGGGAACAGGTTCAAACTGAGTCAATTGATTTATTACAAAAGTATATTCAGATTGATACAAGCAATCCACCAGGTGATGTGACAAAAGCAATTAAATGGCTTGCTGAAATTTGTGAAAAAAATAATATCTTATATAGAACTTTTACTGTTGATGAAGATCCTAGAAGAATGCATTTATTAGCTGAAATAAAAGGAATAAAATCAGATCTTAAACCTTTATTATTATTAAATCATGTAGATGTTGTTCCAGCTGATGTTGATGCATGGCAATATAATCCATTCAGTGGTGAAATCCATGATGGTATTATTTATGGTAGAGGTGCATTAGATATGAAGTCCCTAGGTATGATGCAATTAATAAGTCTAATTCTACTTACTAGAGAAGGATGGGTTCCTGAAAGAACAGTAAAATTTCTTGCTGTTGCAGATGAAGAAATCTTAGGTGAATATGGTACACAGTGGATGATTAAAAATCATTGGGATTTATTAGATCCTCAATGGGTATGGGATGAGGGAGGTTTTGGATCTTTAGATTCTTTCCCAGGATTAAATGTTTTTGCTATAGCTGTTGCGCAAAAAAAATCATTTTGGGTAGATATTGAAGTCAAAGGATTATCTGGACATGGATCGAGACCTTACGATGGTTATCCTAATGAAGTATTAGCTACTGCATTATCAAAAGTTGTTAATTGGGAAACTCCTATTGAAATAAATACTGTGGTTGATGAAATGTTTTTTAGAGTAGGTGATAATATGAAAGGAATAGAGGGCTTGGTATTGAAAAATATTAATAATTCTTTAATTAATTATTTTTTTTCAAATGCTCTTTCTAAAAAATCTACCACCGTTAATGCAATGATTAGAAATACAGTTTCTCTTACAAAAATTCAATCTGGATATAAAACAAATATAATCCCAGAAAAAGCAAGTGCTTCGCTAGATATAAGGTTATTACCTGAAACTAATCATGAATATTTTTTAAATGATTTACATAATATTGTTGATGATAAAAGAGTTAAGTTTATACCTCAAAGAGTTCCAAGAAATAATTTTATATCTGATTGGAATAGTGATTTTTTTAATACGATTTCTAGTGAAATAAAAAATCAACAACCAGGTGCTGTTGTTACCCCTTTTATGACAATTGGAGGAACAGATTCTCAGTTTTTTCAAGATAGAGGAGTTGATTGTTATGGAATTGTGCCAATATTAATTAGTGAGTCAGATATTCAAACTATGCATGGAATTGATGAACGAATTTCTATAGAGAACTTTATGCTCGGTTTAAAAATTTCATATAAAACTATAAAAAATGTATGTGGAGTAAAATAAATAATGTCCAAAAATATTGAAGCTAAATATAGATTATTAATTTCAAGAATATTTTTAATTATTGTTGTTTTTTTGCTTCTATTATCTGATAATAAGGTTAATAATTGGAGTCCAGCATATACATGGTTAGAATTTTTTGGTTACTCTGTTGGATTAGTAGGTATTATTGGAAGAATTTGGTCTTCACT
Source organism: Fidelibacterota bacterium (assembly GCA_002704685.1). GTDB lineage: Bacteria > Fidelibacterota > Marinisomatia > SCGC-AAA003-L08 > D37C17. The sequence goes on from PAHD01000022.1 coordinate 17,303, forward strand.
ATTTATTGAAGGATATAAAACGAAAACCTTGATTACAAAAGGTCCTTATTCGTTAATGAGAAATCCTTTGTATTTTTTTAGTTTTATATTATTGATTGGTTTTTGTCTTTTTATTAAATCTATAATTATTTTTATAATTTTCTTAATGATCTGGATTTTAATTTATAGAAAAACTATGAATAATGAAGAAAGCAATTTAATTAGCAGTCATGATAAAGATTATATGATTTATTTTAATAAAACTCCTAAAATTTTTCCTAACTTCAATTTATATAGACCACTCAATAAAAATGAAAAAATGAATATTCATATTTTTAAAGTAGAAAGAGTATTGAAAGAATCTTTTGGTTTTTTATTTTTATTTGGACTTATAAAATTGATTGAGTTTTTGCAATTAAATGGAATTCTTCCAGTTTATTTTCATTTAATCTAGTGAGTAAAGAAAGTGAATAAAAGTAAGTTAATAATTTCTAACTATAAATTTTTTATAATTTTTATTTTTTTATCAATGTCTTATTGTTTTTCGTACAAGGGACAATTATGGCTAGATACAAATTATATAGATAAATCAGATAACTTTTGGTATTTCGGATATATTTCTGAATTATCGTTAAAAGGAAATAATAATTTTGATTTTGAATGGAGTAGAAAGCTTTTATCAGAAAATCATTCTTTAAGTAGTGCAAATAAAAATGAAAATTACAGATTGTGGATTAGATATACTCAGCCAACATATGATTTTAGAATTGGTTTACAAAAAATATCTTTTGGTTCAGCATCACTTCTAAGGCCGCTAAATTGGTTTGATACGATTGATTTTGCATCTACTACAGGTCAAACAAGTGGTGTTAAAGCAGCTCGATTACAATTCTATTTATTGAATAATTCACTTTTATCATTGTGGTGTATAGATGATAATCAAATTTCTTGTGGAGGAAGGCTAGAACTTTTAAATAAAATTGGAAACTTTGGCATAACGTATTTTAATGATGAAAATAATAATCAACATGAAGTATTCAAGGTACCACGTATAATAGAAAATCAACCTTCATTACCTTTTCCAGGATCTAACCATAGAATCGGATTAGATTATAGGTATGATGGAATATTAGGTTTATGGTTTGAAGGGGCAAGTATTATGTCTTCTACAAAAAAAATAAATATGAATCGTTTTGATGTTTTAACATTAGGTGGGGATTATACTTTTGATATATTTAATGGTTTATTATTATCATCAGAATCTATGTATTTTTCAATAATTTCTGAGGAAAGTACGGAAGGAACAGATGAAAATCCATGGATTTTAAATCAAACTACATCATCTCTAATTGCTAGTACTCCAATAGGAATGCTAAATGATATAATGTTAATTTCAATAAAAGATTGGGAAACTAAGGATTCTTATAGTTTAATTAGATGGGCAACAAACTTTGATTATTTAAGTATTAATTGCCTTTTGTCAATAAATCCATCACCAGTTCAAGATAGTTTTAAGCTTATGCTAATTTATAATCATTAGAAAGGTTTTATGAGTAAAGAAAAAATAATAGAAATTAAGTCGTTAGTTAAAAAATTTCCTATAGGTGGAGACTTTTTTACTGCATTAAATGATATAAATTTATCAGTGTGTGAAGGTGAATTTTCTGGGTTAGTAGGACCATCAGGTTCAGGTAAAACAACGCTACTCAATATAATAGGTGGTTTAGATTCTCCTACTTTGGGAAAAGTAAGAATTCTAGATAATCTAATAAATGAAACATCTCATGAAGATCGTGCATTAATTAGAAGAAAACACATGGGATTTATTTTCCAAAATTATAATCTCCTTCCAGTTTATTCAGTTTATGAGAATGTTGAATTGCCGTTGATACTTAATAAAATAGATAAGAATAAAAGAAAAGATATGGTGATTAATGCAGTTGAATCAGTTGGATTACTTGATAAAATTAAATCAAAGCCAAATCAATTAAGTGGTGGTCAGTGTCAAAGAACAGCTATTGCAAGAGCAATTGTGCATAATCCATCGATAGTTTTAGCTGATGAACCAACTGCAAACCTTGATTCAGAAAATTCATATCATATAATGGAGATAATGAAGAAATTAAATAATGAATATAAAACTTCATTTGTCTTTTCAACTCATGATGAAAAAATTATGAGTTATTTAAAAAGAATTATTTCTCTTGAGGATGGTAAAATAATTAAAGATAAAAAGATTAATTGATAGATGTTATTTAATATAGCCATTAAAAATCTTCTAGGTGCTGGAATAAGAACATGGTTAAATGTATTTGTTACTTCAGTTTCCATTTTTATGATTATTTTTTCTTCAGGTATGTATTCTGGTATGATGGAACATGCTATGAATGTTTCAATTGATACAGAAATAGCTGGTGGTGCATATTGGCATCCTAAATACGATCCCTATGATCCTATAAGTTTTGAAGATGCTCATTCACAAGTTCCAATAAATTTAAAAAAAATTGTAGATGAACAAAAAGCTTTAGAAGTTTTAGTCAATCAAGCTGCAATTTATCCTGATGGTAGAATTGTACCAGTTATTATGAAAGGAATAACAGCTGATCAATCTATTTTAAATATTCCTAGTAAAGAATTATTGAATTATAATGGGACAAATATTCCAATAATAATTGGTAAGGGTATGGCAGCATATACAAAGCTTGAATTAGGTGATACTTTTACTATTAGATGGATGGATAATTCAAAAACATATGATGCAGCTGAAGGTGAAATTATTCATATAATGGATTCAGGAAATTTTAAAATTGATATGGGGCATATATGGATTTCAATAGAAATGGCAAGAAAAATTTTATCTATGTCTGAGGAATCTTCATATATCGTATATGATCAAGGTACTGAAGAAATTGAAGATATAGGCAACTGGATTAAAAGAGATGTAGAATATTTAGTTCGAGATATGAAGGCAATAATTGAGCAGGATCGACCAAATGCAATAATGATTTATATAATTTTACTTTCTTTGGCAGCAATGGGTATTTTTAATGCACAAACCTTATCAATTTTTAGAAGAAAAAAAGAAATTGGAACATTGATGGCTCTAGGTATGAAAAAAAGGACAGTAGTTTTATTATTTACAATCGAGGGAGCATTAAATGCTATCCTTGCAATATTTTTAACAATTATTCTATTTGGACCTCTTTTATATTATTTTAATTTAAATGGTATTCCATTGCCAATAGATTACTCAGATATGGGTTTAATTATTTCTAAAACACTTATGCCTGTTTATTCACCAATTTTATTAATTGCAACTGCAATTATTGTTTTTATTATTCTTCTTGTAGTGAGCTATATCCCCTCTAGAAGAATTTCAAGAATGCATCCTGTAGATGCAATAAGAGGAAAAACAGCTTTATGATAAGATTTTTATATAAAGGTTTAGTTAGAGATAGTTCAAGAAGTTTTTTTCCTTTAATTATTATTACTTTAATTGTTGCAATAATTATCTTTTTTAGTGGATTTTTAAATGGCATATACAACTCATTATTTTTTAATACAGCGCTTGTCAATTCTGGTCATCTCAAAGTTGTAACCCATGCTTATAATTTAGAATATCAATTATTACCAAATGATTTAGCTTTGTTAGATTCTGATGATTTTTTAAAAGAATTAAATAATAAGTATGAAGATTACATTTGGACCCCTAGAATCACTTTTGCTGGTTTATTAGATGTCCCAGATGATAATGGTGAAACTCTAACGCAAAGTCCAGTTTTTGGCTTGGGGATTGATTTTTTATCAAACAATTCAAAACAATTAAAAATTTGGGATCTTAAGAAAAAAATAATAAATGGGAAAATTTTTCCCAATCAAAATCAAGTTCTTTTAAGCGAAAAATTAGGAGAAAGATTAGATGTTAAACCTGGTGATGTTGTAACTTTTATTGGTTCAACAATGAATGGTTCTTTTTCAACTTTTAATTTTGAAATTTCAGGTATTTTTAATTTAAATCTTGGTCCAATAGATAAAGATATGATGATTGTTGATATTAAAGGTGCAGAATTTGTGCTTGATATGGAAAATGCTGCCTCTGAGATACTTGGTTATGAAAAAGGTTTATATTTTAATGATGATGAAACTGTTTTGATGAGAAATGATTTCAATATTCAATTTTCAGATACTTCGGATGTTTATAGGCCTGTAATGCTTGCTCTTAGAGATTCAAATCAAATGTCAACAATAGTTGATTTTAGTAATGTTATTATGTTTATTATTATGTCTCTTTTTTTAGTAGTTGTAACATTAGTTTTATGGAATATGGGTATTATGAATGGTCTTAGAAGATATGGTGAAATTGGAATGCGTCTAGCAATTGGAGAAACAAAAGGTCATGTTTTTAAATCTATGATTATTGAGTCATTAATGATTGGTTTTATAGGAAGTACTTTTGGAACAATTATTGGTATTACAATTACATCTTATTTACAGAGAGTTGGGCTTGATTACTCAAAAGCAATTGACAGTTTAAATTCATCAAATTTTGCTATGCCTAATGTATTTTATCCTCAAGTTACTTCAGATTTATTTTACATTGGATTTATTCCAGGTATTTTAGCAACAGTTTTTGGTACTATGTTAGCAGGACGTGCAATTTATAGTAGAGAAATGGCGCAATTATTTAAGGAGTTAGAAGCATGAGATATAAAATTGTATTTATTTTAATTAGTATTGTTTTCCCGGTTGATATATCAGTTGATGAAATTATAAATAAAATTGATTTTAATTTAAATTCAAAAAACAGAGTTATAACTAGTGAGATGATTGTTCATGGCAGAAGAACAAGTAGGAATATTGTCTCAAAAAGTTGGATTATTGGTACTGATAGAGCTTTTACTGAGTATCTTTCTCCTCCAAGAGAGCAAGGAAGTAAAATGCTAAAGCTAGATGATGTATTATTAACTTATTCTCCGCAAACTGATAGAATTATCCAAATATCAGGACATATGTTAAGACAATCAATAATGGGCTCAGATATGTCTTATAACGATGTTATGGAAGATAAACCATTAGAACAATTATATACTGCCATATTTGAAGGAGAAGAAATAATAAATGATAGAAAATGCTATGTATTATTTTTAGAATCTAAATCAGAGGGTATATCATATCCTAAAAGAAGAGAATGGGTTGACGCAGAATATTTTTTACCTATTAAAGAAGAACTCTATGCAAAAAGTGGAAAATTATTAAAATCAACTTCAATGGACGGTATAAAGAAAGTTGGTGAGAGGTGGTTTCCTACCAGATTTATTTTTAAAGATGAATTAAAAAAAAATAGTAGAGGAACTGAATGGATTATAACAGATATTGAATTTGATCAAGATATACCTGATGCCATCTTTTCAAAATCAAATCTAAGAAAATAATTATTACATTTCTTTTAAATTTTGTTTTAAATTAAATAACATGATAAATAAGCATCTATTATTAATCTCAATTCTAGCCAATCTTTTTTTCGCTCAAGATTATGATTATTCTCTTCAAGATGTAAATCCAAATAGTTCTTTAAATGGTACTTTTATTGGACCTTCTTATTTTGAACAGAAAATTACTATTAATTATTTTGGTTGGGAAAGTTGAGGCGGTTGACGACAAATTTTCATACAGTTGTGTGAATTAAATGAAAATCAAGCCTGGGATATTGATAAAGTCCAATTAATTGGTGTTGGAATTGGTGCTGGTTCAATGAGTTCATGGAATGTTTCTGGACCTTGGGTGCAAGATTTTAGCTTAGGTGTTTGGAATCAATTTCTTGAAGGATCAGGTGATAACAGAAAAAAAATTGTTTTAGTTGATTCAAATCTTGAAAGAAGATTCATTGGGATATATTCAGGTTCATCTATAAGCAATAATGAATTAAATGAGCTATACTCCGAAATTCAAATATTAATTGATGAAATGACTAATTTATTACCTGGTGATATAAATAATGATGGTATTTTAAATGTAATTGATGTTGTAAGTATTGTTAATCTTATTTTGGCTGGGGATTATAGCGAGTTAGCTGATATCAATGAAGATAATTCATTGAATGTCCAAGATGTAATATCTATTATAAATTTAATTTTAAATAATTAAATATTTCTACTTAAGTTTCTATTCTATATTTTAATAATATATTTTAAAAATAATTAAATGTGCGGAATTTTTTCATATAAAGGTCAAAAAAAATCTTTAGATAATCTTAAAGATTCTATTGATTTAATTCAATATAGAGGACCAGACAACTCAAAGTATCAAATTATAAACGATAGTATAATACTTGGTTTTCATCGCTTATCAATTGTTGGGTTGTCTGATACAGGTAATCAACCTCTTGTTCATCCTGAAGATGAAAACTTATTTTTGATATGCAATGGTGAAATTTATAATTATGAAAAATTAGCTAAGAAAAATAATTATAATTTAAAAAGTGGTTCTGATTGTGAAATAATACTATTTTTATACAAAGAATTTGGTATTGAGCAAACAGTAAAAATGTTAGATGGTGTTTTTATGTTTGTTTTATACGATCAAAGCAAAAATCTTATATATTCTGCAAGAGATCCATTTGGAGTTAGACCAGGCTTTATAGGCTATGATAAAAATGATATATATATATCCTCTGAAGCAAAGTCTTTAGTTGGACATTGTAATAAAATCATACCATTTAAACCTGGTACATGGTTTTCTTCAAAAAATATTAATGAATTTAATTCCTATTATAAATTAAAATTTCAAAACATAACTGATTTAAATGAAATTTATAAAAATATTAATGCAATTTTAACAGAGTCAGTTGTTAAAAGATTGATGTCAGATCGTAAAATAGGATGTTTGCTATCAGGAGGATTAGATTCTAGTTTAATTGCAGCGTTAGTTGCAAAATATGGTGATAATTCCAAATTAGATACATTTTCAATTGGGATGCCAGGAAGTATAGATTTGTATTATGCTGATTTAGTTGCAAAGCATATTGGATCAAATCATCATCATGTAGAAATATCAGAAAATGATTTTTTAAACTCAATTGATGAGGTTATTTATAAGATCGAATCTTATGATATAACAACTATTAGAGCCAGTGTTGGCAATTATTTGGTATCCAAGTACATAAAAAACAATTCAGATTGTAAGGTTATTTTTAATGGAGATGGAAGTGATGAAGTTTGTTGCGGATATTTTTACCTTAAAAATTCTCCTAATCTAGAATCATTACAACAGGAAAGTCAAAAATTGATACATGAAATTTATTTATTTGATGTCTTAAGATCTGACAGAAGTATAAGTTCAAATGGCCTTGAACCACGAACACCATTTTTAGATAAAAAGTTTGTTCAGTATTATTTTTCAATAAGTCCAAAACTTAAAAATTTTGATGGCAAAGATAAGATAGAAAAATTTTTACTTAGGGAGGCTTTTAAAAATGATAATTTACTGCCAGATGAAATTTTATGGAGGAATAAATGTGCATTTTCAGATGGTGTAAGTAATCAAAAAAATTCTTGGCATACAATTATAAAATCTTTTTTTGATAAAAAAATTAGTAATAATGAATTTAAAAGTTCTGTTAATAAATATAAGCATTGTCCTCCTAACTCCAAAGAAAGCTATTATTATAGAAAGATATTTGATAAATACTTCCCTAAACATGAAAATTTAATTCCACATTTCTGGTTACCTAATTGGTCAGACGTTAAAGATCCTTCTGCTAGGGAATTAGGTGAATATAAAGAAAATTAAAAAAAGTATAGATTTTTAAAAATTATACATTAAGTTACGCAGTTGTAATTTAATGTAATAAGGAATACGATTAATGAGTGAAGTAAAAACAGGTACTGTTAAATGGTTTAACGATAAAAAAGGTTTTGGATTTATAGATCCAGGCGATGGTTCTAAAGACTTATTTGTACATATGAGTGTTATTCAAATGGAAGGATTTAAAACACTTAGAGATGGACAAACTGTTGACTATGAAGTTGGCGAAAGTGATAGAGGTCCAGCTGCAAAAAATGTAGTTCCTAAATAAATCTTAGTTCAACTATAGTACACAACTAATTAATTTTAGTTAAATATAAAAAAGCCTCATTTGAGGCTTTTTTTATAAAGGTCAAATAAATGAAGAAATATGTATATATAAATATTTTATTTTCATACTT
>PAHD01000023.1 GCA_002704685.1 Fidelibacterota bacterium
ATGAATTCTGAGATGAATTTGTTGAATTTTATTGAAAAACCAACAAAAGAACAAGTTAATCAAAACCTAGACGAAAATGGCAAAATCAGGGTTAGTATGAATATTTTTAAATTTACGGGAAAGTATTCGACTGATTTCATTATAAACTGTCCGATTAACCCTCTACGTAATGAAAAAGAATTACCATCAGCGATAATGAATATGATCACAAGTTCAGAGTCCTATTTGAAGGGAATACCAATTGCTGAACATGTTCCAGATTTAACATCAAAAAAGGATATTGCAATTCTTGAGAAGCTTATCAATTAAAAGTTGTGGTTGAATTATCATTTATTGATTCAGCAATAATCATGTTTTTTTTATTACTGGTTCTTGTAATTGGATTTTCAGTATCAAAAACTTCATCAAAGAATGCTTCTCAGTATTTTTTATCTGGGAGAACTATGCCTTGGTGGTTACTTGGAATTTCTATGGTTGCTACAACTTTTTCAACAGATACACCTAATTTAGTCACAGATATAGTTAGAACAAATGGTGTATCAGGGAATTGGGTATGGTGGGTTTTTCTTTTAACCGGTTTGTTGACTGTATTCGTATATGCTAAACTTTGGAGAAGATCAGATGTTTCAACAGACATGGAATTTTATGAACTCAGGTATAGTGGAAAAGCAGGTAAGTTTTTGAGAGTTTTTAGATCGGTCTATCTGGGTATAATTTTTAATGTTTTGGCAATGTCTGGAGTAACTCTAGCTGCAATTAAAATAGGAGCAATCATGCTTGATTTATCTGCAATCGAAACTATTTTTTATGCCGGTGGTGTTACTTTGATATTTAGTGCAGTAGGTGGATTTAGAGGAGTGGTATATACAGATTTCATTTTATTTTTTACTGCGATGGCCGGTTCAATTGGTGCAGCAATTTATATAGTTAATTTACCCGACGTAGGCGGAATCGATAGTATAATTAATAACGAAACTATTAATAATAAAATTTCATTATTTCCAGATTTGACTAATAAAGAAACTTTGTGGACATTATTAATTATTCCTCTTGCAGTGCAATGGTGGAGTTCGTGGTATCCAGGTGCCGAACCCGGTGGAGGTGGTTACATTGCACAAAGAATGTTGGCAGCAAAAAATGAAAATCATGCAATAGGTGCTACACTTTTTTTTAATATTATGCATTATGCTTTGAGACCTTGGCCCTGGATTATTGTTGCTTTAGCTTCGCTAGTTGTATTTCCTGATATTGAATCTATCAGTCAAGCTTTTCCAAATATTGAAACAAATAAACTGGGTCACGATTTAGCGTACCCTGCAATGCTTACTTTTTTGCCAACCGGACTGCTTGGATTAGTTTTAGCATCTCTAGTCTCAGCATATATGTCAACAATTTCAACTCATCTAAATTGGGGGTCGTCTTATGTTGTCAATGATTTTTATAAGCAATTAATAAATCAAAAAGCTTCCGAAAAAGAGTTGGTAAAAGTTGGAAGATTTTCAGTTGTAATTTTGATGATCATAAGTTCAATTATTGCATTATCACTTACAAATGCATATCAACTTTTTGACATTATATTAATGTTTGGAGCAGGAACAGGTTTAATTTTTATTTTAAGGTGGTTTTGGTGGAGAATAAATGCCTGGAGTGAAATTGCTGCGATGATGAGTTCAGGAATTATATCGATTGCATTGACCAATGAAAAAATATTTAGCCTAATTTTTAATGAGTATGGTTTACCACTTTACATGAAATTCCCACTAATTGTTTTCATCACAACAATTATTTGGCTTACGGTAACATTTATTACACCTGCAGATGATAATGAAACCCTCGTTAATTTTTACAAAAAAACAAAACCTGGGGGCCCCGGATGGAACATTATTAAGAAATTAGACAACATTGATAACAAGAAAGAGAAATGGATAGTTCCCTCAGGAATATTGTGTATGATATTGGGTTGTCTTATGATTTATTCAGCTCTGTTTTCAACTGGTTATTTTATTTATGGATTAATTTTCAAAGGATTTGTATTCCTTTTTTGTACAATTGTTTTTTCAATACTCCTATATTTTAATTCAAAAAAACTTTTTTAAAAAATGCAAGAGTTATTTAAGGAAGTTTGTGTTGATAATATTAAGGATGCTATGCGTGCTGTTCTTTTGGGAGCTAACCGTATTGAATATTGTTCAAACCTAAGCGAAGAAGGTTTGACACCAGACATAGAGGAAGTAAAATATCTGTTGAAAAATACTTGTATTCCAATTAGGATTATGATCAGACCTCATTCTAAATCTTTCAATTATTCTGAGAAAGAGATCTCAATTATGTTGAGAGATATATCAATTTTTAAAAAAATTAATGTTGATGGTATTGTAATTGGTTGTTTGAATCAAGATGATGAAATCGACTTAAAAAAAACAAATTTATTGGTTGAAAAGGCAAAACCTTTAAAAGTAATTTTCCACAAGGCTATTGACCTAACTAATGACCCATTAAAATCTTTAAAAAATCTAATTAAAAATTCCGATATCGACGGTGTTTTGACCTCAGGAGGTTTTAGAAAAGCTGAAAATGGAGTAGAAGTTTTACAAAAGATGATAGATATTTGTCCAACTTATTTTGAGTTTATTGTTGCAGGAAAAATTACATTAAAAAATATCAAAAAAATAAACCAGAAATTATCTGCTAGATTTTATCATGGAAAAAAAATAGTTGGAGTATTATAAATTGTATAATTTTACAAGTTTATGGAAAGAATTTTTAACGGATCTGAATTAAATCAGAAAACAATATTTGATCACCCATCAGGACTGTTCGTTCTGTTTTTTACTGAGATGTGGGAAAGATTTAGTTATTATGGAATGCGTGCCATCTTAGTACTTTTTCTAACATCATCAATAATGAATGAAGGCTGGGCATGGGAAAGAGAAGATGCATTGATCTTATATGGATGGTATACTGGGCTTGTTTACTTCACACCTCTTATAGGTGGGGTAGTTGCAGATAAATACTTAGGTTATAGAAATGCTATAGTATTAGGAGCACTCATAATGGCATTGGGGCATGGTTCCTTGGCTCTAGAAGGAATTGAACAAAATTTCTTTTACCTGGGCTTAGCTCTTCTAATTATTGGAAATGGATTATTTAAACCAAATATTTCCTCTATCGTAGGTCAACTATATAAGGATAATGATCCACGCAAAGATGGAGCTTACACAATTTTTTATATGGGTATTAACGCAGGTGCTTTCTTGGGTATATTGTTGTGTGGTTATTTGGGTGAAAATATTGGATGGCATTGGGGATTTGGTTTAGCAGGAATTTTTATGTTTTTTGGAATGCTTCAGTTTTATTTTGCTCAAAGTATTTTTGGATCTGTTGGTCTTAAGCCTGAAAAAAAAGATGAAAAATCAGGTGTTAACGAAACAAATAAAAAAATAACTAGTGTTGAGTGGGACAGAATTCATGTAATACTTGTTTTTTCTGCTGCAACTATATTTTTTTGGTGGGCTTTTGAACAAGCGGGGGGGTCAATGACAATTTTTGCTAATGATTACACAGAAAGGAATCTGACAGGTGAATCATCACTGATATTTAAAACAGTAAATACAATTATAACTATTATTCCAATGATAATTATTACATATGTTTTAATTAGACTATTTAAAAATATTTTTCAAAAATACATTCTATCTAATATATTTCTTGGCACTAGCTTTGTTATCATATGGGCAATAGTTTTGTTCATGTTAGGATTTATACCTCAAAATTTAATAGAATATTATACTAGTAATCCAAAGAATCATTGGGCTGTTCCTGTTTATGAAAAATCATATTATTTTGAATTCTTTAAAAACTATGTCCCCTTTGAGCTAAATGCTAATTCAGTTTCTGATACAGAAATTCCTGCATCGTGGTTTTCCGTTTTGAATTCCTTATTTATAATTTTGTTAGCACCTGTATTTTCAAAAATTTGGGCCTCAAAATATAATCCGTCAGGACCAATAAAATTTTCTATAGGTTTAATTTTGCTAGGTTTAGGTTTTGCATTTCTATCATATGGATCAATGTCCATTCCTTTCGGAGCGAAAACAGCAAGTGTTAGTATTTTNTGGCTAGTTTTTGCATATCTTTTTCATACACTTGGGGAGTTATGTGTTTCACCAGTTGGTTTATCTTATGTTAGTAAATTAGCACCTGTTAGACTTATTGGTTTAATGTTTGGGTTTTGGCTATTATCCAGTTTTTTTGCAAATCTTCTTGGAGGTTTCACGGGAAGTTTCATTGATAAAGTATCTGCATCGTCTGGTCTCTCTGGATTCTTTTTGATTTTTACAATTATTCCCATAGGCGCTGGTATTATTATGTTTTTATTGGATGGATTTTTAAAGAAAAAAATGCATGGTATTAAATAGATTAATTCTCTTAATAATAATTTTTTCTATTCAATCTATTTCTTCTCAGAAGGTTAATTGGATCTCATTTGAGGAAGCAGTCGAATTACAAAAAACAAATCCTAAAAATATTATGATGGATGTATACACCGAATGGTGTGGTCCATGCAAACTGATGGATAAAAATACATTTGACAACCCTCTAATAGCTAAATTCTTAAATGATAATTTNTATGCAGTCAAATTTAATGCTGAAGGTACTGAGANGGTTTCCTANGAAGGAAAAGTTTATGGCAATCCNAATTTNAAGAGTGGTAGAATTCGTAATTCATCACACGACTTTTCTCGTTTTTTAGGAATATACTCATANCCAACAATTGTGTTCTTTGATAAANAATCTAAGCCAATCGCTCCAATCAGTGGATATCAGGACCCAAAACAAATAGAAATTTATTTGAACTTATTTCTTGGCGATAGGTATTTAAATGTTACAAATCAGGAGGAATTTAGAGATTTTCTTGCTGATATGGAGAGTATGTTTAAAAGTTAGCTTTTTCTTGACTCCTCTATATATATTTCAAGAGCCCTTGACATGGATGAAACCCTCTTTCTCGGTGCTTCAATGTTTATTTTTAGCCCCTTTTCCTCTGCTGCCTTAACAGTGTTTTTACCAAATACAGCTATCATAGTATTATTTTGTTTGAAGTCAGGAAAATTTTTAAATAAGGATTCTATACCGGATGGGCTGAAAAAAACTAAAATATCATAAAAAACATTTTTTAGGTCAGAAAGATCGCTAATAACTGTTTTATAAAAAACACCTTTTTTCCATCTAATTTCAAGATTATCTAGTTTTTTCTCAATTACNGGTGATAGNACATCAGATCCNGGTAAAATATAACTTTCATCAGGATATTTTTTTATTACATCNAAAAGTTCATCAAAGGTTCTACCACCAACATATATTTTACGTTTTCTGTAAACAACATATTTTTGTAAATAAAAGGCTACGGCTTCAGAAAGACAAAAATACTTTAATGCATTAGGAATGGGAAANCGCATTTCCTCAGCTATTCTAAAAAAATGATCAACAGAATTCCTACTNGTTAATATAATGGCTGAGTATTTTGATAAATCAATTTTTTGATCTCTAACTTCTCTACTTGTCTTTCCTTCAACATGAATAAAAGGTCTAAAATCTATTTTGACTTTCCACTTTTTTGCAATTAAGTTATAAGGCGAGTTTTTTAGTTCTGGCTTTGGTTGTGATATTAAAATTGACTTAACTTTCATTGAATAGGGTTCCAAACAAGGATTGCAAATTTACAAATTCATTTTATTTATATTGCAGAAATACGTTTAGTTTTTTAAATGAATTAAAATATAATTATAATTTTGATTAATGTATAAGGGTAATTCTCTAGTTATCATACCATCCTATAACGAATCTGAAAACATTATTGAGATAATTAATGATATTACAAAGCAAAAAGAATCATTTAATGTACTTATAGTTGATGATAATTCACCAGACAAAACATATGAACTAGTTGAGGAAGAAATCATAAAAAAGCCTAAAAGAGTTTTTTTAATTAGGAGAAANAAGAAATTGGGNCTTGGAACCGCATATATTGAGGGTTTTAAATGGGCAATTGATAATGGTTATGAAAGAATATTTGAGATGGATGCAGATTACTCACACGATCCAAAGGATTTGTCAAGGATGAATGTTTTTTTAGATAATGATGGTTACGATGTTGTTATTGGTTCAAGATACATTTCTGGTGTAAATGTTGTTAATTGGCCAATTCAAAGAGTTTTGTTATCATATTTTGCTTCAATATATGCAAGATTAATTACGGGTGTTCCTTTAAGAGATTTAACATCCGGATTTGTTGGTTATAAGGTGAGTGTTTTAAAATCTGTATTGAAGGAAAATATAATGTTTAATGGTTATGCATTCCAAATTGAAATGAAGTTCAAAGCTTACTCAAAGGGGTTCAAGATTATTGAAATTCCTATTATTTTTACTGAAAGAACCAAAGGGGAGTCAAAGATGAGTTTGTCAATTGTATGGGAAGCTGTGTTTGGTTTACTATTATTAAAAATCAAACAATTATTTAAATTTTGAAATGAAAATATTAATTAAAAATGGCCTCCTAGTAAATGAAAACAAAATTTTTGAGAGTGATATCTTAGTTAATGGAGAACTAATTGAAAAAATCGATAAAAAAATATCCTCTGACTATGCAGATAGTGTAATAGACTGTGAGGGATCTTTGATTCTTCCTGGGATTATTGATGATCAGGTACATTTTAGGGAACCTGGATTTCCAAATAAAGCAACAATATATTCTGAATCAAGAGCTGCTGTTGCTGGAGGTGTTACATCTTATTTTGAGATGCCCAATACTGACCCTAGTACAACTACTTTAGATCGTTTAAATCAAAAATTTGATATTGCATCAAAATCTTCACTTGCAAATTATTCGTTTATGTTTGGAGGAACTAACCAAAATATAGGTGAAATAAAAAGGTTAACTCAAAATGAAATCCCAGGCATAAAGCTTTTTCTTGGTTCATCAACTGGTAATATGTTAGTTGATGATTATGATCTTATTGAAGAATTATTTAAAATTTCAAAAGTTCCAATTGTTGTGCACAGTGAGGACGATACAATCATAAATGAAAATCTAGAAAAATTTAAAAAAGAATATGGTGAAGAAAATTTAAAGCCTGAAATGCATGCTAAAATAAGATCAAGTATTGCATGTTTAAAATCTACAAAAAAAATAATTTCACTTGCAAAAAAAACAAATGGAAGACTTCATGTGTTTCATTTATCAACTAAAGAAGAAGCAAATCTCTTTGATAATCAAAAAGAGTTAAAAAATAAGAAAATTACGTCTGAAGTTTGTATTCACCATTTATCATTTCATGATGGTGATTATATGAAAAAAGGTAATCTTATAAAATGGAATCCCTCTGTTAAAACAATTGAAGATCAAAATGTTTTATGGGATGCATTAGTGTCAGATAAAATTGATGTAATTGCTACTGATCATGCTCCTCATACTCTTAATGAAAAAAATCGTTCATACATTGATTGTCCATCTGGAGGACCATTGGTTCAGCATTCATTATATGTTATGTATGAACATTTTTTGAACGGTAAAATATCTCTAGAAAAAATAGTCCAAAAAATGTGTCATAATCCTGCCATTCTTTTTAATATAAAAAAAAGAGGATTTCTTCGTGAAGGTTTTTTTGCAGATTTGGTGATTCTTAAAAGAGATCAAAATTGGACCATAAATGAAAATAATATACTTTACAAATGTGGTTGGTCACCCTTTGATGGAAAAAAAATTAGCTCTTTGATAACACATACATTTGTGAGTGGTCACTTAGCATATAAAAATGGAACATTTAATGATAACATAATGGGAAAAAAAATAGAATTTTGTCCATGAAAAAAGTATTTATTTTATTTTGTCTAATTCTTGTTTCTTGTAGCAATAATCAAAAAAACGGGGATGATATTATGACGGTTGAGGAGATGGTAGATTTCTTGTTTGATGTTAATTTAATTAATACAAGTCGGGGTTTTACCAACATCAGTAAGAACAATTATTTTCTAATAAGAGATAGTATGCTTTTTAAAAAGCACGAAATAGATTGTCTAAAATTCGTTAAGAGTAATAATTTTTATTCAAGAAACCCGAAGCTATATCTTGAGATATATGAGGGTATTGATGTTAAAATTAATACAATAATTGATTCAATAAATAACATAAAAGAATAATATTAAATATCTTTGAGTATGCCAAAAAATTTCTTTGAAGAGCTAAAATGGAGAGGGTTAATACAAGACTCTACACCTGGTATTGATGAAGAGTTTTATAAAAAACCTCTTACTGCATACATAGGTTTTGACCCAACCTCAGATTCATTACATATTGGCAGTTTGGTACAATTAATAATCCTCAAACACTTACAAGAATACGGTCATAAACCTATTCTACTAATTGGGGGAGCTACTGGGATGATTGGTGATCCATCAGGCAAGTCCAAGGAGAGAAATTTATTGGGTCAAAATGAAATTTCTGCAAATATTAAAAAAATTAAAAATCAGGTTGCCAAATTTTTAGATTTTGAAAATTCAAAAAATCCTGCTTTAATGTTAAATAATTATGACTGGATTAGTGAATTAAATATTATTGATTTTTTTAGAGATTATGGTAAATCATTGACTGTAAACTATATGATGTCAAAGG
>PAHD01000002.1 GCA_002704685.1 Fidelibacterota bacterium
TGAAGATGATAATAAAAATAAAATTATTGAGGCATCTGATGGTGTAGAAGCAATAAATAAAATTAAATCAGAAAATCTTGAACTTGTAATCTGTGATATCAAAATGCCAAAAAAAGATGGCATTGATGTTTTAAATTTTCTAAAAACGTTTGATGATAAAATTCCTATAATAATGATTTCCGGTCATGGTGATTTAAAGACCGCAGTTATGGCCATGAGAAAAGGTGCATTTGATTTTATTGAAAAACCACCAGATCTAAATAGTTTATTATCCTCTGTCAGAGAATCTTTAAAAAATAAAGTTCAGCTAAAAAAGAAATCAAGTAAGCAAACCAAACAATCTAAATATGAGATTGTTGGTGAATCAAAAAAAATTTTAGAGTTAAAACAAATAATTGAAAAAATCTCTCCTACGAATGCAAGAGTAATGATTTTAGGTCCAAATGGATCAGGAAAGGAGCTTGTTGCAAGACAAATTCATAATAATAGTTTAAGATCCGATGGACCCTTCATTGAAGTAAACTGTGCTGCTATTCCATCTGAACTGATTGAAAGTGAATTATTTGGTCACTTAAAAGGATCTTTTACCTCTGCTCACAAAGACAGAGTAGGTAAGTTTGAGGCCGCAAATAACGGTACAATTTTCTTAGACGAAATAGGTGATATGAGTTTATCTGCCCAATCAAAGGTATTAAGAGCCATTCAAGAAAGTAAAATTCAAAAAGTTGGTAGTGAAAAAGATATTTTTGTAGACTCTAGGATTATTGCAGCTACAAATAAAGACTTAAAAACGCTAATTAAAGAAAACAAGTTTAGAGAAGACTTGTATCACAGAATCGCTGTTATTGAGTTAAATGTACCAAAATTAGATGATAGAAAAGACGATATAGTTCTTCTAGTTGATCACTTTTTAGAACAATTATCTAATAGTAACGACAATACGGTTTTTACCATGGATTCTAAGGCAATTGAATTACTAACTACCTTTTCATGGAAGGGTAATGTTAGAGAGCTTAGAAATGTGGTAGAAAGACTAACAATTTTATCTGAAAATAATAATGTTAACTCTGATGATGTCAAGAAATTTTCTGGAAAATAATAATGAGATTTATAGTAATTTTTCTTTTTACTGTTACCCTTACCTCACAGACTGATGAAAAGGTAATTTCATCAATTTTTTCAAAAGCACTCACAGAAAGTAAATCATATAGCTGGTTAAGCTACTTATCAAATCAAATAGGAGGAAGGCTTTCGGGATCACTTGAAGCTCAAAAAGCAGTTGAGTGGTCAAAAAATGAACTTGATAAACTTGGTTTTGATGATGTTTATTTACAACCTGTAATGGTTCCCACATGGATACGTGGTCCAAAAGAATTTGCATTAATAGAAACTGAGCCTGGAATTACTTTTAATGTTAATATCACTGCTCTTGGTGGTTCAGTGGCGACCCCCTCTGTTGGTTTAAAAGCAAGTGTTGTTGAGGTTACTGGTCTTGATGAACTTAAGGGACTAGGAAAAGAAAAAATCGATGGTAAAATTGTTTTTTTTAACAGACCCATGGACCCAGAATATATAAGCACTTTTACAGCATATGGCACTGCTGTTGATCAAAGAGCTCTTGGTGCTCTGGAAGCATCAAAATATGGAGCAATTGGCGTAATTGTAAGATCAATGACCCTGAGAATTGATGACTTTCCTCATACAGGTGGTTTAACCTATGGAAATTTACCAAAGAGTAAAAGAATACCAGCTGCTGCAATTAGCACTAAAGGTGCTAATAAATTAAGTGATCTATTGAAAATAAAACCTAATTTGAAATTTCTCTTCAGACAACAAAGCAAAACCATCAGAGATTCTCAATCTTATAATGTAATTGCCGAAATCAAAGGTTCTGAATATCCAAATGAAGTTATTTTGGTTGGAGGTCACCTAGATTCATGGGACATTGGTGATGGTGCTCATGATGATGGTGCTGGGGTTGTTCATTCAATGGATTTACTTAATATTTTTAATAAAATCTCTTACACACCAAAAAGAACAATAAGAGTTGTTTTGTTTATGAATGAAGAAAATGGTGGAAGAGGCTCAAACAAATACAAAGAGATAGCTGACAGAGATGGAGTTAATCATATATTTGCTATAGAATCTGATGCCGGTGGTTTTAGGCCCCTTGGTTTTTCTTTTACTTGCAGTGACAGTAATTTTTTAAAAATTTTAGAGTGGAAAAAGCTTTTTGCTCCCTATTTTGTCAATGTTTTCATCAAAGGTGGTAGTGGTGCAGATATATCCAATTTAAGAAAACCTGATAATATTTTAGCAGGCTTGAGACCAAATTCTCAAAAGTATTTTGATTATCATCACACCGAAATTGATACTTTTGACAATGTAAATAAAAGAGAATTAGAGTTGGGTTCAGCAGCTGTAGCCTCACTTGTTTATTTATTTGATAAATACGGTGTTCAGAATTAATGTTCGATAAATTAAAAAGTTTAGATGTTGACTTGTTAATCTTTCTCAACAATTTAGGAAGTGAACAATTTGATTTTTTATGGCTTATAATAACAAACAAATTTACTTGGATACCATTGTATATCTTATTAATATACCTATACCTTAATTCTAAAAAATTAAAAATTAGATCTATTTTTTTGTTTTTTTTTGTTGTTGGATTATTGATTTTATTTACAGATCAATCTAGTAATTTATCAAAACAGCTTTTTCAAGTTTTACGTCCTTGTAACGATGAATCTATTTCAGGACTTATCAGAATAGTTAAAGAGGGTTGTGGGGGTTTATATGGATTTTTCTCAGCTCATGCAGCAAACTCTTTTGCTATTGCAACTTTCTTTTATTTTATACTTAATAATTACAATAGAATAGGTAAATTTTTCTTTGTGTGGGCAACAGTAGTGTCTTACAGTAGAGTTTATTGTGGCGTCCATTTTCTCTCAGATATTGTGATTGGTGGTGCTTATGGACTAATAGCAGGATATTTAGCTTATATTTTTTATGAAAATTTAATTAAGAATCAGTCTTTTTTTAGTAAATCAGAATAATTGGATTTAAATTTTTCAATTCGAGGGACAGATACATTCCATATATAAGGATTGTTAGGGTTTTTTACTTTATAATCTTGGTGGTAACGTTCAGCTAAATAAAATTTTTCAAAATTCCTAACCTCAGTAACAATCAGATCATATATTTCATTATCTAGTAATCTTTTAATCTCTTTTTCAATTATAATCCTTTCTTCTTCGATTTCATAAAAAGCAATTGATCTGTAGTGGGTTCCTATATCTGGACCTTGTTTGTTTAATGTAGTTGGATCATGTGAAGCAAAAAAAACTTCAACAAGTTTTGAAAAACTTATTTGATTAGGGTTATATGATACTTTTATACTTTCTGCATGACCTGTTTTTCCAGTAAGAACCTGTCTGTATGTTGGGTTTTTCAACCAACCACCNGAATACCCAGATTCAACATCNTTAACACCTTCTAAACTCTCGTAGATTGACTCTACACACCAAAAACATCCAGATGCAAAATATGCATTCNTTAGNTCAGTTTGTCCGTANGAAATTGATATAAAGAAAAATATTAAAAAATGGACTTTAANCTTCATTTATTATACTTATTATTTTTTTCGAGTAATTGATCCAAGAGAATTTTTTTTTAAGCTTCTTGAGATTTCCAAATTTAAAACTTTTATCATTTAAAGCATAATTGATCACCTTACTCATGCTTTTGACATTCGGTTCGCAAATATATCCATTTCCTGAACTTATAAATTCTCCTATTCCACCAACACCAGTAGTTACAATTTTCTTTTCAAAACCTAAAGAAAGAGCAGTAACACCACTTTGGGATGAGGTTTTATTAGGTTGAATTACCAAGTCTGCAAGTGAAAACCAATGGTCAATGATATTTCCCTCAAAATATTTATCAAAAATTTTAATATTTTTTTCGATACCTAGCCTCTTAATCTGGTTTAAATATTTTTTTTTGTCATTATAAAATTCACCAACAATCAGTAATATTAACTTTTTATTTTTTTTAACTAGCTCCGGCATTGCCTCTATTAAAAGGTCAAGACCTTTGTAAGCTCTAACCAAACCAAAATGTAATATATAGCGGTTATTAGAATCTAGATTTAAAATTTTTAGAGAGTCGTCACGATTAATTACTTTCTTATTTTCAATTGGATGGTATAATTGTCGAATGATAAGCTTATTTGAACAAATTTTTTTTAATGAATTTGTTGAGTTTCTTGACAGTGTAATTGCTACATCTAGAGATTTTAGATAAAACTTTATCATTGGGTAATCCAAGGGAAATCTTTCATGTGGAAAAACATTATGTATTATACCAATTTTTTTTAATGATTTTTTACTAAATCTATTAATGATTCCAAATAGAAATGATACTATAGGGTTCCAGTGTGTAGTAATAATTGTATTGATCTCCTTTTCTTTGATTATTCTCCTAACCTTTCTGAACTCAAAAGGATTATAGATATTAAAATTTTCAAAATCTTTATAATTAGTTTTTAATTTACTGAACTGTGACTTTCCAGGAAATAGAAAGTTTGGGTAATTTTTTTTTAGTGCTATAACGGAAACATTACATAAATCTTTTAGATTTATATAGGAATTGTAATTATATTCAGAAATACCTCCTCTTAATGGTGGGTGAGGACCAATAATTAAAATTCTATTATTATTCTTCAACTATAATCCAGTTTCCTGAGTTAATAAGGTTTTGAGCCTGTTTAAACTTTAAGTCTTTTTTTTCACCGTTCTGTATATTTCTTACTGTTACCCTCTCATTTCTTCCTATTTTTCTCTTTTCACGAGTTATGGTTTCAACTACATTATTGTTTTGAGAAACATTGCCACCAACATTTCTATTACGTCTGGCTAGCTCATCACTGTTTAAAACTTCTTCTTTAGTTGTTTTGTAGCTTTCTTGTCTTCGTGTTTGTCTATCTTCTTTAATTTGATTTGGATCTTTACTTGGTAAGTAAGCTTTCATTAAAAAAGTTAATATATCCTTATTTAAATTATCAATCATTGTGAAAAAAAGCTCTTTTGCTTCAAACTTATAGATAAGTAATGGATCTTTTTGCTCATGAACAGCCAATTGAACTGACTGTCTAAGTTCATCCATCTTTCTTAGATGGGTTTTCCATGTTTCATCAATAATAGCCAGGGATATATTTTTTTCAAAATCATCTATTAACTCCTTTCCTTTTGAATCATAAGCACTTTTTAAATTAGTTACAATATTCATTGTCTTTTTTCCATCAGTAAAAGGGACAACAATTCTTTCATATCTGTTTTTAGGATTTTCATGTACATTTTTAATTATTGGGAAAACCTTATTTATATTTTCTAGGTTTTTTCTTTCATAATTTTCTAATACACTTTTGTAGAGATCNTTAACTAGCTTGACCTCATCCAGTGATTCAAAATCGTTTTTACTTATAGACGATTTAATTCCAAAACATCTTATTAAATTAAATTCAAATTGCTTAAAATCATTTATATTTTTTGCATCTAAGTAAATGCTTTCAGCACTTTCAAAAATCATATTTGCAACATCTACTTTTAATCTATTTACATCCAAAGCATTCTTTCTCTTCTTGTATATCACTTCTCTTTGCATATTCATTACATCATCATATTCGAGAAGTCTTTTTCTTATACCGAAGTTGTTTTCTTCAACTTTTTTTTGTGCTCTCTCAATAACAGAGTTCATCATCGAATGTTCTAACACATCACCTTCTTTATGACCCATTCTGTCCATCATTTTTGAAACTCTTTCAGTTCCAAATAACCTCATCAAATTATCTTCAAGTGATACAAAAAATTGAGTACTNCCAGGGTCACCCTGTCTACCTGATCTTCCCCTAAGCTGTCTATCGACTCTCCTAGAATCATGTCTTTCGGTCCCAATGATTGCTAATCCNCCCTTATTTTTAATTTTATCTGAAATCTTGATATCTGTTCCACGTCCAGCCATGTTCGTTGCAATTGTAACTATACCACTTTTTCCTGCCTCTGCTACTATATCAGCTTCTTTCTCATGTAGTTTTGCATTTAGNACATTATGATGAATTTTTTTTCTTGTCAGCATCCTAGAAAGTAATTCAGAAATTTCAACTGATGTTGTACCAATAAGAACTGGTCTNCCGGAATTTGATAATTCAGTAACACAATCTATTACAGCATTGTATTTCTCTCTTTTTGTTTTATAGACTAAATCATTTCTGTCATCACGAATTACAGGTTTATTAGTAGGAATTTCAGTAACTTCTAACTTATATATATCCCAGAACTCACCTTCTTCTGTAACTGCTGTTCCTGTCATTCCTGACAACTTTCTGTACATTCTAAAGTAGTTTTGTAAAGTTATTGTGGCAAACGTTTGAGTAGCATCCTCAATTTTCACATTTTCTTTAGCTTCGATTGCTTGGTGCAGTCCATCTGAATATCTTCTGCCTTCCATTATTCTCCCAGTTTGCTCATCGACAATCATTACCTTATTGTCCATTAAAACATACTCAATATCTTTTTCAAATAAAGTATAAGCTTTCAAAAGCTGATTCATAGTATGAATTCTTTCACTTTTTTCATTAAAATCATTGAAAATTTTATCTTTCTTATCTGCTTCCTTTTCACTCGAATAGTTNTCNTTTTCAATTTTTGCAATCTCAGANGATAAATCAGGAAGAATAAAAAAATTAGAGTCATTTANATTATCTGATAAATGATCAATACCCTTATCCGTCAACTCTATTTGGTTATTTTTTTCATCAATNGTAAAATACAGGTCTGCATCAATTTTTGGCATCTCCCTGTTATTATCTTGCATNTAGAAATTTTCAGTTTTAAGAAGTGTTTGCTTTACTCCTTCTTCACTCAAAAACTTTATGAGAGCCTTGCTTTTAGGTAANCCTCGGTAAGCTTGTAAAAGTTTAAANCCTCCACTTTCCTTATCGCCAGAAATTATAAGTTTTTTTGACTCTGATAAGATTTTAGTAACAAGCTGTTTCTGAATTTGTACTAAAGAAGAAATTTTGGGTTTTAATGTTTCAAATTCATGATTATTACCTTTTGGGACAGGTCCAGAAATAATTAGTGGAGTNCTAGCATCGTCAATTAACACAGAATCTACTTCATCTACTATAGCATAACTGTGTTTTCTCTGTACTCGGTCCTCATCTCTNTTTGCCATGTTATCACGCAAATAATCGAATCCAAATTCATTATTTGTNCCATATGTTATATCNGCTNNNTAAGCNTTTTTTCTTTCTATTGAGTGAGGTTTGTATTTGTCAACACAATCGATTTTAAATCCATGAAATTCAAAGATTGGTGCCATCCAAGTACAATCTCTTTTTGCTAGATAGTCATTTACTGTAACCAAGTGAACACCATTTCCTGTAAGTGCGTTCAAAAATACTGGTAATGTAGCAACAAGGGTTTTTCCTTCACCAGTTTGCATTTCTGCTATTTTTCCTTTGTGAAGTGCAATTCCTCCGATCAACTGAACATCGTAGTGAACCATATCCCAAATAATTTCTTTTCCAGCGGCATCCCACGAGTTACTCCAAATTGCTTTATCATTTTTTATTAAAACATAATTTTTATTATTAGCATATTGAGCATCCATTTCTGTGCACGAAACTTCAATCTTTTCATATGAAGCAAATCTTCTGGCGGTTTCTTTTACAAGAGCGAAGGTAGTCGGCAATATTTTATCTAACAGTAAATCTAGTTGATCAAGGAATTCGTCCTCAATCTTATCAATTTTACTATAATTTTTTTCATTTTCATCTATGTTATTTGATTTTGAAATTATTTCTTTTATTTCATCTATTTTACTTTGAAATGGTTTTTTTAAATCAGTAATTTGTTTTTTTAGATCAGTTTTTACAGATCTAAGCTGATCGTTATTGAGTTTTTCTAAATCAAATTCTTTTTCATGAATTTTCTTAACAATAGGTTCAGCTTCCTTTAAATCTTTCTTAGATTTATTAGGAATAAATACTTTAAGGATAGAATTCAGTAAGTTCATCAATTATAGTTGATAAATTTAGTCAAAAAACGTTTGTAAAGTAATTGAATTTTAGAAATTAATACTCTTCCTCATTCCAGAGGTAGTCTTCTTGAGTCGGGAAATCTGGCCATATATCTTGAATTGAGTCATAAACTTCTCCGTCTTCATCTTCAATTGCCTGTAGGTTTTCAACAACTTCAAGAGGGGCACCAGTTCTTATTGCGTAATCAATAAGTTCATCCTTATTAGCTGGCCAAGGGGCGTCGCTAAGATATTGTGCTAATTCAAGTGTCCAGTACATGATTAATAATTTTTGCAAAAATAAATTTTTAATTCTCTTATGCAATAATTTGTTGAAAAATTAACAAAATTATTTTTTTTCTATCAAAATTCTCGAGAAAAAAAACGCAGTTATTATTATAACAAAAAATAAGGAAAGTCTATATATAAAATCTCCGTAGATAGTATAAAAAGTTATTTTGTTATTTAAACCAACATTGTGGTTTATCAAACCCTCTTTTTCATACCCAACAGTCTTTATAATTTCACCTTTATAATTTATGATAGAGGATATGCCAGTATTTGCACTCCTAACTATATTTTTTCTAGTCTCTATTGATCTTAATTTTGCATACGAAAGATGTTGTTTGTGCCCCTCTGTATTATTCCACCAGCCATCATTCGTGATTATTGCCAATAAATTTGCACCGTTTTTAACATAGCCACCAACATACTCCCCATAAATAGATTCATAACATATTATTGGAGCAATTTTTACATCATTTTTGGAATTAAAAACTGATCTATCAGACTGATAACCTCTGGAATACGATAAACCTCCAAAATCGATTAATAGAGAACCGAGTATAGGTTCTAAGATATTTTTATATGGCATTTTTTCAATCCCAACAACAAGTTTTGATTTTTTATAAATTTCAAAATCTTCTGATATAAATAATGCTCCATTGAAAAGATCCAGCCATCTATTATTTTCCAGCTTATTTGAAAAATCTTGAACCTTTGTTGAATCATCAAAGACTTGGTAAAGCTCTATCCCAGTTAAAATTTCGGTGTTATAAATCTTATTTATTTCTTTTAAGTCTCTTATCAAATTAGAGTAGCTTAGAGAGTTAATCTGTGTACCATCACTAAAATAGGTTTCAGGCAATATAATTAAAGAGTTTCTGTTTATTTTATCCGACAAAATCGATTGTAAATATTTTAAATTTTGATCATTACTTCTATTAAATTTTTCATCATATGGATCAATATTTGGTTGAATAATAGTTGTTTTTAATTTATTCTCTTCAATTATCATGTTTTTGTAAATTAATAAGGAACAAAATATTGGAACGAAAATAATAAATGAAAGAGCTAAAATTTCTGATTTGTAATTCTCTTTAGATTGTATTTTTTTAAAACACAAATAACCTATAAAGTTTGAGCATAAAACCCACAATGTTCCACCAAAAACCCCTGTATATTCGTACCATTGAATGATGGCTGTTTTTTCCGAAAAAACATTTCCCAGATTCAACCAAGGCCATGAAAAGTCCCAATTAAGGTGAAATTTTTCAAAACATATCCAAAGTGTTATAAAAAAAATTGCAGATAATTTATCACCTAATCTTTTCCTCAATATAAGAGATATTAAAACTATTGAGCTCATTAGTACTGAATTAACAATTATAGCAAACGACATCCCAAAGAAAGAAGCATAGTAGAGCCAATAAGTTGTAATCAAGTTCCACGTAAAAAATGTTACAAAGGAAAATAACGTTAAAGTGAAATTGTTTTGCTTTTTAAGGTTATCAATCAGGTAAATTAAAGGAACAAAAGCGAAAAAGATAAAAAAATATAAGCCATATGTTGGCCATGATATTCCTAACATGAGTCCTGAAAGAATGCTTAAAAGAAAATGTTTTCTAAATTTCAATTAAATCTGATTATTTTAGCAACGAAAATATAAACTAAAAATAACATTTGAAATTAATTAAGTTACTTCCGAATTTTCTTACCATTTCTAACGGATTATGTGGCGTTTTGGCTTTGGTGTTCATAGTTGACTATGTTGATTATTCTTTTCCTAAAGAAATTAGTTATTTTTTTGCTTTTTTATTGATTCTCATAGCATCTGTTTTAGATTTTTTTGATGGCTTTATTGCTAGAAAGATAAATCACACATCCAAAATAGGATCACAACTTGATTCATTTTCTGATTTAATTTCTTTCGCATTGGTTCCAAGTTTTCTTGTTTTTGACATTATGCAAAATAGTGATCGATTTATGGAAATGAAACTTTCTGATGGGTCTTTGATTCCTTACATATCATTTTTAATTATTCC
>PAHD01000024.1 GCA_002704685.1 Fidelibacterota bacterium
AATACCTGGTAATAGTTCATTTTGAGCGAAGTCTTTAGCAGTTTGTTTAATTAACTTCTGTTCTTGTGTTAGTTCAAAATTCATAATTATAAAAACCTTCCCCTGTTTTTTCCCCTAATTTATTATTTTTGTTCATTTCTAATAAAATTTTAGCTGGTTTATATTTTATATCGTTAAAATCAGCATATAAAATATTTAATATATAAATACAAACATCAATACCTATCAAATCAGCTAATTTTAAAGGGCCCATTGGATGGCCCATACCTAACTTCATAATCTTATCAATTGATTCAGCTGTTGCTACACCTTCCTGAAAACATAAAGCAGCCTCATTAATCATTGGCATTAAAATTCTATTAGATACAAAACCTGGAGAATCATTGCATTTTACAGGTACTNTTTGAATTGTTTCTGTTAAACCAATAATAAAATTCAAACAATCTAAAGATGTTTTATCCCCAACTATAATTTCTACTAATTTCATTACAGGAACTGGATTCATAAAATGCATACCAATAACTTTATCTNTTCTATTTGTTGCTTTTGACAACTTGTCTATTGAAATTGATGATGTATTAGATGCAAGTATTGTAGAATTTTTGCAAAGCTTATCAAGCTGTTTNAAAATTTTATTTTTTATATCAATATCTTCTTTTACTGCTTCAATCACTAAATCACAATCCTTAACATCATTNATATCTGTTGAAAATAAAATTCTATCTAAGGAAGATTTTAATTTTTCAATATNAATATAACCTTTTTTTAATTGTCGATTCATATTTTTTTCAATGTTAGATTTTGCATTATCTAATATTGTTGCATTAATATCAACTAAAATCACATTAAAGTTATNTATTGAAAAAACATGGGCAATACCATTACCCATCGTTCCACCTCCAATAATTCCAATTTTTAAATTATTCATTTAACTGCACATCTCCACTAATACTGCGGAAGCTTCNCCTCCACCAATACATAGAGTTGCTATACCATATTTTAATTTTCTTAATTTTAATGCATTTAACAATGAGACCAATATTCTTGCTCCAGAAGCACCGATTGGATGNCCCATTGAAACTGCACCACCATTGACATTAACTTTATTAGAATCAATTTTTAGTTCATCTATAGCTGCCATTACTACACATGAAAAAGCCTCATTTATTTCGAATAAATCTATTTTATCAATATCAAAATTAAGACTTTTAGTNAGTTTTTCTATTGCATATATAGGTGCTTTTGTAAAATATAACGGATCTGTAGCATAAGAAGTATGACCTAGAATTTTAGCAATTGGTTTAACATTA
Organism: Fidelibacterota bacterium; assembly: GCA_002704685.1. GTDB lineage: Bacteria > Fidelibacterota > Marinisomatia > SCGC-AAA003-L08 > D37C17. Next base: position 1,311 of record PAHD01000024.1, read on the forward strand.
TTATTTTCTTTAAAAGAATCAGAGCATAAAAGGACTGCAGCTGCTCCATCGCTAAGGCTACTAGCATTACCAGCTGTTATTGTACCATTTTTTTTAAACGCAGGTTTTAATTGTTTTAACTTATCTTTATTAAATTTCAACGGTTCTTCATCAGTATTAAATATAAACTTATTTTTTTTATTTTCAATTTCAATCCCTACTATTTCATCCTTAAAATTTCCTAATTCAATAGCATCTATTGATTTTTCATACGATNTAATTGCAAATTCATTNTGCATTTCAATTGTATATTNTTTTTCTTTAGATAATATTTCACCACAACTACCCATGGCACAATCATTATATGGATCCCACAATCCATCTTTTAAAATAGANTCAATAATTTCATCATGGCCAAACATCAANCCNTTNCTATGTTTACTTAAATAATGAGGAGCAAGACTCATACTTTCCATTCCCCCAGCAACAANTAAATCTGATGATTTTAGCTTTATTGATTGATCAGCTAGCATGACAGCTTTTAATCCTGAACCACAAACTTTATTAATAGTTAAACATTCAGTTTTATTAGATAAGCCNGCACCTATTGATGCTTGCCTAGCAGGTGCTTGACCCAAGTTTGCAGATAAAACATTTCCCATAATAACTTCATCGATTAAATTTTTATTTATATCTATTTTATTAATAACTGACTTTATTNCGTNCGAACCTAGTTCAGTAGCTGAAANTTTACTTAAAGTTCCCTGAAACGAACCAATAGGAGTTCTGGAATATGAACATATATATGTATTAGCCATTTAATTATTACCTTTTTTATATGCTTTTATAATATCTTTAACTAACTTGTGCCTAACAATATCACTTTCGTTTAATTTAACAAAAGAAATACCTTTTATATTTTCTAAAACATTGACCGCATCAACTAATCCAGAAATCTCATTTAAATGTAAATCCGTTTGCGTTATATCNCCTGTTATAATTGCTTTTGATGTAACTCCAAGTCTTGTTAAAAACATTTTCATTTGCATTTTTGTTGAATTTTGAGCTTCATCTAAAATAATAAAAGCATTATGCAAAGTTCTTCCTCTCATATATGCCAATGGAGCAATCTCAATAATATTTTTGTCTAAATATTCTTTTAATTTTTTTGGCTCTATCATTTTATGTAAAGAATCATAGATTGGGACTAAATAGGGGTCTACTTTTTCTTTCAAATCTCCTGGTAAAAAACCCAATCTTTCACCAGCTTCTACAACAGGCCTAGTTATTACAATTTTTTCNACTTCATTATTTTTTAAAGCAGACACTGCACATGCAACTGCTTGATATGTTTTGCCTGTNCCAGCAGGTCCTACTGCAAATACAATATCATTTTTACAAACTGATTGATAATATTTTACTTGTCCNTTTGTTTGAGCAACAACTGCACCCTTATACGTATAAAGTATTACATTATCTAATTTACCTTCATTCGTTTTTAAATTATTACTTGGAATTGCCGAATTAATTAATATTTTTATATCTTTTGAATCAATAAATCCTTTATTATTAATTGTGTATGTAATATTTTCGATTAAAAGCTCAATATCATTTATTTCTTTTTTTAATCCATCAACAATAAGACTATTGCCTCTTAAAACTATTTTGGAATTAAAATGATTTTCTATCACCTTAATATTTTTATCACCGGCTCCTGAAAAAACCATTGGATCAACATCTTTCAACTTAAATGTTTTTTTCATTCTTTTTGTTTCAAAGATAAATTNAGTTCATTTAATTGCTGATTGTCTACAGATGATGGAGAATTATCCATCAATGACATCGCTGAGGTTGTTTTTGGAAATGCGATAACATCTCTAATTTGTTTTGATCCTACAAGTAACATTATCAATCTATCAAACCCAAATGCCATACCACCATGGGGAGGTGCACCATATCTAAATGCATTCATCAAAAATCCAAATTTCTCCTCAGCCTCTAATTCATTTATATTTAGTAATTTAAATATTTTAGATTGTAAATCTTTATTATGAATACGTATTGAACCTCCACCAATTTCATATCCATTCATTACAATATCATAGCCGAGNGATCTAACTTCACCTGGGTTGGAATCTAAATTTTCTATATCCTTAAAATTGGGAGATGTAAATGGGTGATGCAAAGAATCCCATCTTTGGTGCTCTTCATTCCAATCGAATAATGGAAAATCTACAACCCATAANGGTGCCCATTTATTTTTATCAATCAAATTTTCTTTTTGAGCAAGTCTGAGCCTTAATGCACCTAATGCTGGTAAAGCAATCCTAGATTTATCACCTATTATAAAAATTATATCTCCAGATTTTACATCTAAATCAGCGATAATTTTAGACTGAACTTTTTCATTAAAAAATTTACTTATACCTCCTTCAAATTTATTGCCATCATTACATTTTATAAATGCCAATCCTTTTACTGAATATTGATCTTTCAACCAATCAGTTAATTCATCTATGATTTTTCTACTNTATCCATNTACATTATTAATTTTTATACCTTTTACNANTCCTNCTGAATTTAATATACTTTTAAACGTATCAAAATCTGAATTAAGGATATAATCTTTTAAGTCAATTAATTGCATATCAAATCTTAAGTCAGGTTTATCACTTCCATATAAGTTCATTGCTTCNTGATATGTAATAACATCAAAATTATTTGGNAANTCTACATCTAAAATTTCCTTCCAAAGATTTTGTATAAAATTTGTACCAATATTTAAAATATCATCTTGATTGACAAATGACATTTCAATATCAATTTGAGTAAATTCAGGCTGTCTATCNGATCTGAAATCTTCATCTCTAAAACACTTAACAATCTGAAAGTATTTATCAAATCCAGAAACCATCAATAATTGCTTATATGTTTGTGGAGATTGAGGAAGAGCATAAAATTTACCTGCATGTATTCTACTTGGAACTAAAAAATCTCTTGCGCCCTCAGGTGTTGANTTCATTAAAATGGGCGTTTCAATTTCTATAAAATTATTTTTTGAAAAATATTTTCTTGTANCTAATAAAGCTTTATCTCTAATTAAAATATTTTTTTGCAAATCTCTTGTCCTTAATTCAAGATATCTATATTTTAGTCTGTGTTCTTCGGATGCTGAAAATCTATCATTGATNTCAAATGGGGGATTATCAGATTCATTATAGACCTCCAATTTACTTACGCTAACATCTATACTGCCTGTAGTCATCTTATTATTAACTGCTTCAGCAGGTCTATTAATAACAGCTCCAACAACTCCTATCACATCTTCAAGTCCTAATTTTTTTGCTACTTCAAATTCCTTTTTATTGTTTTCTTCATTAAAAACAATTTGTGTTATTCCATANCTATCTCTTAAATCAATAAAAATTAGACCACCTAAATCTCTTGATTTAGAAATCCAACCATTAAGGGATACTTCTTGACCTAAGTTTTTTTCAGTTAATTCACCGCAAGTATGGGTTCTTTTTATCATCTCAAGCTCATTTTTTATATTTATCAATTAATATCTANGCTAAAAAATAAAACAATTTAATAAGTTATTCTATTCTAATTATTCAAAATCAATATCAATTAAAATATCATTTTTAAAAAATAGTTTATAACTTCTATTATCAATTAAATAATTAATCATTTTATAGGTTCTATCTTCTATTTTTCTAATAATTTCATTTTCAGGACTTCCAAGTATATTTTTAATATCTATTAATCTATCGCCAATTAAAATTTCTTTTTTATTGATTATTTCTACAGGGATTTCTTTTTCAGATATTAANATTCGCATCTTTTCCTGAGTTTTATCAAGTATTATCGATTTCATTCTNTCTTCTAAAATATCCATTAATGATTNAATGAATTCATTATTATCAACAGCNATATTTTTAGCAAAAAATAATTTTTCATAAGCNATAATATTTTCTTTTTTTTCTAGCAAATCATATGCTTCNTTTAANATANAAATAATTAANTTTGATAATTTTATTTTNATTTGCTCAGGATTACTTTCACCAGTTGTAATGGAATACATATAAAACTCATAAGCTCCTTCATAATTATTATTTTGGAATAAATAATCTCCTTTTTGTAAAAATAATGGGTATAATTTTTTATTAACATTTTTNCGAATTTTAGGGCTTACTTTAATTAAATCTTTATAAAATTGAATTTTATAATCNACTGAATATTTATTTTNATNNTTACNAAACTCATTTAGCATNTTATCAGCAATAATATACTTNAGNGAATTTACCTTATATTCAAGATCAANATCATTTTTATAATTNACTTTATTTAAAGAATTTAATGAATAATCAAGCTGATTGTTTGAATGAAAATCTACTGCATCTCTATAAAATTTGTAAGGAATTTGGGATTTACTAAATTCAACCATTTTATCAAGTTTTGATTTATTAAATATTTTATCGCTTGATTTATATAATTTAAATTCTTCGTAAGCATCAATATAATTTTTATTAAGCATTTTCATATATGCTTTATCTCCAANTGTCTTATTGCCNCCATAACCAACTCCAAATGAAAAAATAAGACCAATGTTTTCCATATTGAAATCATCTATTCTATTCAAGTTATTTGGTTCATTAATATTATCTATTTTTAGAGATGAGAATCGTAATTCAATTCCATAGTGGAAATTAGATTTTTCATTATTATTTTTTGAAATAAAATTAAAACCTAAACCCAGATGATTNCTAATTCCAGAACCATTTGCATCTAAGCCACCGCTACTATAAAATGATGCACGAGTATAGCCTTTAGATAAATATAAATAATTATAGTATCGAGGATTTACCTGTTTTATGAATGTACTGTTAATATTAAATTCATTAAATTCAGGATCTAAAGAATCTCCATTTGGAAATTTAATTTTATTAATATTTTTATATAATTTATATCCAAAACCAATCTGAGCATCAATATTATTTTGAAAGTCTTTAAAAAAATTATATCGTAAAAAATCTAATTCAAGAGTTACCATTTTTCTATATTTTTTACTAGAAATATCAGGAAAATCTATATCAATTGAATTGTAGGGATTACTTTCCAAGTTATCATTTTCAGACAAAAAATTATCTAATTCACTAAAATAGTTTAAACCACCATATTCATAGTACCCTAATCTAATATCATATGGTAAAAAATAAATAGGCTCTCTAAAAGTCATTTGTTTAAAAGTTTTCTTCCAAAATGTCTCAAATCTTGTTGTAGCCCAATTTGATTCGTCAAGCGTTGCAAAACTAAAAAACAAAAACATCAAAAATATTTTTTTCATACTATTTCTTAAAAAGTATAATTTATTGTAACATGTATATTTAAATATATATTTAAATTTAATACTTGTTTAAGTATTATCATTGTTTATTATGAAAATTAAATTATATATAATAAAATTAATTTTGTTGCTAGTATCATTTGGTTATTCCAGTACTGGTGCCTTTAGTATTAGTCGAATACATTATGATGGAGGTGGAGATTGGTACGCAAATAAAAGTTCAATACCTAATTTACTACACTTTATAAAAAACAATACAAATATAAATGTCGATACTAATGAGATTAATGTTAGAATTGGCGATGATTTGTTCTTTAAAAATAATTTTTTTTATATAACAGGACATGGAAATATAAAATTAAAACCAAAGGATATAATAATTCTTAGAGAGCATTTAATAAATGGTGCATTTTTACATGTTGATGATAACTATGGACTTGATAAATCATTTAGAGAGCTAGTTAAAGAGCTATTTCCTGAAAAAGAATTATCTTTAATCCCAAAATCTCATAAATTATTCCATTGCTATTATTCATTTGAAAATGGTCTACCAAAAATACATGAACATGATAATAAACCCCCTCAAGCTTTAGGTATTTTTGAAGAAGATAAATTAATACTTTTATATACATATGAATCTGATTTGGGTGACGGGTGGGAAGATAAAAGTGTTCACAATAATCCTGAAAATTTAAGACAAGAAGCTTTGAAAATGGGTACTAATATTATTATATATAGCATGATACAATAACTATGAATGAAATATTAAAAATCTTATCAAATTATCGCAAAAAAAGAGCATTTAGATTTCTTTTAAAAAGATTTAATGAACTACTTATTATATTTGTTACAGTATTTATTATTGCAGCATTTTTTGAGAATGTTTTTTATATCAAATCAACATTAAAGGGAAAAATTGCAATTATCTATATAAATTTATTTTTTATTTCTTTAAGCTATTTATTGTTGAGATTTATAATACATTATTTTTCATTTTTCAATTATAAGAATTATAACGCCATTGCAAAAGAAATTGGAAATACTAATAAAAAAATAAAGGATAAATTATTAAATGCACTACAAATTAATAATTTTAAAGATAAATCAAATTCAGATTTAAAAGAATATGCAATTCAAACTATTTATAAACAAATATTAAAAACAGATTTAATTAATTTTTCAAAAAAAAATAAAATTGAGTATACCAAATTATTTTTTATTATTATTACTTCAAGTTTAATATTATTAGTTCCAATTTTAAATGAGCCTATAAGTAGATTAATAAATTTTGGAAAAGACTTTGACCCGCCTTTACCTTTTACTCTAGAATCTGTTACAAAAAATAAATCTATTTTATCTAATGACGATTTAAAAATTGAACTTCAAGCATATGGATCTACACCCGATACGATTACACTTAATTGGTATGATAATGAAATACTTAATAAGAAAAAAATACCAAATAAGAAAAATAAGTTTACGTATACATTCGATAATGTTGAAAAAAACTTTGAATATTGGGCTAACTATGAGAACCCTAATTTTTTTTCTAAATGGGATGAAATAAGAACAGGAAAATATTTAATAGATATTAAACAAAGACCTGAAATTATTGATTTAGCTTTTCAAATAGAGCCTCCTGAATATACTGGTTTAAAAAATTATTCTGAAAATTATAAAAATGTAAATCAAATTATAATACCTAATGGTAGTAAGATTTCTATTTCTGGACAAACTGATAAGCCTTTAAACTCAGCATGGTTAAAAACTAGTGAAAAAAGAATTAATCTAAAGATTTATGAAAAAAGTTTTAATAAAAAGATTTTTATAAGTGATGAAATGATTTTCTCTTTGCACTGCCTAGACAAAGAGCTGATTCCAAATTTAAATCCAAAACAATATACATTAATTATAAAAAAAGATAACCCCCCAAATATATCAGTACAAAAACCACTAGACGAATTTGAAATTAATGAAGTAATGATTATACCTATTAATGCAAATATTATTGATGACTATGGAATAAAAGATATTTTTATAGAATATCAAGTCTTGTCAGAAGATTTTCCAGAATTTAATCAAAATAAGAAAAGGCAAAAAATAAATATTATAAATAAAAATATTAAAAATTATAATCTGAATTTTAACTGGGATATAAATAATATCGCTATATCAATGGGAGATGAATTGCATTTTAAAATTTTAGCTATTGATAATAATGAAATAAATGGAAATCAAATCTCTGAATCTAAGTTGATGATAGGAAAGTTTCCTTCGTTAGAAAGTTTATTTTCAGAAATTGAAGATATAGAATCAGATACTCAAGATATTATGGATGATATAAACTCTTCAATAGAAGAAATTTCAGAAATGACTGAAAATCTAAAAATGGAATTTCCAAAATCAGAAGAAACAAACTGGGAACAAGAAAAAAAGATTGAAGATTCATTTGAGGAAATTGAAGAAATTAGTTCACAGATAGATGAAATTGAAAAAAATATTGAAGAAATAATTAAAAAGGCAAATGAAAATCAATTATTTGATAATCAATTAATCGATAAATTTGAAAAATTTCAAAATCTCATTCAAGAAGTAATGAGTCAAGAATTATTTGAGGCTATGCAGGAACTTCAAAATGCATTGAAAAATATGGATATGAATAAAATATCTGAAGCACTTGAAAATTATAATTTTAACATGGAGCAATTTGAAAAACAATTAGATCAATATATGGAAATGTTTGAAATGGCACTCGCTGAACAAAAACTCAATGAATTGTCCGAACAAATAGAAAATATGATTAAAAACAGTCTGAAATAATTAATGATTTTTCAAATAATCAAGATGAATATGTAATCGATAAAAAAACATCAAAGCAAGAAAGTAGATTTAATGAATTTAATCAAAGTTTGGATGAAACTTCAGAAATTATAAAAAATATATCTAAAAATATTTCAAATGAATTACTAGAATTATCTCAAAGTAATATTAATCAAGAAACTCAAGAGCTTCTAAATCAACAAAATAAAAAAATAAGTGAAAATATTTCCGAAGACGCTCAAAAAAATTTAAATGATATACAAGATATTATGAGTGAGATAAATCAAAATTTTCAAGAAGAACTTTCGAATGAATTAACTGAGGAGTTTATCAAAATAATTGATAACTTACTTAGCATGTCAAATCAACAAGAAAAAATAATATCTGATTCAAATGGAATTAAATCAAGAAGTCCTTTTTTAAAAGATATTAATAGAAAACAGGACAATATTGATAGGCAATTAAACCAAATTACAAAACAGCTAACAAATTTATCTAATAGTACTTTCTTTGTAAATCCAAAAATAAATCGTCAAATAGGAGGTCTAAAATCTTCTATTTCTAAATCAATTTCAAACATTGAACAAAAACAAGTTACAACTGCATTTAAGGAACATGAAAAAATACTGAAATACATTAATAATATTACATTTTTATTATTACTGTCATTAGAAGAAATGCAATCAAGCGAATCAGTTTCAGGGTTTGAACAATTTATGGAGTCTCTTGAAAAAATGTCAAATCAACAACAAGGAATAAACCAAATGTCAATGCAGTTAGGACAAATGGGTATGATGCAACAAAAATCACTAATTCAGGAATTACTTAAGCAGCAAAGTGAATTAAGGCAACAATTAGAAGACCTAATTGGTGATAACCCTGGAGAAGAAACAGGAGGTCTATCTAATGCCGGTGATGAAATGGATGAGGTAATTATAGATTTTAAAAATAATAATGTTAATCGTAAAACACTTGAAAGACAACAAAGAATTTTATCTAAAATGTTAGATAGTCAAAAATCATTAACTCAAAGAGATTATTCAAAAAAAAGAAAAAGTAAAACTGCCTCTAATTATGAATTAGATTCTAAAAATCTAAATTCTGAGTTAAAAATCATTGAAAATAATAAGTTTTATATTGATGCAATGGAAGCTGCTCTCGAACAGGATATTCCTAATGATTATCAAAATATAACTAGATTATATTTTTTAAATCTTCAAAAAAATAATAATAATGAATAGAATCATCTACATAATTATATTTTTTTTCATTTATATTTTCTGAATCTATCAAATATAGATTAACACCACAACAAAATCAAAAAATTCGTCAAGCAAAAACTCTACAAAAAAATGGATTGAATAAGGAAGCAAAAAATATATATTTTGATTTATTTAATGAAAATCCATTTTTGAAAGAAGCATTTTACCCCTTAAAAAAAATACTAAAAAATGAAGAGGATTTTAAAACTCTAGAAGAAATTTATCCGCAATATCTAGAAAGTAATAATAATAGTATATCATCAAAAATAGATGTTATAGAGATTCTAATCTGGATCAAAAACGAAAAATGGAAGTCAATGACAATTGATATCATTAATAATCAATTTACTAAAGAAAAAAATTTAAAGTCATTATTTAACATATTATTAAAGAATGGTAAAAATATAGAATTAGAAAAATACTTAAATGATATTAGAAATAAAGATGCAGATTTTTTTTCATATGAACTTGGAATGCATTATGCGATTGAGCTAGAAATAGAAAAATCAATAAATGAGCTTTTATTACATTTAGATTATAATACAAGTTCATGGAAATATAATATTATTAGAAATAAGATTTTATCATTTCCTGACATTAACAATATAAATAAAAAAATTGAGTCAATATTAAATAATCATAAATCAAATAATGCGAAGCTTATTTTAGCTGATGTATCGTTTAAAAATAAAAATTTCGTATTATCTTATGAATTATTAAAAAAATACTCTAATAATGAAAATAAATTATTGGATTTTGTTAATAGCTTAATAAATAATAAAGAATATGAATTAGCACAAAATATTATCAATGATATTATTAAATCAGGATATAGTTCTAGTATAATTCAAGGGAGTATAATTAAGCTTGCAGAGATATATGAAATTCTTTTAAAAAAACAGGAATTCAATCTTCCAATAAGCTCAAATATATATAAAAATCAAATCTTAGATTCTCCATTTATAAAAATAAATAATCAAAATAGCTTATTACTTGAAAACGCAATAACCATCTATGATTCACTTATGACAAATAATAAAAATTTGAAATCAATCTATAATCTTGCTCAAATTAAGTATAAAATATTAGGGGATCTTGATAGCTCATATGAACTTTTTAATAATGTGATTTCTAATTCAAAAATTACTGATGAGCTTCATTCAAAAGCTATCATTGAAATGATAAATATTATGATATCCAAAGGTGAACTATTAAGAGCGAAAGCTATGCTTAAAAAATCTAGAAAAAATATTGAACCAATTGATTTATTTTTAATTAAAGAGATTCAAATACTTTTTTATCTAAATGAATGGGAAGAATTGAATGATAAAATTGATTTTTTCTTAAAAAGTGATTATCAAAATATTGCTTACTATAATGATGTTTTAAAGTTAAAAAGTTATTTAGCAATATTTGAATCAGACAAGCAACAATTAAAAAATTATACTAAAGCTCAAATGAAAAAATTTCAAAATAAAAGATATGAAGCTATAAGACTAATTAATCAGTTATCAGAAAATAATAATTTAAATATTGCTTCAAATATGAAATATGAGCACGCCCATTTACTTGTTAAACAAAATAATTTTCAAGAAGCATTGGATGTTTTAGATACAATAAGTAATGATAATTATAATATCGAAACATCTATTTTATTCAAAGCTGAAATTTATGATTTTATCTTAAATGATACTTCAAACGCTGTAGACTTATATCTCTTTTTACTAGAAAATTTTCCAGATAATATTTATTATGATTCTATAAGATTAAGATTGCGAGAAATTACAAGTTGAAAAATATTATTATATATAATTTAATTTTGATAAGTTTGATTTTTAATCAAAAATTACTTATTCCTATGGATGAAACACAAAACGATCATTTAAAAGCATATGGATTAGTATATGATGCCTTAAAAAAGCAAATAAAAGTTGAATGGCTTCTGAATTATAAAAATGGGTCATTCCTTATGGATGGAAAAAATCTAATTGCCAAAGAAGCTTTAATTAAAGGAATTACATATTATACAATTAATGCATCAGAGACAAATAATATTTATGAAATTATAAATAATAATAATATGGATATTGCACTTCTTGAAAAAGCTCCTGATATTGCTGTTTACTCACCAGCAGATAAACAACCATGGGATGATGCGGTAACACTTGCATTAACATACGCAGAAATTGATTATGATATTATTTTTGATGATGAAGTTCTAACTGGTGAATTAAAGAAATATGATTGGCTACACTTACATCATGAAGATTTTACAGGACAATATGGTAAATTTTATAAAAACTACAAAAATACAACTTGGTATAAAAAACTTGAAAATTACTTTAATAAAATAGCACATAATCATGGATATAGCTGTGTACATAAACTTAAAAAGAGTGTTGCTTTAAAGATAAGAGATTATGTTATTAATGGTGGCTTCATGTTCGCAATGTGCTCAGCAACTGACTCTTTTGATATAGCATTAGCCGCTCAAGATGTTGATATAGCTGAAAGTGTTTTTGATGGAAGCCCTATAGATAATGATTATAAAAATAAATTGAATTTTGATAATTCTTTTGCGTTTGAAAATTATGATTTATATACAAGTCCCATGATTTATGAATTTTCAACAATAGATTATCCTCCAAGTCATCTCCCTACAACAAAAAGCGCAGAAGAAGATTACTTCTCTTTGTTTGAATTTTCTGCTAAATGGGATCCAGTCCCTACAATGTTAACACAAAATCACTCATCAATAATTAATGGATTTATGGGACAAACAACAGGGTATAATAAAGAATTTTTAAAAAAACATGTTCTTGTGATGGGCGAGGATTATATATCTAATCAAGCTAAATATATACATGGAAATGCTGGTAAGGGTACATTTACTTTTTTAGGTGGACATGATCCAGAAGATTACAAACATTTTGTAGGCGATCCTCCTACAGACTTAAACTTACACCGCAACTCACCTGGTTATAGACTGATATTAAATAATATACTCTTCCCAGCAGCAAAAAAGAAGAAAAGAAAAACTTAGCTTGAAGCACTTTCATAAAGCTTTAATCCTCTTTGCCAAATCAATGTGGTTATGTAGAGAAAAAATAAAGCTATACAAAATTGTAAAATTAGTAACTTTACATTTGGACCAAATATCAACATCCTTGCTGGTACTGATGAGATTAAAGCCATAGGGAAAATTGTAAATAAAGATTTTCTAAATAAATTTTTATATATTGAATCAGGTCTTTTTGAATATTTAATCAATTCACTTGCAAGCCAACCTGCATATGAAAAATTTCTAAACCAAAAAGAAAAACAGGATATTATAAATTCAAATGAATAAAAAATAAATATTCCTAAAAATAATGATAATACATACATAAAATAATTTTCCAAATGGATTATGCCATCGTGATAATTATAAATTAATCTAAATTGTAGTGATGATAAAATTAATAATGAGATTAATGCATTTGTAGTAACGTATCTAAATGAAATAAAAAATTGAGAATTAATTGGCTTTAATAAAATAAAATCTAAATCTCCGGTTTTAACTTTTTCGTTAAGACCAAAAACATTTCCTCCTAAAAAAAAGACATATAACAAATCAGACAAGTAAACTGTTAATAAAAATATAATAACAGCATCTTTATTAAATTCACCTAAAGAATCAGTAAATTGAAAAATAATTTGAAAAAAGAAAAATAATGATCCATAATAAACAGCATCTATGAATATCTCAAAAATAAAATTCAATTTGAACTCCATATCCCTAGATAAAGTATTTTTAAAAAATGCAAACCAAAGAGAAAAATATCTACTGACCAAAAGCTTCATATTTTTTAATACCACTTTTATAAAAAATTAAACTAATTATTGTTAATACAACACACCATGCTAAAGCATATAAAATATCAGTTTTCCAAACCTCAAAAGGTGATAAACCAGTTGCTATACTAACTGGTAAATCAACTAAATATGGTACTGGAGTCCAACTTATAACTGATAAAAAATTTTCTGGGAATAATCTTATAGGAATGTATTGTCCTGAAATCATTATCATCCCTAGGTTATATGCGACAACTATTGACCTAACTTCTCCAAACCAAAAAGCAAAGCACACCATAATAAAATAAATACAATAGGATAGATATATTGAAATAAGCAATGATACCATAAATCCTAAAAAACTTAATGGCAGATTAAATATCATATGAGGAAATAAGAAAATAAATAAGAGTATTAAAAAAGAATATACAATGTAGTACAAAGAATTTATTCCAATAAACATCATAAGATAATACCAAAAATAAGAAATAGGTCTAATTAAATACTTGCTTATCAATCCCTGTCTTATTTCCATTATCATCTGTGATGATGTAATCCATGATGATTTTAATTGTCCAACAATAATAGATAAGAAAATAAATATAATTAATTGTTCAAATGTAAATCCATTAGCCGCTCCTTTAATTGCTATACTATCTTGACTTTTTGATGAGAAAATTAAGCTCCATATTTGATATTCAATAAAAAGTCCTGATAATATAGCAAATAAACCAATTAAAGCATTTGCTCTATATTCAAGCGCATGAATCCAATTAATTCTTAGTATTGAAAAATATTTGCTCAAATTTATTTATATATATTGTTGAGGGTTTTCAAAAAAACTTTTCATAGCATCATCAACAGGAATATCCTCAAAGGTTATATTATTTGCTTTAAAGTTTTGTAATAAATGTTTTAATAATACCTGTAATTCTTCTTCATTCAAAATTGAGGTCAATATTTTATCTTTAATATCAAAATCAAACTTTTTTTTCAAGTCATTAATTAATATTAAATCTGGTACTTTATTGAATTCAAAAACTAACTTCCTCTTAGGATTAATATTTTTAACTAAATTTTTAAAATTTCCATCATAAACAGACCTGCCTTTGTTTAGTACAAAAACTCTTTCACACATCTCTTGGATATCTTTAGAATAGTGACTGGTAATAACAAAAGTAGTTTTATATTTTTGATTATAATATTTAACAAAATCTCTTATTTTAGATTGAGAAATTACATCAAGACCTAAAGTAGGTTCATCTAATAAAATAATTTTAGGTTTATGTAATAGAGCAGCAATTATTTCCATCTTCATTCTCTCACCTAAAGACAGCCTTCTTACTTGAACATTAAGCTTATCCTTAACATCTAAATAATTTACTAATTCATTTAAAGTTTTATCATATTCAGTTTCAGTAAGATTATATATATGCTTGTTTAATAAGAAAGATTCTGAGGCAGGTATATCCCACCACAATTGATTTTTTTGGCCCATAACAACTGAAATGTTTCCTAAAAAATTATAATCTCTCTCCCAGGGATTATATCCATCTATTAAAACACTTCCTTTATTTGGATAAAGAAGACCTACCATAAGTTTAATCAATGTAGTTTTACCTGCACCATTTTCTCCTAGAATACCAATTATTTCACCTTCTTCAATTTCTAAATTAATATTTTCCAAGGCAGTAAAAACCTGATATTCTCTATTAAAAAAAGATTTCAGAGCTCCTTTGAGGCCAGCTGATCGTTTAAATAGCTTAAAAGATTTTGATAAATTATTTATTTTGATATACATTTATAAGATAAATTAATAATACTCTTGTATAACTAAAAAGCTCCATTTTACATGGAGCTTTTTAGTATTTAGCTAAATTTAAATAAAGTTTTTTATTTTAATAAAACTACTTTTTGAGCTTTAACTTCACTATCTGAAGAAATCTGGATATAATAAATACCGCTCGTATTATTTTCAGCATTCCAAGTCAATTTATGTTCTCCAGAATTTTTGTAGGAATTTTCAATAATACTGACCTGTCTTCCAGTTACATCAAAAACAGTAATTTTAACAAAACCTGGATCAGCAATTGAATATTCAAGATTAGTTGAAGGGTTAAATGGATTAGGATATGCTTTTGAAATAGATAAAGAAGAAACTTCTTCTGCATTACTCAAACCAAAACTCATTGGACTAAATCCATCCCCAATAATCATATCAGATTGAAAATTAATTGTATTATTTAGCGTATAACTATTATCAATATTATAGTCATAATATTCAAATGATATAATTTCATCCTTTTTATTTGCATAAATCATAAGCATAAAAATATACTCATTAGTCAAAGGAAAATAAACAGGACTTGCTTTACCTCTAATATTACCATTAGAATCAAAAGCAAACAAAATATCATCCTCAGAAATTTCAACATTATTGATATCTATGGATGCAGTTACTGCACCATTAAATTCATAATCCCTGTAATCAAAATCATATGAATTAATAAAACTCTCAATGTTTTCATTAATTCTAGATAAAGAATTTGGATAATAAAAGCTATGATTAGAACTAACATTTACTAAATAACCAGAGAATGGAGTCATAGTTGTGACACCTCCATACCATCCATATCCAGCATAATATTGAGAAAAAGTTGACTGACTCTTAATAAAATCTCCATCTTCTGCACTAAAATTCAACGCATCATTAGTTGATAAAGATGTACTAGGGACGTAACCCAACCAATTCCATCCTGAATTTAAGTTAATTAAATAGTCTGCAGGATTAACACTAGCTCCAGTATATGTCCAATTATAACTACCTTGTAGGTTTAATTTATAGGACTCACCAATATTGATTAATCCAACTCCACCATACCATCCATAACCTGCATAATATTGAGAGAAAGTTGATTGACTTTTTAGAAAATCACCATCAGCTGCACCTGCAATAACAGAGTTGGGTGTCATATTATCACTAAGAACATTAGTAGAGATCCAATTCCATCCTGAATCTAAATCAATATCAACTACTGTTCCCGGACTAGCTGGACAGTCACTATCAGAGCATACTAAGTCTTCACCATTACCACAATCATATACAGCACCTGGACCATTACATACATCACATGCATCTAATGAGCCAACACATGAATCAACATCATCACACACACCATCGCTATCTGCATCTAATGCACATGAACCACCACATACATTAAGAGCATCTAATACGCTACCATTACAATCACAATCCCCTACCGGAATATTAGTGCAACCACAACTATATACAGCGCCTGGACCATTACATACACCACATGCATCTAATGAACCAACACATGAATCAACATCATCACATACACCATCATCATCCAAATCAACTACACAATCAGCATTTTGACATGCATTAGTTTCAGAAGAATTCACAAATTCTACACCACCTGCAGTTGTCATCACAATACCTGTTAATCCTGTTGGTATTCCTGACAGACCACTCAACTGAGTTAGTATACCTGAGCCTGGCTGTATTTCAGTATTTGTTAATGAAAATCCTAATGCATTATAATTTGATGCAGATATAGATAGACCTAATTGCTCTACTATACCACCGGAAGCAGAACCTATAGTTGCTCCTACTAAAGTAAATTGAAAACCAGCAAAAGGAGATGTCGCATTATAATATACTGTTCCATCTGA